>NZ_JBXAVQ010000003.1:0-507847 GCF_057290995.1 Rahnella sp. 1L-D-7-B-C2 | reverse complement strand
CAGCCGGACAGCTGGGGAAAGGTAAAATGGGAAACGCACGAGCGGGAAATCAAAACCGGCGGCCCGCAAAACCTGAGGATGCAAGGTCAATACCTCGACAGAGAAACCGGCCTCCATTATAATTTACACCGTTACTATGATCCGGACTCAGGGCGATTTACCCAGCATGACCCGATAGGACTGGCGGGCGGACTGAATCTTTATCAGTATGCGCCGAATGCGTTGGGTTGGGTGGATCCGTGGGGGTTAGCCAGAGGACCTTGTGGCGGTACGCCGAAAGATGCTCAAAAGAAAGTTGATAAAGGTCAAGGTCCAAAAGATATTAAACGTATTGATGAACCAGAACCTGAAAGTGTGCCTGGAAGCCAATGGCATGCTCATCAAAAAAAGCCTGTGAAAGGGAGACATCCCGCATTAAATCAAGATGGTACAACTCACGACGGTCCTCCATCATTTTCAAAGAAAACATTGAAATGGCTGAAAGATCACGGTTGGGATGTGGAGGAATAGCTGTGAGTAAAATAGATATAAAAGTAAAGCAACTCATCGAAAAAGAAGGGCTTGACAATGAGGATCTATATTATGCAGATTATGAAACCTTTGAGGAGATACCTTTATTTTCCAGATGGTCTCAGATTGATTTTTTGAAGGAAAGACCATTTGATGATAATAATTTATTATTAATATCACATGCAATTACATTGTCAGAAAATGCCAATAACCTTGCCTGCACCAAACTGGGTGGCGAGCATTCAGAGTATTTTTGTTGCGTGACACTAACTAAATGGGACTGTGTAGCTGAAATAAATTGCATTACGCCTAATTTATATATAACCAGGCGAAAAAGTTGGGTTTTTTCATATGTTAAATTTCGTCAGACTCATTCAAAGGAAGAGTTAATTGCAAAAAACTATATTAAAAAACTAGGAGTTTCTAATCATGGAATATATATTTCAAAGTTGGTTGATGGTAATGTAAATAGAGTGTACATAGTTAATGAGAAATTACTTGGCGACACTCTCAGCGGTTAACTTACAATCTCAGGTTAATGCTCATGGTTTGTAATTTTATTGATTTTCCTAACCATTTTTATTTTTTCTAAGCCCTCACTTCCTATAGGCGCCGCTCTAACGGCGCTTCGTATCTCACAGTTCGCAGGTCTACGCCTACAGCGACCAGAACAGCTTCGCCCCGCTCGCCCGCATCGACGGCGCCGGTGACGACAGCACAATCTATTACTTCCACAACCGGCTAAATGGCCAGCCGGAGGCCATGACCGACAGCGAAGGCAAAGAGTGCTGGCGCGGCCAGCCGGACAGCTGGGGAAAGGTAAAATGGGAAACGCACGAGCGGGAAATCAAAACCGGCGGTCCGCAAAACCTGAGGATGCAAGGTCAATACCTCGACAGGGAAACCGGCCTCCATTATAATTTACACCGTTACTATGACCCGGACTCAGGGCGATTTACCCAGCATGACCCGATAGGGCTGGCGGGCGGACTGAATCTTTATCAGTATGCGCCGAATGCGTTGGGGTGGGTGGATCCGTGGGGGCTCAAATGTGGTGGTGTTAATCGTCGTAAGGCCTTGAATGAAGCAAAACATCTTGCGGGTGTTCCTCGTTCTCAACAACCGAATAGGCAATGGAAAGTTGGTAATAACCCAATGAGAAGAGGACAAACTAATTATAAGTATTCGGAGGATTTAGGTTCTCATGGACGATATTATGAATATACAAATGCTCGTGGATATAAAAGAGTAGTCGTTGAACATACTGCCGATCCAAGAGCACCTGGACCACATACTCATGCTGGGCAACCCAAACCAGGTGCAGACTCCCGAACCTATGATTTTAAAAATGATAGGTATCAGAAAATTAATAATCCTTCAACCAATGATCACCATATTTACTATGATTAATAAAATTGAAGCTAAACTACTTATGCTTAGAGCAAGGAAATTTGCTGATAAGCTTGAAGGTCTCGAATTACTCTCTATCTCTTTATTGGATAATGATGATTTTTTTTGGCATAGAGATAAATTAAAAATAGCTAATACTATTGATGATAAGAATCATAGAGTTTGTTTAGAACAACCTGTAGAAATAGATAAGTTAATTATTACTATAACTTCATTATTGGGTGTAGATAAACAATTTTCTTGTTTACTTGTTTATGAAGGTAGATGTGGAGTATTTGTTCGTGGAAATGATTTTCACTCTTTTTTAGTCAGCGCATTCAGATTAAATAGAACATTTGATTTATCATTAATATTTGAATTTCCTGATAGAGTAATTTCTATAAGTGACAACGAATATAACGTTGACATTTATTATGAAATAAAATAACCCCTAAAAACCGGGTGGAAATCATATCCTCCCGGCTATTTTATATGTTTAGCCTATTAAACACTCATCCCCCGACAAGCCTGCTTAATATACCGCAATTGGCTTCGCAAGGCCTCCTACTCATGCTTCAGTCGTCCACTTCGTAGCAGTCCAGAGCCAGAACAATACAGCCATCGGTTATTTTAACGGTGAGATTTACGCCCGTCTCAACCCCTCCTTACGCAGCTACTTACCTTTAAGATTAATATTAGGCGTACTATTATCACCCCGGTTAGGCACATAGCCAGCAAGGTGGGAAACGATAGCCTGAATCCTGAGCAGAACGCAGAACAAGTAAATCTAGCATGCGTAATATCGCCTCACCGGAAATGACGATATCTCCGCCGAACCGCAGTTCTATCGTTACAATCCGGCCTCCAAACTGCTGGATAGCGCGAAACGATACATCCTTAAATACATCATAGAGTACAACAACATCGGATGACCTCTTACTCATCATGGTGGATTTTCACCCAACGAATAAAGGTCCTCCGCTTACAGGGGAACTTTTACCAGACCGAATCATTAAATATTTACTTATCCCCAGTCTGTATTCTCCGCTCCACCGCAACCTTCCTCCCCGGACTCAGCACCAGCCATACCGCCAGACAGATCAGCACCCCACCGGCAAAAAATCCTTCAGACAGCGTTTCGTTAAGCAGCAGATATCCCCACAAAATCCCGAACGGTGGGATTAGAAATGTGACGGTCATGGTACGCAGCGGGCCGATGTCGGCTATCAGCCGGAAATACAAAATGTACGCCCATGCAGTACAGACGAAGCCCACTGCCAGTACGCAGAGCCAGATCAGCGGTTGTGCCCACATCACCGGGGCTTCAGTCGCCGAGGTATAGAGGAAAAACGGCAGCAGGAACAACGTGGCACCAAGCTGGCTGCCGGTCGCCACCAGTTTGGGATCCAGACCGCCGCGCTCGGTTATCCAGCGGCGGGTCAGGAATCCGGCAATCGCATAACATCCGGTCGCCACCAGACAGGCGATCACTCCCGCCAGTAAATGTGTCAGCGATTCGGCGCTGCCGGTGGTGGTCAACAGCGTAATCCCCAGCAGTCCGAGCAGAACGCCGAGCGCTTTTTTAAACGTCACCGCTTCATGGAAAAACAGACCGCCGATGAGCACGCCCATCAGCGGCGTAGTGGCGTTGAGGATCGCCGAGTATCCGGCGGGCAACCAGCGTGCTGCCAGACAATACATCAGAAACGGCAGACCGGAGTTGATCACACCGAGCAGCAGCGAACTGCCGAATTTCTGCTGATAATTACGCGGCGTTCTTAGCACGGTAAGGATCACCGCCAGCCCGATGAACCCGAAGAGCACCCGCAGAAACGCCGTATTAATCGCCCCGAAAGCTGGTGCGGCGATGCGCATAAATAAAAAGCTGCCGCCCCAGATCGCCGCCAGCAATAACAAACGGCCATAATCACCACTTTTCATTCAGTTCCCCCTGTTTAATATTGGCTAAAGCATTATTTTTGATGGTGTGATGGACAGCATTTCCGGTTCAAAATCCCGTTGTTCAGTGTAGGTAAACCTGCTGATTGAGAACCCTCTTTTTCTTGCTTTTTCATTCAGGAAAGCCCAAAGGCTGAAAAGGAATGTTCAACGTCACAATAAGTAATATTTTGGCATACCGCTCTTTTTGCCCCTCCCCGGATCTATAACCCGGCCAAAGGTGTGTGATAGGTTTATTACTTATCATCTAACTTTTCATTTTGCCGTTTTTCAGGACAGACACCATGAGCCAAAGTAAACCGGATGTCGCACAACATCCGTCGAAGGACAGTGCAGCCAGTTCAGGGATCTCCGTCATTGCTTTACTGGTCGCCGCGGCTTTCTTCATGGAATTTATCGATGGCACGGTGATCGCCACCGCGCTGCCGCAGATGGCGTTGTCGTTTGGCGTTTCTGCGGTAGATCTCAATGCCGGGATGAGCGCTTACATGCTGACCCTGGCGGTGCTGATCCCGGCCAGCGGCTGGGCAGCGGAGCGCTTCGGAGCGCGTAACGTGTTTACCTTCGCGCTGGGCGTATTTACGCTGGCCTCCCTGTTCTGTGCGATGGCGTCAAGCGTCAGCGAATTTATCATCTTACGCATTATTCAGGGGATCGGCGGCGCACTTATGGTGCCCGTCGGACGTCTGACCGTGCTGAAAACAACGCCCAAACCTCAGCTGATCAAAGCCATTGCCACACTCACCTGGCCCGCGCTGGTTGCCCCCATTCTCGGGCCGCCGCTGGGCGGATTTATCACCCACTACGCATCATGGCACTGGATTTTCTACATCAACGTTCCGTTGGGAATTATTGCGATGATCCTCGCGTGGCGGCTTTTTCCGCAGGCACGTCCGCCGGAGCCGAAGCATTTTGATAAGCGGGGATTTTTGCTGACCGGCGTCGCGATGCTGTCACTGGTCACAGGTCTCGAGTTATTGAGTCAGGATCACATTCTGTGGATGACGGCCACGCTGTTGCTGGCGTTGGGCCTAGTAGTCTGCGTGCTGGCGATAAGACACCTGTATCGCGCTTCTGCGCCAATGGTGCATCTGGGAGCGCTGGTCATTCCGACCTTCCGGGTCAGCATGGGCGGCGGTTCGTTGTTTCGCGTCACCATCAGCGCCGTGCCATTTTTGCTGCCGCTGATGTTACAGGTCGGGTTTGGGATGGATCCGTTCCACGCCGGGCTTTTGGTGCTGGCGGTTTTCGCCGGGAATCTGGCAATGAAACCGGCGACCACGCCGTTGATCCGGCGTTATGGATTCCGGCCAGTGCTGGTGGTAAACGGATTGCTGAGCGTGTTCTCACTGCTGTTCTGCGCCTTCCTGACGCCCGGCACGCCGGACTGGCTGGTGATGCTGCTGCTGTTTCTCGGCGGCCTGAGCCGCTCGATGCAATTTACTGGCATCAGCACGCTGGCCTTCTCTGACGTTCCCGCAAAACAGATGGCTGATGCTAACACCCTGTTCAGCACGGTCTTGCAGCTGTCGGTCGGACTGGGTATTACAGTGGGCGCGTTGGGTACGCGGCTCGGTGAGCAACTGGTGAATTATATGCAATGGCAGGCCGTACCGGGCATGAGTTTTAAAATCGCGTTCGTGGTAATCGCCCTGCTGACGCTGATCGGCTGGCTGGATATGCTGCGATTAAAACCGGATGCAGGGGCGGCAGTGTCTGGTAAAGCATAAGGGAATTGTGAAGTTAATATGAACAGAACTTGATTTATTGAGTAGGTTTATATGACCACCTGAAATCCATTCACTTAATAAATACCTCATTATTTCAATGAGTTAATCATTAATATTTTTGTGGGTTTCTTCTCGTTTTTTGATTTATCTTCTCTTAATAAATTTTCCTGGAATTATCATGGATTGATGTTGAGTAAATTTACTCAACACCATGAAATATTTTTAATTTGATTTAAAATAATTCTACAAGGAGAGAATAGTTATGCCATACGGTGACGAACGTCAGGGATTGATGCGCAGAGTCCAGCTGGAGCAAAAAATATTGCAAAGTAGCCGGTTCTCAATCTACGCTCAGGCAGTCTATTGTGTTAATAAAATGTTGCACCAGGCTAACGTAGGGATTTCTGAACAGGCATATCAGAGCATTTCGCGAAACATCAATGCCGTAGCTGAAGGGAGGCTTTTTGAAACCTCGGCTTCACTTTCGGAAGCCAGAGTATTCTCACGTGATACCGTGAATGCGTTAAAAGTCGGTGATTATAAATCTGCAGCCATCACGGCCAGCGGCGTAGTGGTAAATACGCTGGGCGGGCCGTTGTTTTTCGGAAATTACGATCGTAATAAACTGACCGCCATTGAACGCCATCTCTACGATAGTTTTCATTTGTAATCTGACGCGCATGAGTTTCTGATTGAACTCAGGATGACGGTAAAAATTCCGTCATCCTCTATTCCCCATCCCACGCCACAAACAGCCACCCTTTTAACCGCTTATTCCGCCGTTTGATTTCCCTTAAATCACTCAGAATGCTCGCATCATGCACCTTTTCTATGTGCACTTTTTGCAGACCAAAACCAACAAGGGTTACTCAGGCGTGGCAAAATCATTTTTACGCAGTGGCAGTCTCAACGACATCCTTGCGCTGGGCGAAAACGGGCAACCGGTTTATGCATCAGCCCTGCAATTACGGGAAACCTTACGCCTGCGTAAACAACCGTCGATTGCCGATTGTCTGGCTATTCCTCAACTGAATGAATCGGGCGATCGTCTCGACTGGTACTCTCCCCGCGAAGGCAAAGTGATTTCCTGGGCAGCGGCGACGGATGCGGCGCGAGCGTCGGCATTGCGTCATCTGGAAAACTGCCTCGACGGCGTCGCGCAAATCAGCAGTGCAGCCAAAGCCTCTGAAAAATCGGCCCTGCAGTTTTTCGGCGCGTTACTCGAAAAAGCCTTCCGTTTCCCGGATCAAAATCACGTCTATCTGGTCGGCGGCCAGCCGGTACTGACGTTCTGGGGCTTTGTCAGCCTCGATAACAGCAGCAATACCGACGCGTTCGCCTGCCTGCGCGAGACTTTGAAAGCCGAAGAACCGCTTCCTGCGTTCGCGATGACCGCAGAAACCACGCCGGTGGAAACGCCAGTTACGCCGCCTGCCGGGCCGGTTAACGGGGTGAAAACCATCGAGGCCCGCGCCGCCGAAATGGATGTGCCCGCGCCGGAGCCCGTGGTCGTTCGCCGTAAAGTCTCGCCACTGCTGTGGGCGTTACCGGTGTGCGCGCTGGTGTTGGCCTGTGCTGCCGCAGGCTGGATGTATTCGCGTACGCCTGCGCCGCAACCTGTCGTCGTGAAGGCTGAACCGAAACCTGAGCCGGAAGTCATCACACCTAAGGCGATTGCAGCCGAACCCGAAGCGAAAGCCTCTGAAACCCCGGCACCACAAGTGAAATCTCCTGAAACGGTTCCTCTGCCGGTTGCGCCTGCGGCCGTAGTGGTGCCTTCGCCAGAACCGGTCGCCGAGGCCGAGAAAAATCCGGTGGTTGCAGAACCGGCTCCCACACCGGCGCCTGTCAGTAAAAACGCGCTGGTGATGCCGCCGGACGCTGTGAAAATCGGCTCGACGAAATTCCTCAACGGTAACTGGAATGTGATCGTGGATATCAAAGATCCGGTGACCGGCAAGCCCCCGGTGTTGCGTTATCAAATTAAAGAAGGTCAGGGTACGGTGAAAATCAGCTATGGCGCAGGGATCACCTGTCGCGCGGCAATCAACGCCGGGCTGATGCAGTCTGGCAATCTGGTGATCAACAGCCGATACCGCGCGAAATGCAGCGACGGTTCCCGTTATCAGATGCCGGAAATCAGCTGTACCCAGGGCGCGACCGGCGCTGCCGTGTGTCAGGGCCGTTACAACGGTGACACCGTGTATCCCATGACGATAAAGCGCGAAGGTAAATAACCCATGCTGGCAACCATTACTGATTTTAAACAAAAAATTACCCTGATTCAGGACAGCGGGATCCAGTTCCTCGACTTCGCGCTAAAACCGGTCTGGGACGATGCACTGCCCGCCAAGTTCGTGCGCAAAAGCGCCAACGGCCCGCTGCTGCGTCTGGATTACAACGCGCAAAGCGGTCGCCATTTCCTGCCGGGTCTCGACGGCGCTGCGCCTGAAGTGGTTCGCCCGGAGTTCAGTTTTTCGCTTGAGCAATCCCTAGCGTTGCTTGATCAGATCTGGCTTCCGCTGCCGTTTCTGCGCTTCAACCCACCGCGCACCTTTATGGCCGGGCCAGACAACTGGGCACGGGTGCAAATCCGTGCGCTGGATGTGCCCGAAGCCGATGGAAGCACGCACCGCGTGGTGATCGCGTTTGATACCCGCGTGGTGGCAGGCGATGACGAGCAGACGCAGCTGGCACCGACGCCGGATGACGTCAAAAACGGCATCAACTTTGCGCTGGCGTGGCATAACGAAGAGCTGCCCGATTTTCTCGATCAGACCTGGGTAGACGGCTGGTTGCGTGAAGTCTTCACCGAGCAGGCGGCGATCCGCGAACTGCGCGAAGTCCGCAACATCAAAGTGGCGCTGCGCGAATTTGAATATCAGGCGCATTACCTGAACGTGCTGGGGATGCTCGGCAGTCAGCTGGGTATTCCTGAGCTGAAGATTAACGGCGCGACCTTGCAGGAGCCGTCGATCAACGTCGATCTGATTCTGGACGTCGGCAATTCGCACACCTGCGGCATTCTGGTGGAAGACCACGTCGGCGAAACCGACGGCCTGAAACAAACCAGCGAGCTGCAACTGCGCGATCTCTCCCAGCCGCATTTTCTTTATAACGAACTGTTCGAAAGCCGCGTGGAGTTCTCGCAGGCACGCTTCGGCAAACCAAACTTCTCCGTGGAAAGCGGCCGTGATGATGCCTTTATCTGGCCGTCGATTCTGCGTGCCGGGCGCGAAGCCAGCCGTCTGGCGCAGTTGCGCGAAGGCACGGAAGGATCCACCGGCCTCTCCAGCCCGCGCCGCTACTTGTGGGATGAGGACAGCTACACGCCGGGCTGGCGTTTCAGTCAGGGCGGTCACGGCGCGGTGCAGGAACCGGTCGCCGCCGCGATGCCGCTGACGTTTCTGATCAATGATGAAGGCCAGCCGCTGTCAGATCTCGCGCCGGAAGAACGTCTGCCGGTGTTTTCCGCGCACTACAGCCGCAGTTCAGTGATGACGCTGATGCTGTCCGAACTGCTGGCCCAGGCGCTGATGCAAATCAACAGCCCCGCCCAGCGCGCCAAAATGCTGCGCTCTTCCGCGCCGCGCCAGCTGCGTAACATCATTCTGACCTTGCCTTCGGCGATGCCGAAACCGGAGCGTGAGATTTTCCGCCGCCGGATGCAGGAAGCGATTGGTCTGGTGTGGAAATCCATGGGCTGGCATCCGTCGGACGACGGTTTTAAAACGCAGGCCGACAAAGCCAAAAGCCGTATGCCGGTGCCGGATGTGCAGATGGAGTGGGACGAAGCCACCTGCGGGCAGATGGTGTACCTGTACAACGAAACGCAGGTGAATTTTGGCGGTCATACCGGCGAATTTTTTGCCAGCATGGCGCGCCCGGATCGCCAGCTGGCTGACGATGAACCTGTTGGCAAAACCCTGCGTATCGCTTCGATTGATATCGGCGGCGGCACGACCGATCTGGCTATCACGCAATACTGGCTCGACGACGGCATGGGCAATAACGTCAAAATTACTCCACGCCTCCTGTTCCGTGAAGGCTTTAAAGTGGCGGGTGACGATATTCTGCTCGATGTCATCCAGCTGTATATTTTGCCTGCCCTGCACGCCACGCTGAAAAAAGCCGGTCTGGCCAATCCTGACGGCCTGATGACCCGCCTGTTCGGCAGCGAAGGTCGGATGGACGGTCACGCGACGCTGCGCCAGCAAAGCACTTTGCAGATTTTCATTCCTCTGGCGCACGCGGTACTGGAAGTGTACGAACGTTTCGATCCGCTCGATACCCACGCAGAAATCGACGCCCCTTTCGGCGAGTTGCTTGAACAACGTCCGACACAAAAAGTCCTCGACTATCTGCACGGCGAGATCCAGCGCGCGCTGCCCGCCGGTTCGCCGGTGTTCGACATTTTGCAGGCCCCGCTGGTGCTGAAACTCAGTAAGCTGCACAGCGAGTTTTTGTCCAACCGCATGAGCATCACGCAAAACCTGCGTTCGCTGTGCGAAGTGGTCTCGTTGCATGACTGCGACGTATTGCTGCTGACCGGTCGCCCTTCGCGCTTCCCCGGTATTCAGGCGCTGTTCCGCCACCTGCAACCGCTGCCGATCAACCGTATGCTGTCGCTGGATGGCTATCACACCAGCGGCTGGTATCCGTTCAATAAACTGGGGCGTATTGATAACCCGAAATCTACCGCCGCCGTCGGCGCGATGCTGTGTCTGCTGGCGCTGGATCTGCGGCTGCCGGGCTTCTACTTCAAAGCCGGTGATTTTCAACCGTATTCCACCGTGCGCTATCTCGGCATGCTCGATGGCAATCAGGCGCTGACCGATGACAACGTCTGTTACAGCGATATCGATCTGGACGCGCATGATTACAAACTCGACGGCGCGGCCAGTTTCCGTATTCGCGGCGCGATTTGTCTGGGCTTCCGCCAGCTGGAAAACGAACGCTGGCCGGCGTCGCCGCTGTACACCCTGTCCATTGCCGAGCCGGAACTGGCGCGTAAAGTGGCAGGCGACAGCGTGCTGCGCGTGAAACTGGCGGTAAAAAAGGGGGAAGATCACCCGACGCCGGAGTATTTCGACATCGCCAGCGCAGTGCTGGATAACGGCACCAAAGTGCCGTCTCATCACCTGCGACTTCGGCTGAACACACTGGGCGAGAGCCATTACTGGATCGACAGTGGGAGCGTATTCGTCTCATGACTTTAACCAACACGACCTCAGAAAATCTGAATGCCGGCCTGCTGGAACAGCAATTTACACAGATTGATGACACCATCGGTGATGCGCTGGAGTGGGTGGAACTGACCCGCGTTCAGGCACCGCGTCTGGATCTGGAAGCCGATCGCCTGAATCTGCAACTTCAGCGCTGCCGCGATAAAGCGCGCCGCCTGACGCAGGCGGCAAAACTCACGCAAACTCTAGGCTTTTACGGCCATTCACAGGCAGGCAAATCCTACCTGATTTGTGCGCTGGCGGCCGGTAACTATGGCCGTCTTGAAACCCGGCTCGGCGGCGTGACGCTCGATTACCTGACACAGATTAATCCTGGCAACCGCGCCGCGCGTCTTGCGACCCGCTTCACCCGTCAGACCGAGCTGAAAGACCGCGCCTATCCGGTTCGCGTGTTGCTGCTCAATGAAGCCGATTTGGCGCGCATTATGGTTCGTGCCTTCCAGCCGGATGCGTTGTATCACGTGCCGGATACCCGGCAGATCACCGAGCATCTGAATACACTGGCTATGCATCGTCAGCCTTTACCGGTGCCGGGATTCAGTAGTGAGGAGATGATGGGATTGTGGGATTCCATGATTCGCCTCGACGCCCGCCGTTTCCGTCATCTGAATGCGCATTACTGGCCGGTCGCCGTGAAGCTCGCACCCTATCTGAACATCGACGACCGTGCGCGTCTGTTCTCTCTTTTGTGGGGCAATGTGCCTGCGCTGACCACGGCATATCGTCATTACGCCCACACGCTGCAACATCTGGGTGGCGCACAAAGTCTTCTCGCGCCGCTGGGCGTTCTGGTTGATGATGCTATGCAACCGGCTGACGGAATTTTCAGCCAGTCACCGGCCTATGATATTGAAATTTCGGTATGTCCTGAATTTAACGATCAAAGCGCTGCGCCAGTGACGTTGTCACTTGAAGAACTGACGATGCTGGCCGCTGAAGTGCAAATTCCCCTGCTTTCTCCCCCGCGTGAAGCATTGTTTGAAGAGATCGACTTACTGGATTTACCTGGCTACGGCGCGGCAGATGAAGAAATTGACGGCGAAGACGACATCACTCCGTTGTTCCGCGCCAAGATCGCCTATTTACCGGAGCGTTATACCGATCGCCATGAGATGAACATGCTGATGGTGTGCACCGCCGCCGATAAACGTGAGGACGTGGTGGCCGTGGGCCGCACGCTGGAGCACTGGGTCAAAGAGATGCACGGCGAAAACCCGCAGGTGCGCAGCCGCCGCAAACCGGGTCTGGTGTGGGTGCTGACGCCGTTTGACCGCCGTATGACCGAGTCCGTGCATTACGACGAGGCCGTGCAACGCCACGTGGGTAATCCGGGCGATGCCTGGGGGGCGCTGCTGGCCATGGACGATCGCGGTTTACAACGCATGGCCGATTATCTGGTAGCGGAAATCCGTCCGGAAATTCGCCTTAACCGTCTGGCGGAACAGCGTGACGAACTGCGTCGTGAACTGGGCGATAATCTGCTGGGCAGCTGGTATCAGGAAGGTGAAACTGCCGATCCGGCGCAGAAACAGCGTACCGTGCAGACGGTGATCAAAGCGCTGCAAACCCGCACCGGCGTTCACGGTGAGCTGCTGGAAAAACTGCTCCCGAGCCGCGACGAGCTGCACCGCATCTATCACGAACTGTCGGCACAGCCCGATGACCCCCGCGTGCAGGATGACGCTGGCATCGAAAGTTTTGGCATCGGCATCAATATCGACCTGTTCGCCGAACAGCAGGACACGCAGGTCTGGCAGGAACAAACCGACGACGGCACAGCGTTTGCGCGTCAGGTACAACGATACTGGATCAACCATTTACGCAGCCTGCCGGAAAACGAACCGCTGATTGCACTGCTCGGCGTCGCCAAGCCTACCGTTGAATTACTGATGGAGGAGCTGATTACCGCCAGCTTCCGTCTGGAAATGGGCGAATCGCTGACCCGCTCGCTCGGCGGCGCACTTCCTGTGGGAACGCGTGAGCATGAACATCACGCTGACCGTCAGGTCTCGCGCGCGCTGACCGTGCTGGGTGATTTCGTGGCGTGGCTGGGCTTTGAGAAACAGAATGAGGCAGACAGACCGGATAGCCGCATTAATAAGGGGAATAAGATTTTTGCCAAACCGCAGAAAAGCGTCGCCAGCTGGAAATCCACCCAGCGACTGACCAAACTCTCCGCCACACCGACCAATTCCACGGCGTTTTACATCTACGACTGGCTGGTCGGCTTGCAGGAAAGCATCATGCGCAACGCCGGTTACGCCGCAGGCGGCGAAATCCCCGGCGCGCAGCGTGAACGGCTGGTGCAGATGCTGCGAGAGCTGAAAGCTTAAGACCTTAGTGTTAAAAAGAAAAAGCCGGAGTTGAAAACTTCGGCTTTTTTTGCTCCCTCTTCCCGCACCGCGACTTAAGATATCTCCCTGGCGTTTCCCCTGTAATTGTTGAATGGATACAGACATCCGCAAACCCAAAATGCCGGACAATAAGATCGCCTAAACGGCTACAAAAAAAACTCAATATTCTGTAACTTTGGCCGATAGATTTCTCTTTCGGCCTTTTTTCAGTTTATTTGGGGAGTGATACGGATGTTGATAGGGATCGATTTAGGCACTTCAAACAGTGCGGTGTCCATCTGGCAGGACGGTCAGGCCGTGCTGATACCCAATGCCTACGGGCAGAATCTGACGCCTTCGGTTGTCGGCCTCGATGATGACGGACACATGCTGACCGGTGCACCCGCCCACGCCCGCCTGTTCACACATCCCGATTTAACTCTTTCCAGTTTCAAACGTTTCATGGGCACCGACCATCAGTTCAGGCTCGGCAACCAGTATTTTCGCGCCGAAGAACTTTCCGCGCTGTTGTTACGCAGCCTGAAGGCCGATGCCGAACAACATTGCGGCTGCAACGTTGAGCGCGCCATTATCACTGTTCCGGCCTATTTCAATGACATCCAGCGTAAAGCGGTCAAAACCGCCGGAGAAATGGCTGGCCTGCACGTTGAGCGGCTGCTGAACGAACCGACAGCCGCGTCGCTGGCGTACGGACTGGCGAATCAGCAGGAGCAAAAGTTTCTGGTGTTCGATCTGGGCGGCGGCACTTTTGATGTCTCTATTATCGATATGTTCGAAGGCGTGATTGAAGTGCGCGCCAGCAGCGGCGACGTGTTCCTCGGCGGCGATGATTTCACCCGCAGCCTGGTCAGCTGGATGCTGGCACAGTATCCGCAACTCGATAAAGAGGATAGCGGTTTGCAGGGACGGCTGACGACGCTGGCGGAAAGAGCCAAACGCCAGCTGACGGCGCAGGATAGCGTCGACGTCAGCTATCAGCACGAGGGCGCGGCACTGAACTGGACAATCACCGCCGATATTCTGGCGCAGTGCTGCGAAAGCGCGCTGGAGCGGATGAAAAAACCGGTCATTCAGGCGTTGCGCGATGCCAAATTCTCTCCGGATCAGGTCGATCATATCGTACTGGTGGGCGGTGCAACGCGCATGCCATTGGTGCGTCAGGCCGTCGCGCGATTATTTGGCCGATTCCCTCGTTGTGACCTTCAACCCGATGAAGCTGTGGCAATAGGGGCAGGCATTCAGGCAGGGCTGGCAATGCAGGATCAGGCGCTCGATGATATCGTTCTGACCGATGTGATGCCGTTTACGCTGGGGATCGAAATCGCACGCCGTAAAGGCGAAGGCTATGAAAGCGGGCATTTCCTGCCGCTGATCGAGCGCAACAGCTTTGTGCCGGTCAGCCGTGTGGAATCCATTGTCACAATCACCCCTCAGCAAAAAGTCATTGAGCTCGCTATTTATCAGGGGGAAGCCCGCCGGGTGACCGACAACATTCTGCTCGGTTCATTATCCGTGGATGTGCCGCCACGCCCTGCGGGAGAAATCACCGCAGATGTGCGTTTCACCTATACGCTCGACGGCATTCTGGAAGTGGAATGCAAAGTCGACAATACCGGTGAGATGCAAAAACTGGTGATCGAAAAATCCCCCGGTTCGCTGACGCCGGAGCAAATCTCCGCCAGCCTGCTGCGGCTGGAAAATATCAAACAGCATCCGCGCGAGCAACTGGTCAACCGCCACTTAGTCGCCGAAACGAATGCGTTTTATGAACAAAGTCTCGGCGACCAGCGTCGGTATATCGCCGACCATTTGTACCGCTTCGAAAGCGTGCTCGATACGCAGGATGCAAGACTGATTGCCGAAGCGCGCAAGGAGATTGAAGGCTTGCTTGAGTATCTGCGCAAGGAATGGGAGTAACGGCATGAGTATCTGGTCCGTTTTAGGCATCGACCCTACTGACGATCTTAGCGATATCAAACGCGCTTATGCCCGCAAATTGAAAACCACACGGCCTGATCGGGATCCTCAGGGATATCAGCGACTGAGAGAAGCGTTCGAAGAGGCGAAAAAATCGCTTTTTACAGCTGATTTTTGTAGCAGTGCTGCTGATTTTGAAAACCCGCAATACGTCGACTACTTTCAAACTACCAAATCAGAAAACACCTCCAGCTTATCGAAACAGGATGTCGTCAGGCAGGTCGATGAAATCGTTACCTTGTTACTCACTGATGCGGTAGCCGGTTTTCAACGCCTTTATACTTGTGTATCTGGCGATCTGCAGGAAAATATCACGGCCCACGAGATGTTTAATCATTTACTCGCTGAGACGATGGGGAAAAGCGAAGGCATAACTTCTCATTTGCTGAAAAATGTTGCAGCTATGCTGGGCTGGGAAATCGATAACGTCCGTCCTGAGGGTATAACAAATGTTCAGTTACTGGCTATTTATGCCCAGATCGAGAAGACAGAAGCGGAACTATACTGGGATTCTCTTGCAACCCAGTCAGTGGTGACGAAACAAGAAAGCGAACGATTTAGGCTATTAAGTGTTGAGGGTGAAAAACTGTCATTTCGGGTAAGGCTCATTCCTGACTATGTCGGCAAGTTATATCAGGTTGTCGAGGAAATCAGTGCTCATCATCCCGTGTTGCTGCCGCGAATAAACTCGCAACTTATTCAGGATCTTTCCGGTCGCTGTTTTATGCTGGACTGGAGAAAGACATTTTTTATCGCGTTCTGGAGCATGGTGATCGCCATCGGGATGCGCCATGATGCGCATGTACTGCGTGACGCACCGATTATCGTCGCCATTCTGCTCATCTGCACAGTATGTAAAAGCCAAATAAAGCGAAGCTTTCCGCAAGCCCCCGCCCTCGTTCAAATATATGAAGCCCTTCTTTCACTGCTTATTTTAGCCACATTTGCTAAGATTTTCAGCGGACTGTATAACGAGTTGCATTTCATGAACGACGATCCGAGTCGCGGCCCCGTGCTATTTGCCATGCTCACTGCATTTTCACTATTTTGCATTTGGGCGATTTGTCCTCGCTACTGGCGTTGGTACAACCTCATCAGTAACAGCCTGATTGCCCTTGTCACATTTCCCTGGAGGCAGGTAAAGAAACCTGGTTGGTTTTGGCGAATCGCCGTGTGCGGGATAATGCTCTATCTCTATTCTTGGTTAGTTACATGGGCGGTGGCATGAGTATCTGGTCCGTTTTAGGCATCGACCCTACTGACGATCTTAGCGATATCAAACGCGCTTATGCCCGCAAATTGAAAACCACACGGCCTGATCGGGATCCTCAGGGATATCAGCGACTGAGAGAAGCGTTTGAAGAGGCGAAACTGGCGGCGGAGATTTCTGCACAGAATGATTTTATCGAGGAATTTGAGGCTACCGAAGACGCCAGTTCTTCGCCGTGGAACATGCAGATTCATGTTGGGCCTCTTACGGAGAATACGCCGGTTATCGATACGTCGCTGGCGCAGGAAATACGCCTGACGGATACCGTAACGGACATTATTAATGGACTGATGGATGATGAAACCGAAGGCCTGAAACGCCTGCGGTCCACGCTTTCCGGCGAGGTATTGCAAAATCTGCGGCTGCGTGAAGTGTTCAGTCAGGCGCTGGCGGCTCAGCTGTGTGAGCGCGAAGGATTGTATTCGGCGCTGCTGATGAAAGTGTCCGAGGTGATGGGCTGGGATATTGACCACTATCAGCCTGAAGGGATTTCATCACAGCGTCTTGCTGCGCTTAATTATCAGATTGAGAAAACGGGCGCGAACTATTACTGGTCGCAGCTGGGTAAAAAGTATCAGGGTTCGGCACTGGATCGCCAGCGTTCACGGCTGCTGACCGTAGAAGGGGCGACCCTGCCGTGGTGGGCTAAATGGATGCCGGATTTTCTTACGCCGCTCAATAAAGAACTGAGCCACATCCGTATGCATTTCCCATCCCTTTTGCCACGTGTCAATTCTCAGCTGGTTAACAGCCTGGCTGAAACCCGGCTGGCGCTGACCTGGGGAACTGTGTTTCTGACCGGGTTCTGGCTTTTGTTGATCGTGTTGGGCACCCGCGACGATCCCAACAGATGGCGTGACCGCATAGCGCTGATTTTACTGGTCGGTATTTTTATACAGGGTTACAGCTTGCTGGAACAGCGACTGCGCTATCGTCCGGGCATTATGGTGATGATTGAAAGCGGCTTTTCACTGCTGGCGATGGCAGTTCTGGTCAGAATACTGTTGGGCTTTTTCGAGACGTTCAAACCGGACGTTGGCAATCTTCAAATGGCGGTGACAAATTACGGCGTGCTGAGTCTGGTCGGTTTTTTTGTGCTGTGGATGATGGCGCCGAAAAAATGGAAGTGGTATGCAGTGCCGCTCAACGCGATGGTTATGCTGGTGACCTTCCCGTGGTACTTGATGGCTAGAGCAAGCGGTATGGCGGGCGTAGTTGCATTTGTACTGCTGCTTGGGATGTATTCACTGCTGATTGCTTTTGGTATCCGCTGACTAAACGGCAGGCTGATATTCTCGTCCGCCTGCCGTTGGTGTTACTCCGCTAAAATCCAAACACTCACACTGCCCGCTTCGCAGAAGAATTGCGCCGTGCCGTGCTCGTCGGTTTCGATGATGTCTTCACGATGTTCCAGCACATCCCGCCATTTCCTGTGTGCGAGATTTTCACCCAGTTCAATGGTTTTCTCTCCCGCTTCGCTGTTGGACATCACTACCACGCAGCCCGGATGCTCTTCGGTTCCGCTGCGGCTGAACGCAATGCAGTTCGGATGATCAAAATAGTCCGTTTGCACGCCCCACGCATGGGTCTGTCGTGCCTTGATTAACGTCTCAAGCCCAGGAATGGCTGGCATATCGATGGTGTAATTATTGCCGTCATCGCCTTCATCTTCATAGGTGGCGCCCAATAAGTCGGGATAGAAGACGATTGGCACACCCTGTTCACGCAACAGTATCAGCGCATAGGCCAGCGGTTTGAACCACGGCTCGATGGGTGCTTCCAGCGACTGCAAAGGCTGCGTGTCATGGTTAGCGACCAGCGTCACGGCGTGCGCCGGATCGGCGGCCACCAGCGTGTTGTCGAAGATCTGCGTGAAGTCGAAATCCGCCCCCTGCTTTGACGCATGGTGGAAATTCAGCTGCAAGGGTGCATCGAAGAGCATCGTTTTACCCTCGACCTGATCGATATAATTTTGCAGCGTCGGAACATCGTGCGACCAGTATTCGGCCACAATATACATGGGCTGCTCAGCTTGTGCCTGAATATGGTCGATCCAGTCTTTATAAAACCAGGCCGGAATGTGCTTGACCGCATCAAGACGAAAGCCGGTGCATTGCGTCTGATCGATTAACCAGCGCGCCCAATATTTCAGCTCCTCATTGACCGCGTTGTTACGGAAATCGACGTTGGCACCCATCAGGTAATCGTAATTACCGAACTCGTCATCAACCTGATCGTTCCAGCCACCGGCGGTATAATCGTTGACGATTTTGAAGATGCCGTTTTCGTCCGGATTTTCGATGTGATCAACGCCACTGAAGCAGTGGAAATCCCAGATAAATTTGGAGTACTGACCGTTGCGTACGGGGAATGTGAAACGCGTCCAGGCATCCGCTTCAATGACGTCATCGCTGATGTCTTCGCGGTTATCAATATTGACGCGGTTAACCTGCACGCGTTCTTTTTCGTCTGCACCCATTTTGTGATTAAGCACCACATCGAGGATAACGCCGAGCTGATGTTGTTTCAGCGCAGCAATGGCCGCCAGCAAGCCCTCTTTATCGCCATACTTGGTGGCGCGTGAACCCTTTTGATCGAACTCGCCAAGATCAAACAAATCATAGGTGTCATAACCGACCGAATATCCGCCGGAATCGCCCTTATATGCAGGCGGCAACCAGGCCGCAGTGATACCAATTTCTGCCAGCCACGCGGCTTTCTCCGCCACTTCCGGCCACAGCTTTCCGCCTTCCGGGTAATACCAGTGAAAGAACTGAAACAACGTAGGATTCTGCATTCATGCTTTCCATTCAGATGACCGGGAAATGAAGTATGGAGCAGGATTTGGAAAAATGCGGCGCAAGGCAAAAAAAAGCCGGTCAGTAAGGCTGACCGGCTTCATTTACTTCATCAAAAAATCATCCGTTGATTTCAGGATGCTGGTCGATCAGGTTCTTTCTTTTGGCCTGAAGTTCAGCAATCTGCGTATCAATATCTTCGATTTTCTGTTCGATATTGTCGTGATGCTCTTGCAGGATTTCCTTCGCTTCAGCACGGTCAGAAGCTGCCGGGGTCGCGCCTTTCAGCGGACGGTTGGCAGTTTCTTTCATGAAGATACCGGTGACCAGACCAATGACCGCGACCACCATCAGGTAGTAGGCAGGCATATACAAGTTCCCGGTCGATTCCACCAGCCACGCGGCGATGGTTGGCGTCAGGCCAGCAATCAGCACTGAAACGTTAAAGGCAATCGCCAGCGCGCTGTAACGGATATGGGTCGGGAACATCGCCGGTAAGGTCGAGGCCATTACGCCGATGAAGCAGTTCAGCAACACAGCGAGGATCAGAAGCCCTGCGAAAATAAGCCCGACCACGCCGCTGTTGATCAGAATGAAGCACGGGATCGCCAGAATAAACAGCCCCACGCTGCCGATCAGAATGAACGGCTTACGGCCAAAGCGGTCGCTCAGCAAGCCCATAAACGGCTGGACGAACAGCATACCGACCATGATGGCGATAATGATCAATACACCATGGTCTTCAGAGTAATGCAGGCTGTGCGACAGGTAGCTCGGCATATACGTCAGCAACATGTAGTAGGTGACGTTAGTCGCAATCACCATACCGACGCAGACGATCAGCGGTTTCCACTGTTTGGTCAGAATTTCGCGGAAAGAGACTCTCGGCGGCTCTGCAATGTCTTTACGGGAATCGCTGTCGATTTTATCGACGTGCTGCTGGAACGTCGGGGTCTCTTCCAGCGCATGACGCAGGTAGATACCGATCAGGCCCAGCGGTGCAGCGATGAAGAACGGAATACGCCAGCCCCACTCGAGGAAGTTCGCTTCACCGACGATGCTGGAAATCAGGACAACCACGCCCGCACCGAGGATAAAACCGGCGATGGAGCCGAAGTCCAGCCAGCTGCCGAGGAAGCCACGTTTTCTGTCCGGAGAGTATTCTGCAACGAAAATCGCGGCACCGGTGTATTCACCGCCAACCGAGAAGCCCTGCGCCAGTTTTGCCAGTAACAGCAAAATCGGTGCCCAGATGCCGATGGTGGCGTATCCGGGTATCAATCCAATACAGAACGTACTGACTGACATGATAATAATGGTGACAGATAACACTTTCTGGCGGCCAAACTTATCACCCAGTGCACCAAAGAACAGACCGCCCAGAGGCCTGACGAGGAATGGCACGGAGAATGTTGCCAGCGCGGCAATCATCTGAATACCCGGATCTGCGCCAGGGAAAAACACCTGACCCAGCGCGAAGGCGACAAAACCGTATACCCCAAAGTCAAACCACTCCATCGCATTACCGAGCGCAGCAGCGGTGATCGCCTTCTTCAGCTTGGAATCGTCGATGATAGTAATGTCGTTAATTTGCATCGGTTTGACGCGTTTCTTTCTCAATCTGATCATGTACATCCCTTTTCTAAAATAACTCCACTGTGTAAAGCGTGAGGTATTTGTTCAGTACCCTTAATGTATTTCGGGCATCAATTGTTATTTACGAAACCATGACATTATAGAATGTTTTTTACAGAAGGGAAAAATGTGATCAACATTGCATTTCTGGCAGCATCTGCCCTCAGGGCGCGGCAGTAAGTGGTAATGTGTTTTCAATTTAATGAAATCACATTTCAATTAATAAATGAAAGCCAAAGAAAGGCTGATTTTATTGCCATTTATGAGGTGAATCATGGCGAAAGGTTCTCAGATTCAATTCAGTTTCCACACCGTTTCGGACCCGCAAACCGGTGCGCGCGTCACTCGTCTGACGCCGCCCGATGTGCTCTGTCATCGCAACTATTTTTATCAAAAATGTTTTACCCGTGATGGCAGTAAGGTTTTGTTTGCAGGGGAATTTGACGGCAATCGCAACTATTACTTGCTGGATCTGAGCACCCAAAAAGCGGTGCAGCTGACCGAAGGTCATGGCGATAACACCTTTGGCGGATTCCTGTCTCCGGACGATCAATACCTTTACTACGTCAAAAATGAGCGTCGTCTGCAACGGGTAAAACTGGCGGATTTCAGCGAAGCAACGGTATATCAGGTCCCTGAAGAATGGGTCGGTTACGGCACCTGGGTGGCGAACAGTGAATGCACCAGCCTGGTTGGCATTGAGATCAGCCGTGAAGACTGGACGCCGCTCTCAGACTGGAAAATCTTCCAGGCGTTTTACCACAGCAATCCGCACTGCCGCTTGCTGAAGGTGGATCTGCTGAGCGGAAAATCCACCGTCATTCATGAGAAAAATGAATGGCTCGGCCATCCTATCTATCGCCCTTATGATGACAGCACCGTCGCGTTTTGCCACGAAGGCCCGCACGATCTGGTCGATGCGCGCATGTGGCTGGTCAATGAAGACGGCACCAATGTGCGCAAAGTGAAAGAACATGCGCCTGGCGAGAGCTGCACGCACGAGTTCTGGGTGCCGGACGGCTCCGCGCTGATGTATGTTTCCTATCTGAAAGGTCAGCACGATCGCCATATCCGCCGTTTCGATCCGCAAACCGGCGAAGATATCAGCCTGATGACCATGCCTGCGTGTTCCCATCTGATGAGTAACGAGACCGGCTCGCTGCTGGTCGGCGACGGTTCCGGTACGCCGGTGGATGTGAAAGACACCGCAAGCCATACGATTGAAAACGATCCGTGGCTATACATTTTTGATGCTAACACCCGGCAGTACGCCCAGCTGGTGACGCATAACAGTTCGTGGCGCGTGCTCGACGGCGACCGTCAGGTGACGCATCCGCACCCTTCTTTCTCGCCAGACGATCGTCATGTTCTGTTCACTACGGATTACGAAGGATTACCCGCGCTGTACCTGGCGGAAATTCCCGACGCCCTGCTCAACTCATTACGTAAGGACTAACCGATGTTTATCTTTAAGAAAGACATTCCGTTGCAAGACCTGGGCGCCGGTGTCAGCCGTCGCGTTCTGGCACATGACGGCACCCTGATGGCGGTCGAAGTGTATTTTGAAGAAGGCGCGGTCGGCCCGATGCATAACCATGTGCACGAGCAGTTGACGTACGTGCTGTCCGGACGCTTCAAATTCACCATTGGCGAAGAGACTCGGGAAGTCTCGGCGGGCGATACGCTGTATAAAAAACCGTACATCATGCACGGCTGCGTCTGTCTGGAGAAAGGCGTACTGCTCGATACCTTTACGCCGCAGCGACAAGATTTTCTCTAATAGCTTGTTATTGCTCAAATAGCTTGTCATTGCTCAGTTTTGTTCGTAAAAAAAACCGCAACGTGGTTCCGCTGCGGTTTTTTCAGTTTGATAGACGTGAAAAGCGCCTCATGGAGACGCTTTAGCAGCTCAAACTATGTCGTTAACTTATTTATCAGAGCGTACCGGTACCGCCGTCGGAACACCACACCTGACCTGAGGTATAACTGCTTTCATTCGAGGCTAATGCCACGTACATCCCAGCAATTTCAGCCGGTTGCCCCGGACGGCCCAGCGGTGCCTGCTCACCAAATTTCTCAACTTTCTCCTGCGGCTGGCCGCCTGAGGTTTGCAAAACAGTCCAGTATGGACCCGGTGCCACCGAGTTCACGCGGATGCCTTCCGGTGCCAGTTGTTTAGCGAGACCTTTGGTAAATGCCACAATTGAGGCTTTGGTTTGCGAATAATCGAGCAGATTATCACTGGGTAAAAATGCCTGTACTGAAGAAGTATTGATGATTGAGCTTCCGCGCGGCAAATAATCCAGTGCGGCTTTAGTGATCCAGAACATCGCATAAACATTGGTTTTAAACGTCGCATCAAAGGCTTCGGTGGTCAGATCTTTGATCGAATTACAGTACTGCTGACGACCTGCGTTATTCACCAGCACATCCAGCCCGCCGAGCTGCTCAGCGGCGTCTATCACCAGACGCTGACAGAATTTCTCATCGCGAATATCACCGGGGATCGCCACAATCTTATGGCCTTCTTTACTCAACAGATTCACCACATCTTGCGCGTCCGGCTCTTCATCCGGCAGATAGTTGATGGCGACATCCGCGCCTTCACGGGCAAAAGCTATCGCCACCGCCCTGCCGATACCGGAATCTCCGCCGGTGACCAGCGCTTTACGCCCCTTCAGACGTCCACTCCCTTTATACGACGTTTCACCGTGATCGGGCACCGGGATCATCTTACTGACCAGCCCGGGGAACGGCTGTTTCTGCTGTTCAAAGGGCGGTTTAGGAAAGGTGTCGACGTGGGGATCGTTAAGGGAAACGGGGATCGTTTTATTGCTGTTCATACACAAGCTCCTTGTCTTAAAAACGTATGAAGGAACCCTAAGGGTAGGACAGAATCTTCCACGCGTGATGCATTAAGGATATTTCTGAGTTGGAAGGCCCGTTAGCCCGCCGGGAGGGAAACCCTTTCAATCATTTGCATTTCGACACAATTAATCGCCCCTCATATCAGGCCTTTTCTCGTTATCATCCTGACCTATCTGAAAAGAACAGGCTTCGTTGCATAACAATGGAATGGCAGCGGGCGTTATGTTGATGGTTTTGAACGGGATACATTATGCGTCATTCTAAAATTATTATGTTGTCAGCTCTGGTCTTCTCCTCCGTGATGATGTTTACGCACACCGCTACTGCGGCGACCACGTCACATGAGATTAAGTCATTCTTCGACGACTCTACTGAATACAAAATTGGTGACGCCGTACCTGGCTTGTACCGCACCAAGCCGTATGAAATTGTGGACTGGCAGCAGCGTCACCTGCCAGCGCCGGATGCCGGCAGCCACTGGACATACATCGGCGGCAACTACGCCATGATTACCGACACCGACGGTAAAATCCTTAAAGCTGAATCCGGCGATATCTACTTCCAGTAATACGATTTCCGGTCATACAAAAAAGGCGCTTCCCGCAAGGTAAGCGCCTTTTTTTCCTGCGATCTCAGGGTTTATCAGCTCAGAGTTCAGCAGCGCCGGGGTTATCGAACCCGACACGGCCAATGAAGGGTAAGCGCAGCGCGGGAGATTTAATATCCACGCCGAGATTCAGCCCCAGCACATTCACCTCAACGCCCTCTTCTACGCCCAGTGTGACACCCAGCAGCCCCAGTACGGATACCTGCACACCGCGCCCCGACGGCGGTAAACCTATCGGATTAGTTATCCCGCGATAATCTTTGCCGATGGCATTCGATGGCAAGTCCAGCTGGAGATCCGGCACTTCGCGGCCAATGTGCGCCATAAAAGTGTTGCTGTTCGGGCCCGGCCACGCGTGATACGTCTGCGGGTAAGGGTAACGTTTAATGGCGGCTTCTATCTGCGGGATCATCGCCTGTGCTTCAGCCCCCCGGTGATCAACAAGTTTTCTCGGGCGCGAGCCAAACCAGTAACCGTCAGGGATCGCGTAATCGCGACGCACCACATTTTTACTGCCCCAGCTGATCACATCATAACGCGTGAACCGGGTTTCACCTTCACGTTTGAAGATAATCCACGGATGTACCGCCACCAGTCCGCGCCAACCGTAAGTCGGCGCAGCGTAGATCTGCACAATGGCGGTACTTTTAAATTTCATCGGATCCGGCGCAATGCCGGCCGAATCACGTCGCGCCGTCGACCAGTTTTGCGCAGGCGCTTCTTTGGTCTGCGTCGCTTTGGCATAACTGTATCCAAACGACAGCAGCAAAATGCAGACAAACGCGAGGCTGAACCATTTAAGGGTGATCATGCTTTATTCACCTGAGGGATTTGAGAGAAACCACAACATTACGCATTGCACATGGGGGTGGCAATGTGAAAATCGGGGGTGAGAGTTTACCAATGGTCAGGAACGATGGTTTGGCATAATTCGGGTCGGTCGACATAATAGACTGCAAATTTTTTCTCATGACAAGATGTATAAGATGAAAACATGAATATTACGCTTAGCAATAAAACCACAATATAACCCAAAAAAAAGGACAGCAGGCTAAAAACTAACCAAAAACATAACACATCTTATATAAAAACCATTTTTTAAAGGTAGATTTCTCTAAGTTTATTTTACGATGCACGTTCATATTTACACCTTTAATCTCAACTAAAATCAGATAAGCGAGGGTTAGGTTTCATAATATTCACTAAGTTTTTATTCTTCCTTGAATGACTATGAAAACTTAGGGGTTATGGTCACGCAGCGTTGAGGATCAATTACATAATAACGCTTAAGGTTTTCTTGTGGGCAGTGAGTATAGGATGAGGATAACAATAGAAAATAAAATATCCACATAACGATATAAGATATAACAACAGTAATTATACTAAAAATGAGAAATATAAAACCAATAACAGTTTGTTTTTTCGGAGGTATGAAACCTTTAGAGAAAAGGCCACGAAGTGAAAAGAAGAAACCATAGATAAAAAGAGGTATGCCTCCCACAATCACAACACTTTGACGTTCAAATTTTATAATATCAGACTGTCTGAAAAATGATCTAATCTGATAAACCTCATCACCAAATATTACGGAGATAACAAAACCAGCTGATAGCAAGGCCAGTAAAAGCAAACACGATTTGTATAAAACCCAGCCTTTCACATTATACTTTACCATTTGTTTTACTCATAAAAATAATTCGTTAATTAATGAATTCGCGTGTTTAAAATTCCATTCAGTTATCTTTTGATACTCGATGTATGTTTTTCGTAACTGTTTTTTAAGAGAAACTGATAATCCAAAATCGTCATCTTTTTCGTTTAATTTTCTGTTTAAGTAAAAACCAGCAACGATAACAACAGTTACAGTAAAAACTACTGGCGCACTGACTAAATTCCTCCAGCCCGTTTGAAATTGATCTATTCATCAAATATTGACGGCCAATACTGCGGAGTAATGGTTTCACAACGCTGCGGGTCGAGAACATAATATCCGCTGAGCTTTTCTTGATGACAGTGCGTGTAGGGTGATGCCATCATAGCAAAAGGCACAATCCACATGGCGATGTAGGATATAACGAAAATGATGATACTGAAGATCATAAAAACAAACCCAATCCTGGTTTGTTTTCTTGGGGCCAGAAGTCCTTTTGAAAATAGTGTTCTAAGTGAGAAAAAAAACAGATAGATAAATATAGGTACTCCGCCGACAATGGCCAAACTCCCACGTTCAAAGAGTATTATATCACCCTGACGTATCAAAGAACGCACTTTGTAGAGTGCACCGAGAAAGATAACACTATAAATAATCCCTGCAGCCACTAAGATTAAAGCAATCGCGGCTAATTTGTACAGAATCCATTGCAACACTCTGTGGTTATTAATTTTTTCACCAATATTCATAAGTTACCACTCCCAATATCTTCCCAGATAATGAAATATTATCTGGGGGAATGGCTTTTCCCAGCAGTGGTGTAGATTTATCTATCGGCTTCAGAATAGTGAGTTCGTGATGATTAACGTTCTGAGCGCGGGATAAGGTATGTTTAAGGCTGTAAACCATGATTTGGTTGATATGTCCAATTTGGGCTTTATTACCAATAGAGTCCATTGATGAACAACCGCCAGAGATCAATCCCTGCGTTTGTCCATTGAGCGTGAGATAAGTCAGGCTGGCCATGTAAGTCCCTTACAAGTGATTAGTGATAACATGTCAACTATGCAATCCGGACTTAATTTTGTTCCTGCCTTTTTGATAATGCAATGACTTTATTATTCTGCAAATCTGAGTATTTAAAAACATTCATGACATCAATAATGCATTCGACAAAGATATAATTTATCACTCTTCACTAACAGTGACGGATATATGATCATTTAGAATGTAAATGGAAAGAGTAATGAAGAAAAGCCTGAACCCCCGATCGTTGATATCACTGGGGAATCAGGCTGTAAATCCGTGTAATCTGGTCGATTACAGAAATAACGATGTCGAATGATCGATAATCTGCATCTGTTCTTTATTCTTAGCACTCCTTTACCCGTATTACCCGGCGGAATTCTGTAACCAATATGCGTAAGGCACTGGCAGTACCGATTCCGGCTGGCTGATATTCAGCTCACGCGCGGCAAGGAATGGCCAGTGCGGATGAGTCAGCATCGTGCGCGCGATTTTCCAGCGTCCCGCCGTATTCATCGGTACGTATATTGGTGTGAGATGAGAGGAAGCTCTGGGCCAAAAAACCATGAGCGAAATGCAATTCCAGCCATTGAAAACCTGCGTCAACTGCGCGACGTGCCGCACTGGCAAAATTCTGTTGGGCTTGCTGAATATCTTCATGCGTCATTGCCCGATGCACGTAGGCATCGCCGTGGATAAAAGGGATCGCACTTGGCGCAACCGGCTTTGCGCCCGGCGTGTCCGAGTTGAATGCCAGGTACTGCGCCCGCTTGCTTTATCGCAGATGCGGTTTTAGCAAAACCGTCAATGTGGGCGTCGCTCCACAAACCGGCGTCCCCCGGCGTGATACGCCCTTCCGGCGATACAGCCGTGGCTTCGACCACCAGCAGCCCAACGCCGCCGCGCGCCAGCATGTTGTAATGTGTGTGGTGCCAGTCATTAAGGAAACCGTCCTGCACCTGATACTGACACATCGGCGATGCGGCGATCCGGTTACGGAGGGCGCGAAGCAGATCATGCTGGCCGGTATACCGACCTGCTACCGTGCCGGAGAGTCATTGCTGACGACTGTGGATTTGCCGGTAGTGTCGCATGTCACGCAGGCAAGTGCGGAGCAGCAGATGATGAATAAAAATCTGGATGCCAGCAGCGCCGCGTTGTTTGTTGGCTATGAAAGCGCCTCGCAGTTCAGCCGCGAGTACAGCCGTGAGTTTGGGGAATCGCCGCTGCGGGATATCCGTCGCTTGCGTACGGAAGGGGAAAGCTGAACGCCATAAAAAAGGGGAGATATCACTATCTCCCCTTTGTAATTCACTGACTTAATGATTAATGACGCTGATGCGTGAACACCGGTTCAGGTTGAGTACGACGACCCAACATGCCCATTGCACCGGCCAGAACGGCTTCGACGATCAACATAAAGAAGGTGAACCAGCTGGCTTTAGCGGTCGCGGCAGCCGCTTTTTCACCGGCTTCACGGGCTTTCTGCTCAGCCTGCTTTTTCAGTTCTTCGTATTTCGCACGGGCCTGCTGATAGGTTTGTTCAGCCTGGCTCACAATCTGATCGACTTCCTGATCGCTTTTACCCGTACGTGCTTTGATGATATTTTTCAACGCATCGCGGTCAGCTGCCTGGAATGTCGCTTCATTGCGGGAGATCAGACCTTTAATAAAGTTAGTCAGATCGGCATCAGCGGTTTGTGGATGGTTAGCGGTATCATTGGCCTGAGCCTGCGCATTATTCGCCTCACCTTCGGCTTTATTTTGCAAATTCTCTGGCTGTAATTCCGGCTTACCGGTCTGACGCAGCGTAGTTTCAAGTTCGTTCTGCAAACTGTCGAGATTAATATTATTCTCACCCAGTTTCTCTTTTACCATCTGAGTCACCGGCGGCGCGGCGGCGGATATTCCGCTACCTAACGTTTGTAACCCGGAACCCACCACGCTCATCGCACCGCTCATCGCATTATTCACGACCACCAGCAGGAACCAGGCGCAGATCAGTGTGTTCACCCCGAACATCAGCAGGCCGTGCAAAGCACCTTCGCGCTGGGCCAGACGTCCGCTGGCGTACGCACCGGCAGCAATAGAAATCAACATACTGGCGCCCGTCCAGATGGCGGCGCCAGTGCCAAGACCGTCCAGAGGATTTTGCTCCTTAAGCGGGTCAATTGTACTTGCACCCACGGCCGTACCCAATATCGATAACAGTAAATAGACCACCATCGAAATAATGACACCAGCAAAAATCGCGCTCCACGAAATACGCTTCAGTGGAACGTTGTTCACCGACTCGACCACGGTATTATTGTAATGACCTGGTGCAGGGGTTGGGTTTTCAATCATTTTGATCTCTCCATTTATTACCAGACTTTTCGTTATAAAAATGCAAATCAGGTACGTTAAACTCCTAAGAACCACCGCTAAAGCCAGAATTAAATATAAAAGCTGACATCAGCTTAAATAAGGTTAGCTATAAAACGGGAAATTTCCTCTGTGCTGCCTGAAATTACGCAGACGTTTTAGCAAAAAATGTCAAAAACTCATTAAAAATCATTATCCATTCGCATTGAAACTATTTCGGAAATTTATTAATGAAGTGGGTTCTTCGGCGATGTTCACACAACAATATAAGGGGTTTATCTGCTACGTTTTGCCGCTCAGCGTCTACGCTTAGCTGCTAGGGTAGGAACGATTCTCAGATAAATTCCTCATAAAATAAGGACAGATATGACTGACTCATCAAAAGCACTCATCATTGGCGCATCACGAGGCATCGGGTTAGGCGTAGTGAACGTACTGGCGGAACGTGGCTGGCAGGTGACGGCGACCACGCGGGATGCGGTACCCGCGGGCAGCCCCGAATCGGCTGAGTGGGTGAAGCTGGATATCAACAATCCCGACCAGCGTACCGCGATAAAAGATGCGCTTTCGGATAGCACATTCGATCTGATTTTCGTCAATGCAGGCGCATTCGGCCCGGCCAGTCAGGATGTGAATCAGGCCAGCGACGACGAGATTATCAGACTGTTCATGACCAACACCTTCTCGCCGGTGCGGTGCGCGACGGAACTGCTGCCGCTGCTCAAACCGAAAACCGGCGTACTGGCGCTGATGACTTCGGAACTGGCCAGCCTGAACGAAAACGAAGTTGCCACCTATCCGCTCTACTCCGCCAGTAAAGCGGCGCTTAATATGCTGACCCGTCCGCTGAAGGAAGAAACTGACAAGCACGGTCAGACGTTGTTGTCTGTCCATCCGGGCTGGGTGCAGACCGACATGGGCGGCGAGAATGCCACACTGACTATAGAACAAAGTACCACCGGTATTGTCGATGTGTTCGAAAAATGGCGCGGTAAAGGCGGCCATCACTTCGTTGAGTATTCCGGACGAGAGCTTCGCTGGTAAGCGAAGACCAAAGACACACTTTTATCTGATTTTATTTATAGCCATTTTGCGATGGCTATTTTTTTGATCTCACTTTTCATGATAAAACAGCCCGTCACTTTGTTAATTATTTGTATCCACAATAATTGCCGGGCTAGTTTGTAGCACAGTACAAAACAGACGCGGCAGCATAATCTATTCTTTCAGGGATTTACCATGCCATCACCCTCCGTGAATTCGGACTCGCTGTTACAACACCGCTCGTTTGTTGCGTTCTGGGTAGCCCGCGCGTCGTCCAGTTTTGGTTTTCAGATGCTGTCGATTGTCGTCAGCTGGCAGATTTATTCAATAACGGGCCGGGCGTTTGATCTCGGGCTGATCGGGCTGGTGCAGTTTTTGCCTTCCGTTCTGCTGGCACTGGTCGCCGGTCATGTGGCGGACCAGTTCGACCGCCGCCGCGTGGTGCTGCTCGGCCAAATCGCCGAATGGGTGGCGATTGCCGCGCTGGCGTACCTGACCCTGACCCATCACGTTAACGAAGTCGTGATCCTCAGCCTGATATTTATTATTTCCACCGCCAAAGCGATGGAAGCGCCGTCGTTGCAGTCGATGCTGCCTGCGCTGGTGCCGCCGCATTTGCTGGCACGCGCGATGGCGGCTAACAGCGTATCCGGTCAGGCTGCGGCGATGGTCGGCCCGGCGTTTGGCGGTTTTCTGTATGTTGCAGGAGCCGGTGTCGCCTACTCGGCGTGTGCGGCGCTGTATCTGCTCTCCATCGTGATGGTCAGTCGTTTACGTTATGAACATACTCCGCCGCGCCGCGTGCCCGCGACCTTTAAAACGTTGTTCGCCGGTATCGGGTTTATTCGCAACCGCCCTGACGTGCTGGGCGTGATTTCTCTCGACCTGTTCGCCGTACTTCTCGGTGGCGCGACCGCCCTGCTGCCGATTTTTGCCCACGACATTCTGCATACCGGCCCGTGGGGATTGGGTTTACTGCGCGGTGCGCCTGCAGTCGGCGGGTTGATCGTCGGATTCTGGCTGAGCCACCGCGCGCTGAACCGCAACGTCGGCAAAATCATGTTCGCCGCCGTCGCCGGTTTTGGTGCTGCTACGCTGGTCTTCGCCTTCTCGACGTCCCTCTGGCTGTCGATGCTGGCGCTGTTCGCTCTCGGCGGATTCGATATGGTCAGCATGGTGATCCGCGGCGCGCTGGTACAGCTCGATACACCTGATGATATGCGCGGCCGCGTCAGTGCGGTGAATTCAATCTTCATCAACACTTCGAATCAGCTCGGTGAATTCGAATCCGGTCTGATGGCCGCATGGCTCGGCGCGGTGCCCGCCGCAGCGATCGGCGGCGTCGGAACACTGATCGTCGTCGGGCTGTGGATGACGTGGTTCCCCGGCCTGCGTAAACGACAGAAGCTGGAGAATGAGGTAGCGGTTTAATCCGTGGGGGACGAAATCCCCCACTGGCAAAATCCCAAATCCCCCAATATAATCAGCTCATTCATTCACCAACTTTATATAAGGAGGATTGCCATGCTGACCCGTGAATTGTTTTTAACTTCACTCGTCCTTAGCGATCGTCATTGCTCAAGCGTTACCGGTATCGTGCTGCGATAACCTGCTTGAGCGAAGCTAACTGACAATCTGAGAACTTCCCTCCGGCTTACCGGTTATCGTCGGCTTTTTTGACGAGAGGCATTTCTATGCCTGTAAACCTTGAGTAAGCATCATGAATACATCTGTAAATACATTACTTTCCGCGCAATCTGTCTCTTTCGACACGGCCTTCGGCTCTCTGCTGGCTGAGATTTCCTTCGGCCTGAAAAAAGGCGATCGCATCGGGCTTATCGGCCACAACGGCTGTGGCAAAAGCACATTGTTGAAAATCCTCAGCGGCGAACTGGTGGCCAGTTCCGGCACCGTCACCCTTTCCAACCAGTGCCTGATGGCACGCATCGAACAACATCTTCCCGCTGCACTTGCGCATTGTTCGCTGCTCGACGCCGTGCTCAGCCATTTGCCGGACAGTCTGGATCAGCCAGAGCGCTGGCAGGCACAAGTGTTGCTCGCCACGCTCGGTTTTGATGAAACAGCCTGGGAACTTACCGCCGGGACTCTCAGTGGCGGACAGCATACCCGCCTGCTGCTGGCGCGGGCGCTGATCCGTAAGCCAGATTTGCTACTGCTTGATGAACCGAGTAACCATCTGGATTTGCCCACGCTGCTGTGGCTCGAGGAGTTTCTGAAAAATTGGGGAGGCAGCTTTGTACTGGTCTCCCACGACCGCAGCCTGCTGGACAACGTGACTAACTGCACCTGGATCCTGCGTGATAAAACGCTGCAATTTATTCGTCTTCCCTGCACGCAGGCGCGACAGGCGCTGGAAGAAAAGGATGCGGCGGATGCGCTGCGCCGCAGATCTGAGCAAAAGGAGATCGACCGCGTGGCGAAAAGCGCCAAACGGCTGGCGGTCTGGGGCAGCGTGTATGACAACGAAGGGTTGGCGCGCAAGGCCAAGCAGATGGAAAAACAGGTCGACCGGTTGAAGCAAGATCAAACTGAGGTCACCGCAGGCAATCTGTGGAAGCTACGTTTAAACGGTGAAGCCTTACCGGCAGATCGCGTACTGGCGTTGTCGAATCTGCATGTCCGCCCTGCGCCGGATGCCCCGGTGCTGTTTGAGCTGGAAGAAATGCGGGTAAAAAGTGGCGACCGTATCGCGCTGGTCGGTCGCAACGGCGGTGGTAAATCGTCACTTCTGCATACTCTGTGGCGGGCATTTTGCAATCTGGACAATGCGGAACCCGGCGTGGTCTTTCACCCGCGTGTACGCGCCGGTTATTACGACCAGAGCCTGCAACAACTGCGTGACGACGACAGCCTGATCGACGCGCTGGTACAGTTCGCTCCATTGACAGAAGAACAGCGAAAAATGGCACTGATTGGTGCGGGCTTTTCTTACATCCGCCATCAGCAAAAAGTCAGTACGCTCAGCGGCGGCGAGCGCTCGCGCCTGCTGTTTATTGGGCTGACGCTGGCGAACTACTCACTGCTGCTGCTTGATGAACCGACGAACCATCTGGATATGGAGGGGAAAGAAGAGCTGGCGGAGACGCTGAAAACCTTCAGCGGCGCGGTATTGCTGGTATCGCACGATCGGCGGTTTATCGAGCAAAGCTGTAACCGGTTCTGGCTAATTGACCAACATCGGCTCGGGGAATGGCATGACCTCAAACCAGTCTATGAGATTTTAGCCGGTGTTCCTCAAGGGACTACTCCCCTGCCCGCGACAGAGCAAAAACCGGAAACGGCGAAAGAGCAGGAAACGCAAGAGGAACGCCTGCTGGCGATGCTGCTGGAGCTGGAGGGCAAACTGGAGGAAGACCGTGCGCGTAAGCCGAAACACCAGAAACCGGAGTTGCAAAATCAGTGGCAGCGGCAAATCGCCGAACTCAGCGCCATGCTGGATTTAACCTGATGAGGGGGTGCAATAATAAAAAACCGATGTTAATCAGTCGCTAATATGAAGAAAGCCCCAGTAATACATCACCGGGGCTTTCAGGTTACTACCAATTTAATATTTAACATTCATCAACTTAATTACTTAACTCTACTTCTCATGATGCACATATTTTCACAGGATATATTGGTTACTGATTTACTGCTGTCCTCCTAGAGTTTTATGGAATAAGCGTTTCATCCTGCTAATTTCATTAAGACAATTCCTTAAGAGTTGACTTAATGAGTACATCGCCCTCGCGATATATACTCTTTGATGCGTTACCTTACTCTCTTCGCGACATTCTCGATTTCATACTTACGTACCCAATCGCGAACATTACTCTTAACAACAAGGCCTTACATCATCGCGTTGTGTTCCACATCATGCGATTGCTGTACTTAACTTCGAGGCCTGACATCCTCTTCTCACGTGACTAAGTATTTCAGCCCGGTGTTGAAGAACCCATCCAAAATATGTCGTGGCCTTCATCGCATCTATTTACTGCTGACTTACTTTGATACTCACTTCTCGGTAATACACGCCGGTTAATAAATCTCTTACTCATCTCCTCTCCAGCGTTAAGTTCTAATCTACTCGTTATAAACCGGGTGTCAACACTGTATTTTAGTACAGGTTTATATTTATTATTTATATTAGAAAACGTAATGAAATCTGTGATGTAAACCCATTTATTGATGTATTTTTAGACGGTTTTGAGTATCAGCCCCGAAGAGTCGCTTAATAAACAGGCAGATCGGACAGCAAGTTCAAAAGTATCAGGTAAGCGGATGTATTGCCCTGACGTACTATCACACTAGTTCATGGTGTACATGCATCGCCATTTGCACTATATTGTCGCGCTTAAGGTCAGAGCCGCAGGATAAACGCACGGTAACTGCCTCCACAACCCATCCATTCTTTTACAGCAATTCTTGAAATGAATCGTGATAAAAGCCACGCGAGGAACCGCACTATGGCGACGCTTTCCACAGAAGCCCCACTCCGCTCCGTCTTTGGCGGCGCAATGATTATTGGTGGCACCATCATTGGCGCGGGCATGTTTTCGTTGCCGGTGGTGATGTCCGGGGCCTGGTTTTTCTGGTCAGTCGCCGCGCTGGTATTTACCTGGTTCTGTATGTTGCATTCAGGGCTGATGATCCTCGAAGCCAATTTGAATTACCCGATTGGATCCAGCTTCAATACCGTCACCCGCGATTTGTTGGGCAAAGGGTGGAACCGGCTGAACGGCCTCACCATCGCTTTCGTGTTGTACATTCTGACCTACGCCTATATTTCAGCGAGTGGATCGGTTATTCAGCATACGATGCGCGAGATGTCAGTGAACGTTTCCCCGCGTCTCGGCGGATTGCTGACCGCGCTGGCGGTGGCGTTTATCGTCTGGCTGAGCACCCGCGCGGTCAGCCGCATGACGACTATCGTGCTCGGCGCGAAAATCATCGCGTTCTTTCTCACCTTTGGCAGCCTGCTGTGGCATGTGAAACCGGTAAATCTGCTTAACAGTGCGGAGATCAATCCGGGTTATATGCCTTATGTACTGGCGACGTTGCCTTTTTGTCTGGCGTCGTTTGGTTATCACGGCAACGTGCCAAGCCTGATGAAATATTACGGTAAGAACCCGCAGGTCATCAAAAAGTGTCTGCTGCTGGGCACGCTGATGGCACTCGGGCTCTATATCATCTGGATGCTGGCTACGATGGGCAATATTCCACGCCCGGCGTTTATTGGCATCGCCGAGCGCGGCGGGAATATTGATGTGCTGGTGCAGTCGCTGAGCCAGATCCTCAACAGTGAAGGGCTCGACTTACTGCTGACGATCTTCTCGAATTTCGCCGTCGCCTGTTCCTTCCTCGGCGTAACGCTGGGGCTGTTCGATTATCTGGCGGATTTGTTCAAATTCGACGACAGTAAAACCGGCCGCTTCAAGACCGCACTGGTGACCTTCATCCCGCCGATGATTGGCGGCGTTATCGTCCCCGATGGATTTATTTATGCCATCGGTTTCGCCGGTCTGGCGGCCACGGTCTGGGCGGTGATTGTGCCTGCGCTGATGGCACGAAAATCGCGTAAACGTTTCGGCAGCCCGCGTTATCGCGTCTGGGGCGGCAATAAAATGATCGCGCTGGTGCTGGTGTTCGGCGTGCTTAATGCCGTGGTGCATATTTTATCGAGCGTGGATTTACTGCCGGTTTATCGTTAATAAAGAATGGAAGAGAAAGCCCGTTCTGACGACGGGCAGTACTCTTGCCACTAAATTCATGCCTCTGAAGACGCCGGATGCCGCCAATGCAGCTTCGGCGCAAGATAACAGCGCAACTCCTGTGGCTGCTGCTCATTAATAAGACCGATCACCACCTCAAAACAGTGCATTGCCAGTTCGCGGCAATCCTGTGCGACGGTATCGATTTTCACGGAAAGGGAATCGTAGAGATAATGGTCGTCGAAGCTGCACAGATGGATATCACTTTCCAACAGCTTGTGCTGGCTCATATAGCGCAACACCCCTTCCATCAGCCCGCAAGACGCCACGTACAGTGCTTTTGGCGGCCTTCCGAGACGCGCACAGAGATTGGCAAACATCTCGTAGCCGGAGCTCGGATGGTAATTGCCGTACATAATCCACTCGGGTTTCAGCGTCACACCGGCGCGTTCTAAGCCGAGCTGATAGCCCGCCAGACGGTCGCGCGTCGGGGAAATGCGCGGCTGGCCGCCGAGAAAATAGAATTCATCAGAGTGATTTTTCGCCACACGGGCGACCAGTTCGGCGGAAGATTCTATGGCTTCACAGACCACCAGCGGCAGTTCGGTGTCCTGCATATGCCGGTCGAACAGCACCACCGGCAATTGCTGGCTGATTTTGACGTATTCCGCATCATTGAGCATGCTCGAGGCCACGATCAGACCATCGACCTGACGCTGGATCAGATTGTTCACCACCATCGTTTCCTGACTGGTATTTTCATCCGTACAGGCGATCAGCAGTTGCATACCGTTTTCACGACACAGCGTTTCCAGCTCATTGGAACAGGCGGCGAAACCGTAGTTGGTCATTTCCGGCACCACCAGCCCCAGCGTATAGCTGCGCACCGCATTGAGAGAACGGGCGTGAATACTCGGCTGATAATGCTGCTCCGCCGCCACCGCGAGCACGCGATCGCGGGTGCTGTCGGAGATGCGAAACTTTTTGCTATGCCCGTTGAGCACCTGGCTGGCAGTCGATTTCGACACGCCAGCCAGTTCGGCTATGCCACTGATAGTGATGCGTTTGGTCTTTTTCACTGCGCCATATTCTATTGTCCGGAAAGGTTTTTATTCTAACACGCAATCCGTCAACGACCAGTGGCGCAGCGCAATCTGCTCCTCACCGCTGAGGGTTAACCGTGCCGGCAGTGCAGGAAAATAGCGCGAAGACATTACCGCATCACCATCATTAATGAAGATCTCCACGCTGGAACTGTCGCACAACAGGGTGAGATGACGTAACGCGCCGCGCCAGACGCGCTGCTCCGGTTCGCCGGTGCGACGGTTTATACGCGAAAGTCGTAGCCATTCGCCGTCCCAGGCGAGCGTCATGTTTCCGCCCAGATCGGCGCTGAACGGCTGCTCAGTCCCGAGAGTGACTTCCGCACGTGTAATGTCCCACACCGGCGCGTCCTGCACGATACCCTGCCAGGCCTGTTCTTCGCCGCGTAACTGTTGAAGTTCGCGCGCCGGACGTTGAATAATTTTACCGTTTTCAAGCGTCAGCTCGCGCGGACAGGTCATGGTGTGCAGCCAGCCCTGCCCGATGGTCGGCTGGTAAAACTCATCGCCGTCGGGGACGCCCATCCAGCCAATCAGCAGGCGTCGGCCGTCGTCAGTGTGCGTAGTTTGCGGTGCATAAAACTCGAACCCGAGATCCAGCTCGTGGAAATCGCCGTGCGGAAACTGCCCCGTGGCGTAGTCCAGCTGCCCGACAAAATACCCGGACTGAAAGGTGTTTTGGTAGCGGTCGGGTTGCGACGCCAAGCCCTGCGGGCAGCAGATCAGCACGTCGCTGCCGGTGATGCTGAACAGATCCGGGCATTCCCACATGTAGCCGAATTCCCCCAGCCCGTTCAGACCGGAACCGGCGATTTCACCGAGCGATTCCCACGCCAGCAAATCGGCAGATCGCAGCAACAGCACCTTACCTTGCAGGCTGAGATCCTGCGCGCCAAGCACCATGTACCACTGGCCATCGTGCTGCCAGACCTTCGGGTCACGCACGTGGCCGGTATAACCGGCGGGCAGATCCAGTACCGGCCCGGTTTTCTCAAATTCACCGTGCCCGTTTTCACGCGCCAGACACTGAAAGGCCGTGCGGCTGCCGTCCGGATATTTCACGTTACCGGTATAAATAAGCGTCAGCTGGCCGTTGTCCACCACCGCTGAACCGGAATAGCAGCCGTGAGATTCGTACTCTTGCGCCGGTGCCAGCGCCAGAGGCTCATGCCGCCAGTGGAGTAAATCCGCCGAGCTCCAGTGCCCCCAGAACTTCGCGCCGTGCGCGCAGGCCAGCGGATTCCACTGATAGAAAAGATGATAGCGGCCGTTATGCTGCACAAATCCGTTCGGGTCATTGAGCAAACCGACCGGCGGCGCAAGATGCCAGCCGGGGCGGTACGGATCGCAGGCAGCCTTCACCTGCCCCGCCACCACGCTGCGCAGCGCCTGTTTCAGCAGACTGACTTCCGACATTATTCACTCTCCGTTTTGTATTTCAGCAGCAGGGAAAGCAGGAACGCGCTGCCGAAGGCAATCACTAAGCCGATGAGATAGCTGAGCATCGAACTGGCCTGCACAATCGCCAGCCCCGGAATACCCGTCAGGCCCACGGCGGTCATGTTGACGTGCATCGCCACTACCCATGCGCCCCCCAGCGCCCCCCCGGCTAAGGCGGCAATGAACGGTTTCATAAAACGCAGGTTGATACCGAAAATCGCCGCTTCGGTAATGCCCAACATGGCCGAGAAGGCAGACGGCACGGCAATTGCTTTAATTTTTGCATCACGTGTTTTGAAGTATACCGCCAGACAGGCCCCCCCCTGTGCCACGTTCGCCATCGACCAGATCGGCAGCAGGAAATTCACGCCGATGCTCGGGTTGCCCAGCAGCCCGGCTTCAATCGCGTGAAAGCTGTGGTGGATCCCGGTGATGACAATAATCGAATACAGCCCGCCAAAGATAAGCCCCGCCACCCAGCCCGCGTGGGTGATCAGCGTACTGAGGATAAAGGAGATGCCGTCGCCGAGCGCACGACCGGCCGGGCCGATAATCAGGAATGCGATAAAGCCGGAGATGATGACCGTGAGGAACGGCGTCAGGATCAGATCCAGCGCGTCAGGAATCACTTTGCGCAGACGCTTCTCGAGGAAGCTCATAAACCAGACAGCCAACAGCACCGGGAATACCGTGCCCTGATAGCCGATCATCGCAATCTCCAGCCCGAAGAAATTCATGGTGTGGAAACCGCTGGCGACACCCCAGGCGTTGGTCAGCGCGGGGTGCGTCAGAATGCCGCCGAGCGTCGCGCCGAGGAAGGGGTTACCGCCAAATTCACGCGCGGCGGTGAAACCGATGAGGATCGGCAGAATAATGAACGCCGCCGAACTGAACATGTCGAGCATGATAAAAATCGCGCTCTCCGGGTTCGCCCAGCCGTAGGTTTTCACCATGCCGAGCAGCCCCATCAGCAGGCCGGATGCCACGATTGCCGGAATGATCGGCACGAAAATGTTCGACAGCACCCGCGCGATGCGCTGGAACGGGTTCAGTTTTTGCGCAGCAATGTTAGCCGCTTCGGATTTGCTCGATTCACCGATGCCCGCCACTTTGATGAACTCGGCGTGGACTTTGTTCACCAGCCCGGTACCAAAAATAACCTGGATCTGCCCGGCGTTGCTGAAGCAACCCTTCACGCCTTCCACTTTTTCGATGGCGCTTTTGTTAACCAGACTGTCATCCACCAGCACCAGCCGCAGACGCGTTGCACAGTGTGCGGCGCTGGCGATATTGTCTTTGCCGCCCAGCAAAGGGAGCAGTTCTGTCGCAATTGCATTGATATTCATAATGTTCCTTGTCTTACCCTGTGTCACAGCGCCCGGGTAACTCAGGCGCGTCATGATGATTCAAACCCTGTTTATCAGAACCAGGTTTCCATCTGGATCCCGAAGTTCCACTGTCCGCCGGAGGTGAACCCGTCCGTGCCGAACGAATCGCTGGAAGAATAGCTGTCCAGCTTGTGGCTCCAGTCCATGTAGCTGGCGAAGAAGCGGATTTCCGGACGGCTCAGCATGTCGCTGATATCGCCCACTTTGAACGTCGGCGCGAACGTCAGTTTGTAGAATCCGCCTTTCACGTTGTTGTTATCTTTGTAGCCCTGCGGATCGAGATCCATATACTGATAGCTGCCTTCATAGGCCAGTTCGAAGTTTTCGGTGATCTGCTGAATCAGACGGGTGTTGAAGGTCAGCCACTGGTAATCATCGCCGGAAACATAACGGTCTTTACTCTGCTGGGCGAGGATCGCCGGAGCGATACTCCAGTTTTTACTCAGCGGCGTGATGCCGTAGGTGGCCAGGCGCACGGTGCTGGCGTCGTCGGTCAGATGTCCATCCGAACCGAGCGCTTTCACTTCTGCCCCTAAGCCGTGCCCGTACAGCAGCGCGGTGGTCGACGTCCCTTCGCGCAGGCCGTAGAAGCTCTCGCCGTGGTACGCCAGCATCGTATGGAAGCCGGTATCCGCCGCGTTAGTGATGCCCTGCGTGCCGGTGTTTTCACGATCCTGATTATTTTTGGCGCGTAGCCCGCTGACCATCCATTGGAACGGTCCGGCATAGTTATTCGCCGTGACAATGTAGTTCTCAATGCGCGTGTCGTCATCGCTGTTGTTGTTATCGTCAAGATCGTCAAAGTTGCGCCCGTAAAGCGAGAAGTTACTTTTCAGGTCCTCGCTCCACTTCACGTCATAAATCCCGCCGCCGGTACCGGCGAGGAAAATAATGTCGGAATCAAGAAAATGAATATCGAAGTTATCGCGGTCGAAGCGTTTTCCTGCCCACAGCGTCGAGTCTTTCCAAGGGCCAGTGAAGGTCGGCAAAGAGCCGAGTTCGACAAACGCCTGACGAATATTCAGCTCGCTGGTGGCACCGGTCCAGTCGTTGTAGCTGCGCTGCCCGTCCGCCAGCATCACTTTATAGCGTGAGGTCGCGCCGCTGGCCATTGTCTGGTTGTGCTCAAGATTGACCTCTACGTAAGTGTTATTTTCGTTGCCCAGACGCCCGACCGCTCCGCCGGTTTGCCCGGCTGGCGTGACGTAAGGACCACTTTCGGTCGAAGTACCGGAATCATTCATGATTACGCCGGAACGCGCGTAACCGGTAAATTTAAATCCGCTGTTGTCGCTGTCACTACTTTTGGTGTTACTGGCTAACGTTTCAGTACGTTTAGCCACGTCGGCAGTTTGTTGCTGGGTGATTTCGGCCGTTTTGGCCACCTGCCGGGTTTGCTGTTCATTACTGGCGGTGCGTGTCTCGAGTTGTTTAACCTGTTGTTCTGCCTGCGTCGCGCGGGCTTCGGCTTTCGCAGCGCGGCTTTCAGCCTGCTGCAAACGTTTTTCCATAGCATTGAAGCGGGCTTCAATGGCACTGGCGGAAATGTCGGCACCCTGAGCCGCAGAAGAAAGAATAAGTCCAACAGCAACAGCCAGATAGCGAGGTTTCATCATCATTTTTATCCTTCAGAGGAAGCTTTATTATTATGAGTAAAACCGTTTAGCTAAATTGCTAAACTGGTTTTCCTGAGCACAATAATCACCTCCCCCTGCTTTAGGCAACGAAGATCTCTACTCTTAACGTGGAATTGTGATCTTGCTGGCAATTCGTCACTAAATCTTAAAAATTCGTTTGTGCTTGATTAGCTAAACCGGTTCTTCTACTTTATCGGCAAACAGTTTATCAGGAAGTTAAAAAAGGGAATGAAGATGAAAAATCGGGTTTGGGTGTTGGGCGATGCCGTGGTGGATTTGATCGCCGAAGAAGGCGACCGTTTACTGAAGTGTCCGGGCGGGGCACCGGCGAATGTGGCAGTGGGCGTCAGCCGTCTTGGCGGTGACAGTGCGTTTATTGGCCGCGTGGGTGATGATCCATTCGGCGCATTTTTGCGACAAACTCTGGCAGATGAAGCGGTCAACACCGACTTTATGCACCGCGATCCGCACCACCGTACCTCCACCGTGGTGGTGGAAAACGACGCCGACGGTGAGCGTTCGTTTACGTTTATGGTGCGGCCGAGCGCCGATCTGTTCCTGCAATCTACTGATATTCCGGCGTTCAAAGCAGGTCAGTTTTTGCATCTGTGTTCGATTTCACTTTCCGCCGAACCTTCACGTTCATCGGCATTTTTAGCGATGGCGCAGATAAAAGCCGCCGGTGGGCATGTGAGTTTTGACCCGAATATCCGCCACGATTTATGGCCGGATGAGAACCAGTTGCGCGAATGCCTTGAACAGGCGCTGTCACTGGCCGATGTGATCAAAGTCTCGGAAGACGAGCTGGAATATCTCACCGGCGAGCCGCTGCTTTCCGAGGGAATTTTGCGACTTTGCCAGCGCCACGATCCGCAGCTGCTGCTGGTCACCCAAGGCAAAGACGGCGTGTCGGTTTACCGCAAACAGGATGCCTCGCTGATGCAGTATCCGGCACCGAAAGTGAAAGCGCTGGATACCACCGGCGCGGGCGATGCTTTCGTCGCCGGTTTGCTGGCCGGGCTGGCGAACGACTGGCCGCTGGCGTCGGACGACGCGTGGCGCGACATTGTCCGTCAGGCACTGGCCTGCGGGGCGCTGGCGACCACCGCACGCGGCGCAATGACCGCACTGCCGGATGCGAGAGAGCTGGCTGAGTTTTGTGGTCAGGCGTTTTGATTGCAGGTGATAAACAATAAAGAGTGGCAGCGTCGCGGATAGCCCTGGCCGCCGCTTATTATTAAAATCAGTCAGCCGGATACCCGCAATGGCAAATTCTTGCTTTGCGGGTTTTTGAAGTTGAATAATCCCATAGCATTTCAAATGGTTCATCTGAAACAACATCGTTTTTATTAATTTTTATCTAAGCCTTTTCTGTTTATTCAGATTAAGAAGATAAAAAACCAGTATAAGCAGAAAGAGATTATGAAGGCACATCCTTTGCCTTCACCGGCTTACTATTAATATCATTCGGAACGAATTGGACCGTCGTTATTTGAATCAGTATCCTTCCAGCTGTTCTTTTCTTTGTCATTCAAATATAGCGTATAAACGGTGTAACCCTGCTGAAATGTCAGTACGTTACCCACATGATTTGTATCAGAAATTTCTTTACCGTCGACGTAAACGGCATTGTTTTCGATATGAATATCCGCGACCTTCTTACCGTCTTTATGGCTTGCTATATAGTTACCTGCAAAGGCTGACAAGCTGTTTTTGGCACTCGTGACGGGTTTACTACCGAATCCCGCCTGGGCATTCTGCGCTTTGGTTTTGTGTATATCGCAACCTTGCAACTCCGATTGCCCGGTACAGCCAGAACGCTCGAGTTGCTGGCGATACTTCTCAGAAATAGCATTTGCAGGTGATTGGAAAAATACTACCAGCGTTAATGTTGCGAGAATTATCTTATACATCCTGTCATCTCCGAAATCTTATTTAATCAAAAAACGCTAATATTTAGCTAATTGCACACAATATGAAGTATATCAGCAAAACGAAAAATTTCCGGAATACTCAGTAATCGGTGTATCCCACTTCATTACCACCAAACAACGTGGCCGGATCGCCAATTTTCGCCAGCGCCAGGTTCTCTTTCAGACGATACGGGAAATCCGGGTTCGCAATAAATGGACGGCCGAAGGCCACCAGATCTACAACGCCTGCAGCCAGAAGTTTGTCCGCTTTTTCACGGGTGTAATTACCCGCCACGATAATCGCGCCGTTGAAGGTAGCCCGCAGTGTTTCACGGAATTCATAGGGTACCTGCGGTGCGTCATCCCAGTCGGCTTCCGCCAGATGAATAAAGGCAATTCCCTTCCTTTCACACCAGGCTGCCAGCACCAGAATGGCTTCAATAGCCTGCGGATCGTCCATACCACGCTGGGTAATAAACGGTGCAAGACGAATACCGGTGCGCTGAGCACCAATCGCATCACTGATGGCTTCCAGCACTTCCTGAGCGAAACGTACACGGTTAGCCATGCTGCCGCCGTATTCGTCGGTGCGTTTATTCGAGGTGCGACGCAAAAACTGATCTACCAGATAACCGTTGCCACCATGCACTTCCACACCGTCAAATCCGGCTTCTACCGCATGTATTGCCGCCTGACGATAATCAGCAATCACCCGTTGAATATCTTCGTGCGTCAACGCGCGGGGTTCTGGGCAGTCCAACATTTGCCCGACGCCTTTTTCATCTACCACCCATACCCGTGCGTCAGGAGACAACGCTGAAGGAGCAACGGGTTTACCGTCTGGATGAAAACTCTCATGCGACATCCGCCCCACGTGCCAGAGCTGAGAGAAAATTTTGCCTTCTGCTTGATGCACTGCCTCCGTGACCAAACGCCATCCGGTAACCTGCTCGGCAGAGTGAATGCCCGGCGTCCACGAATACCCCTGACCCTGCGGGGAAATCTGCGTCGCTTCCGTGATGATAAGGCCCGCACTGGCGCGTTGCTGGTAATACTTTGCCATCAGCGGAGTAGGAATATTCCCCGGCTGCGCGCTACGAGACCGGGTCATCGGAGCCATCACAATTCGGTTTTTTAAATCAACAGCGCCAATACGGGTGGTATCAAAAAGGGTAGGTTGCGACATGTTTCTTCTCCTGCGAGTTAAGGTATGCCTTGACTTTACGTCCCGCAAGTCGCTTTGATAATGGCAGAAATAACTGATTGTCTCTTCAGGAAAACGGAATAATGGGAAAACTCGAAGACATCACATTGCTGATACAGGTCGTGGAAACCGGTGGATTAGCGGCAGCGGGCCGGCGAATGAACCTTTCCCCGGCCACCATGACAACCCGGTTAAAAGCGCTCGAAGAGCGTTATCAGACCCGGTTGTTTAATCGCTCCACCCGCGCTATTGCGCTCACCCGTGCTGGCGAAGAGTTTTACCATGCCGCGCTTCGCGTGCTGGAAGAAATGGAACAGGCGGAGTCGAAACTGACTCAGCGGGAGGGCATACTCAGCGGCAGTCTGCGTATTTCAGCGCCATCAGATTTCGGGCGGCAATATTTATCCCCCGCCCTCCTCGATTTTTCCCGCCTTCACCCAGAAGTGAAAAGCTCCGTCTACCTGAGCGAGAGTGTGGTGGATTTGATTGCCAATCGTCTGGATATGAGTATTCGTTTCGGCAATTTGCCGGACAGCAATCTGGTGACAAAGTTTATACGCCCTAACCATCGGGTGCTGGTTGCTTCCACAGCTTATCTGGAAACCAGAGGTATTCCCCTGCATCCACAGGACTTATATGACCATCGCTGCCTGGTGATGGAACTGCGCGGCACGCTCACCAACGAATGGAGGTTTGAAGTGAATGGAGAGCCCAGCGTGATTCGCGTCACGCCGGCGATGGTTTGTGATGACGGTGCTCTGCTGCGTCAGTGGGTACTGGCAGGGGCGGGCATTGCCTGTAAATCCTGGTGGGATGTGAAGCGTGATGTGGAACAGGGGCGGCTTGCCGTCATCCTGCCTGAAAGTTTTATCGGTTTCAGCCGTTACGATAAAAAACAGGTTGGCCTACAGTTTGTTTATCCACAGCGTCGTTTCCAGCCTCTGCAGGCCAGCACCTTCAGCACGTTCTTTATCGACTGGTTAGATAATGAGTAATGTGCTTTGACCCTGAATGACCTCAATCTGCAGGTTGCGGGAGCACGTCACTGACTGAGCACGCAAACGAAATCCCCGTTCAGAATGACATGTCACGCCAAAACGGGGAAAACAGTCCTTATTGGTGCCTGGTTAAACAGGTGTTTTCAGACGTGATGAAAGTCATTACTTCGTCATGGTAACCATAATTGGCTTTTTCACGAATAATCCATAACTTAGCGCGCCCAGCATCAGTAAACCGGCGCCGAGAAAGAATACGTTGGTGAACTGGCCTGTCGCATCAAGAATAAGTCCGGTGACGATCGGAGCACATGCCGCCCCCAGGAAACCACCGAAATTTTGAATGGCGCCCATTGATGCCACCTGTTCTTTCGGCGCGATGTCCGAGGCCAGCGTCCAGATGACGCCCTGTGGCAACTGCGAGAAGAAGTAGCCAATTGACAGCAGCGCGATGCTCAGCGTGGTGTTGTGCACAAACGGGATCGGCGCAACAAAACAGGCCGCAAGCGCGGCACCGGCCACGATCGGGACCTTTCGGGCAGTAATGGTTTTCACACCGCGGCGGATCAGACGGTCAGAAAGGGTTCCTCCGCACAGTACTCCCAAAATCCCTGCAAAGAACGGTATAGCGGCCAACCAGCCCGTCTGTTTCAGGCTAAAGCCCAGCGATTTCTCCAGATATCCCGGCAGCCAGGTCAGGTAGACCCAAATAGTGAACATAATCGAAAAGTTACCAATTACCATGAACCAGGTGGTTCTGTGCTTGAATAACGCTCCCCAACTCGCCTTGTTGTTACCGTTAACCTTTGCCACTTTCGGTTGCTCTAACGCAGAATGAGCATGGATGACACTGTGCTCACGTTGCGTCGGATCGCGATAGAACTTAAGCCACACCAGCAACAGTGGAATGCCAGCCAGACCAATGGCGATAAACATTCCACGCCAGCCGAGGGTCAACAGCAGGATGGTCAGAATCGGCGGCGCAATCGCATTGGCAATCTGCGAACCGGTATTGATGATCGAGGTCGGCAGCGCGCGCTCTTTATCAGAGAACCAGCGATGGGTGATCTTGATCCCCGAAGTAAAAAAAGGAGATTCAGAGATGCCCAGCAGAACACGTAGCGCGTAGAACGTGGAATAGCCATTCACAAAGCCGGCCATTACCGTGAAGGTGGACCATAACCCCGCGCCCCACGAAAACATCTTTTTAGGGCCAAAACGGTCCACCAGCCAGCCCGCTGGCAGGTTTGCCAGCGCATACGGCCACAGAAACGCTGACAGCAAAAGTCCCATTTCTGTCTGGCTGAAACCAAACTCTTTAGCAATGGTGGTATTGGCGATACTTAAATTGGCGCGGTCGAGATAATTAATAACCGCCGCCATTAACAAGATAAAAATAATACCCCAGCGCAAGCGTGAAACAACCGGGGCGGAATTTTCTTCCAAAGGAACATTAACAGCTAAAGTAGTGTCTTTCATGATTTTAATTATCCACTATTAGTTATTTGTAAATAGAGCATCATCAAACAGACTCAGGTAAATTTTAATCAAAGCTTTACGAATAAAAGACTCAGTTCAGCCTGCGCAATATACTCAACGCCTTTACAAATAATCGGACGAAAAAAGAATTTTTCACGCTCCCAATCTCTCAGGCAACATACGAGCATGATGAATAATTCTTTTATAGTTATATCGTCGGTCAGATTGCGGACAAGCCTGCAGCTTATCCGCTTACGCGATGAAATTATCGGTTTTACACAGCGGAGATTTTCTTTTGCCAAAGTGCTGTGCCGCTGTGGATCTGATCCAGTAATACGGTCAGACCCCAGAATTTATCCAGCACATTGTCTTTATTCACGCGACAAAATTCGCTGTCGAAGGTACCTAAGCGTTGATGATAAATTTTGGCATTTTTCGGATAGCCCAGCGTCTCAGTTACCGCACCCAGGGAGAGGAAAATAGCCAGCTCGTCGGCGATTTGAGGTTGAGTGGCGGCCTTGTGATACAGCCAGCTGTAAAGCTCAGGATGAAAATTGGTGAACACGCCACTGAATCCTTTAGACCCCGCCTGCATCGCCGGGTAAGCAATCGCAGCGTTAGCATTAATGATGTTCAACCGAGTATTCGCCACCAGCTTCACACGGCGGGTCACAGTTTCCAGATCGCAGCTCACGTCTTTAAGCACAACGAAGCGGCCTGAGTTGGCGCAGTAGGCCAGCTCTTCGTCTGTCAGCAGACGGCGATACGGCGCCGGGCATTCGTATAGGCCCAGCGGTAAAGACGCGGGCAGCACGCTCAGCAGCTGGTCCAACGTGGCGAAGAAGGTTTCGCTGCCCTGGTTTTTTGGATCAAGATGATTGGTGACCAGCACCAGCGCATCGACACCCGTTTTTGCCATCGCGCTCAGCTCGTTGATTTGATCGTTGATGTCGTCACTGATGTGTCCTGAGGCAATGACCGGAATACGGCCTGCGACGCGCTTCACCACAAATTCTGCGAGTTCAACACGCTCTTCTAACGTCAGAAACTGCATTTCGCTCGACTGGCAAACGGCAAACAGCGCATCAACACCTTTTGCAAGATACCAGTCGATCAAACGGGTCAGCCCCGGATAGTCGATTTGATTATCTTTGGTGAAAGGGGTCAACATCACCGGCACGATACCTTCAATAACTTTATTCATCACAACTCCTGTAATGCCCGCAGGCTGCATATGTAATCGATTATGGCCGCTACGTTTGTCACTCAGGTCAGCGACCACTCAGGAAACTCATCATGAACGCAATGCTTACCGCTGCGCCAAACGCGCCAGAACCTGCTCATGATCAGGCATGTTCGATGCGCCTTCGCGCTCTACCGCCAGAGATGCAAACGCAGAGGCATAGGTCGCTGCCTGAACCAGGGTTTGCCCATTAGCAATGCTCGAGGCCAGTGCCCCATTGAAAGCGTCGCCCGCCCCCGTGGTGTCAACACTCATCGCCGGGAAGGCCGGAATATACTGGAACTGATCGCCGTCGAGCAGCAACGCGCCGCGCGATCCCATTGTTATGATCACCCGTTTGGCGCCCTGGCTGACGATACGCCGGGCAGCCTCTTTGGCGCTGGCCAAGTCCTGCACTTCGATGCCAGACAGCTGCGAAGCCTCAGTTTCATTCGGGGTAATAAGATCGACGTATTCAAGACAATCAAGGGCATTGTTCGAAAATGGTGCCGGGTTGAGGATAACTTTTACCCCCAGCGCCTTTGCCAGTTTCATCGCACTTAACGTGGCGACAAAGTTGTTTTCCAGCTGCACCAGCAGCACGTCTGAATCTTCAAGCTCGGGTGTGATCGCAGCGACTTCATCTTCACTAATGGTGGTATTGGCACCGGAATAGATGGCAATCATGTTCTCGCCGTTTTCCTGCGAGACATAAATAATGGCGTTGCCGGTCGGCTCGGTATCCGACTGATAAAGGGTGAAAGAATGAATCTCCGAAGAGGTGAGATGATCGTAAGCAAACTGGCTGAACTGATCCTTGCCCACCTTGGAAACGAAGTGCACTTTAGCGCCAGCACGGCTGCCCGCTGTAGCCTGATTTGCACCTTTACCGCCGGGACCGAGCGTGCTCCCCACCGCCAGCAGCGATTCTCCTCCCTTAGGAAACCGTTCAACCTTCGCCACGATATCGACGTTAAAGGAACCCAGGATGCAAACCTTACCTTTCATAATCTTCCCTTTGTTCTGCTGTACAGCGTGTTTTCTCTTTTGAATCTGAAGCCGTTTTAGCAACACTTCAAATTTGTCGCCGGTGTCAGTAATAAGTTTCGACTGCAAGCTTCTGCGGCATACCCTCGCACCGCCGTGACAGCGCTGAATCAGTTTTTCAGCAGACAGGGCGTTCAGATCACTGCGAATGGTTTCTCTGGTCACGTTAAACAGGCAAGCTAATACCTCGACCTTCACCCGTTCGTGTTTATCCAAATACTCCAGAATTTGCTGCCGGCGCTCTTCAAGAAACATATTCACCCACCTTTTCTGAGTTAAGAATAAAGGCACTACGCTAACTAAAGAGTGATGGTGCTCATAGCTTGATTGTCAAAACGGAAGCAAACAAAAATGGCAACGTATGATTTCTGTAAGGGATGAATACTAAAATTCCTGTGATGAAGTTGACTGATGTTCATCTTAAGGGAAATAGGGTGTCATCATCCCTACATCAGCCAGGGATAATATGAAGGGGAGGAAAATGGAAAAGTCGGATAGATTAATGATCTCAGCAGTCACAAAAACAGAGGGACTGTGGTTGACTTGAATATTTGCTATTTTGTAATAATGATAAAGTCTCAATCTCTACCATTTACATAACTCATGCTAAAACAATATGGGTCACGCCTGACTGGCGAAAACGCATCGCATTAACGTTGTTTTACATTATTCCAAAGCGCCATGACCCTGCTCATTTTCAAGAACTACTTTTCAAAGAGCTACGCCCGACATAAAACGCCAGCACCTTCTGCGGTTCAAACGAAAAAATCACATATCCACGCCCGTTCAGTTCGAATTCACCGGCTTCAGTCATCGGATAATGACGGTGGATAAGCAAGGATTTGTGGTTTTCTTTATCGACAAACGCCACGCCGAGGGTGAATTCGTCTTTCAACGCATGGCAGATGTGCAACAGCAGTTTGGTCAGCAATCCCTGTCCGCGAAAATCCCTGCGCACGCTCACCGGGCCATAGAGGAAAATCTGATCGGCAGCGGCGGCACCGCTACTGAGTACTGCATTGTAAGCGGCCTGCGCTGCCCCATGTTTTGCCAGACTGCCGGGAATCGTCATTGCCACACCGGAAATGACAGGCTGCCCTTCGCGTTCCTCACGGCTGACAAACACGCCGCTGCCGGACTGAAACGTCGCCAGCATGTCGGTGTCCATCGCGCCCTGGGTAAACCCTTCTTCTTCGCGCTGCTGCGCCGTCAGGTTATCGCCTTTGGATTCACTGAGAATGCTGAGGATGGAGGGGATGTCATTGTGGTCTGATTTCGTGATTTGCATTTCGACGCATCGCCTTTATCGGAGTTGATGAGACGTTATTATGGCAAAAATCTGAAAATCTGGGGGTGAAGGTAAGTAAATCAGAGGGGAACGTGGTCACGCAGCCTGCTCTGCGTGTGGAAACAACAGGCCGCGATCTTCGGTAAGGTCGTTAACGTTACGCTTTGTGCACTGAAACAATTTCTTTGATGAAGGTGAAGTTAGAATTGCCGTGATCAGTTTTGATCGTCGGATAAATTCTTTCCCCTTTCTTCACAAAGCCAGTGACTTCGTGGGTTGAGCCGTTCTTGAGGGTAAAGCTGTCGCCAATGCTCATCGAACTTTCTACTTCGCTCATAACAATCCTTAACTCTTCTTACATGGAACTTCAAAAAACCAGGGTACTTCTAAACAGGTCGTTCAAAAAACCTGTTGCCGATCGATGGTAGGCCTTTATGGAGCAGGTAGCCAGAAAGGTTTCATTCTTCGTGTTTTACACCATGTCGCAATGTTCCTGCGCCGGGGAGTTGCAGGTATGAATGCGGCGGTAGCGCCAGAAACAGCAGGAAAACTCTCGGATTCAGGCCACTGATGCCTATCCCTCTGATAAGCCTGCGTCCCCGTCGTTGCCCCTTGCGTCTTCGAGCGGCGTTAATCAACGCCGCAGAGAAAAGAATTATTTCAGGTCAGTATCGGCATTCAGCGGTTCGCCGGTGGCGTAGAACTGGCCGCCCGCGATGTAGTGCAGGCTGCGCAGGGACGGGTCAGCATCTTCGAAATGCCAGTGCCCGTCTTTGAACACGCGCGTATCGGCCCAGGCGCCGACAATCTCGCCGATGAATAGATCATGCGCCTGCTGATTGTGCGGCTCAGGGATCAGCTTACAGGCCAGCCACGCGGTGCAGCCTGCGACGAACGGTAAGTCGCCCTGACCTTCCATGCGGAACAGCTCCGTGCCGCACTTCGCCAGTTTATCGGCATCGTCACGCAACGTGCGGTTGCCGAGATCGTAGGTCATTTGCAGCTGCGCCACGGTGGGGACCTGAATCACAAAGACTCCGCTCTGCTCGATAAGCTCGCGGGTTCTGGCGATTTTATCCAGCACCACAGTCAGTTTTGCGGGTTTGAAATCCAGCCCGCACACCCACGAAGCGGACATCACGTTGTCCACGCCAGCATGATGGGCAGAAACCAGCGCGGTTGTGCCGTGGTTAATCAGCCGGTAGGCTTTTTCCAGCTCAACGGGAGCAAATTGTTCGGTCATTAGCGTTTCTCAGAAGTGAGTCTGGCGTACAGAATCGCAAAACTCTGCTCTCAACACTAAGCATTCGGTGCGGCCTGACACGGTTTAACGGATTTGCGCAGCAGATGGACGGTCAGCGCCAGCAGGAAAATCGCCGCCTGAATCAGCACGATGGTCGGACCGGTTGCGGCATCAATATAAAAGCTGATAAAGGTGCCGGTAACGGCGGCGGTCAGTGATGCCGTCACGGATACCGCGATCATCTTCGGCAGCGTTTTACACAACAGAAAGGCGGTAATACCGGGTGTAATCAGCATCGCTACCACCAGCACCACGCCTACCGCCTGCAGTGCAGCGACGATGGTCAGTGCCAGCAGACACAGCAGCGCGTAGTGGTAGAAACGCACCGGCAGGCCGATGACCTTCGCCTGCACAGGGTCGAAGCAAAACAGCATCAGGTCTTTGAATTTGATGACGATAGCCAGTGTCACCACAGCGGCAATGATCAGTGTTTGCAGCATTTCGCTGTCAGTCACTCCGAGCACGTTGCCAAACATAATGTGGCTCAGATGCTGCTCGGTATTCACCCGCGAGAACAGCACCAGCCCGGCGGCGAACATACCGGAGAACACAATGCCCATGACAGAATCTTCTTTTACCCGACAATGCTCTTTGATGAAACCGGTGGCCACCGCGCAGAACAAGCCTGAACCGAATGCACCGATGACCAGCGGGATCCCCGCCAGATATGCCAGTACCACACCGGGCAGTACCGCGTGAGAGATAGCATCGCCCATCAGCGACCAGCCTTTGAGCACCAGAAAACAGGAGAAAATCGCGCAGACGATGCTGGTGGCGGCAGCGGTCAGCAGCGCCCGTTGCATAAAGTCGAAGCTCATCGGCTCCATCAGGACATCCATCCAGCTCATCATGCGCGACTCCCTGCCCGTTTAATGCGCAAATGATTCACCAGCCAGCCGTGTTTCGGCGCAAACAGAAACGCCAGCAGGAAGACGGTGGTTTGCAGGCAGACGATCACACCGCCGGTTGCGCCATCAAGGTAATAACTCAGCCAGGCACCGGCCGCGCTGGTTACCGCGCCGATAATTACCGAGATAATCAGCAGATGGGAGAACCGGTCCGAGAGCAGATAGGCGGTGGCACCGGGGGTGATCACCATCGCGATAACCAAAATCGCGCCGACTGTCTGTAACGCCGCCACGCTGCATGCGCTGAAGATAGTGAAGAAGATAACTTTTAACCACAGCGGCGACAGGCCCACCGAGCGTGCGTGCGCTTCATCAAAAAATACCGCCAGCAGGTCGCGCCAGATGACACACAGCACCAGCAGGGAAAGGCCGACAATGATTTGCACCTGCAAAATATCGGCGTCGTCGATGCCTAAAATATTGCCGAACAGAATCGACTGAACGTTAACCGACGTCGGATTGAGCGACACCAGTAACAAACCGAGGGCGAAGAAGGTGGAGAACACGAAGCCGATGATCGCGTCTTCGCGCAACTTAGTAAAATGGCGCAGCAGTGTCATGGAGAGCGCCGCCAGAATGCCGGTGCCGAATGCGCCGATCGCATACGGGAAACCCAACGCATACGCCCCCGCTACGCCCGGAACGACGGAATGCGACAACGCATCGCCCATCAGTGACCAGCCTTTGAGCATCAGATACGCCGATAAAAACGCACACACCGCGCCAACACCCGCACTGACCCATATCGCTTTCACCATATAGTTGTAGTGAAACGGCTCCAGCAAAAGGTCGATCATTTCACCCGCCTTACCGGCGAAACGGTTTCAGGCATGGCCTCTTTGCCGACCAGATAGCTGATGTTGCGTAGCGCGCCGCCAAAGGTGTTTTCGAGATTCTGATGAGTGAACGTGGTCTCGAGCGGACCGGCGGCGATCACCGTCCGGTTGATCAGCACCACGCGATCGCAGAAATCCGGCACGCTGGCGATGTTGTGCGTGGAGACCAGAATCAGATGGCCTTCTTCGCGCAGCTGGCGCAACAGTTCGATAATGGCGTTTTCAGTTTTGATATCGACGCCGGTGAACGGCTCGTCAAGCAGCATGACGCGCCCCTGCTGGGCCAGCGCGCGCGCCAGAAACACCCGCTTTTTCTGGCCGCCGGAAAGCTCGCCAATCTGACGCTGTGCCAGTTCAGTCAGGCCGACACGCGCCAGCGCCGACACCACCTGTTTTTTATCCTCTTGCGAAGGAATACGCAAAAACGACATTTTGCCGTAACGTCCCATCATCACAACATCCCGCACCAGCACCGGGAAATTCCAGTCCACTTCCTCAGACTGCGGCACGTAGGCGATCAGGTTTTGCTTCAGCGCTTTGGCGACGTTGAGGCCGTCGAGCGTCACGCTGCCGTGCGTCGGCCGGATAATTCCCATGATGGTTTTGAACAGGGTGGATTTGCCGCTGCCGTTGACGCCGAGCAGCGCGCAAATCGAGCCGCCACGAAGGCGAAACGACGCCTCTTCAATGGCAGTGTGACCGTTGTTGTAAGTCACCGAAATGTTGTCAACGTCAAGATGCAGCGCGGTGTCACTCATTGGCCAAATCCTTCTGCGATGGTGCCCACCGTCACTTTCAGCAAATCAATGTACGTCGGCACCGGGCCGTCGGCGGTGGAGAGTGAATCAACGTACAGAACGCCGCCGTATTTCGCGCCGGTTTCCTTGCTGACCTGTTTCGCCGGTTTATCCGAAATGGTGCTTTCACTGAACACCACCGGAATATTTTTCTGACGCACCAGATCGATGAGCTTTTTCACCTGCTGCGGCGTGCCCTGCTCTTCGGCGTTGATCGGCCACAGATAGGCTTCTTTCAAATCATAATCTTTCGCCAGATAGCTGAACGCGCCTTCGCTGGTCACTAACCAGCGTTGCTGTGCCGGAATGTTAGAAAGGCGTTCACGCAGCGGGGCATCAAGTTGAGTGATTTTTTCGGCGTAGGTTTTGGCGTTACGGTCATAGGTCGCGGCGTTTTGCGGATCGTATTTCACCAGCGCGGCGCGGATATTTTCGACGTACACCAGCGCATTTTTTGCTGACATCCACGCGTGTGGATTCGGGTTGCCGAGATACGGCCCTTCCTGGATTGGCAGCGGCGCAATGCCGTGGGTGACGGTCACGGAAGGCACGTTTTTGATATTGGCGAAGAAGCGCCCGAACCAGCGTTCAAGGTTAAAACCGTTCCACAGGATCAGATCGGCGGACTGCGTTTTGACGATGTCCCGCGGCGTCGGCTGGTAATCATGGATTTCCGCGCCGGGCTTGGTGATCGACTCAACGGTGGCGGCATCACCGGCGACGTTCTGTGCGATGTCCTGGATCACCGTGAAGGTCGTCACCACTTTGAACTTTTTTTTGTCTTTTTCCGCCGCCGTTGCGTTGCCGGTGATCAGCGCGACGATCATGCCAATCAGCATGAGGCGCAAACGAAACGGTGAGTGGCTGAGGTGTTTCGCGATGTTATGTCCATTTCCCATGAATTTTCTCCTGTCACTCGGTGCGTCAGTCGGCGGTTTATTATTCAGGTATAGCATAGGCTATACTCCATAGCCAAGGCAAAGTTTGCAGAAATTGGTAGATATGTGGAGTTGGTTTACAATGCGGTTCGTTGTCGCGGCTTAGCGGCGACGGTAAGAAACCGTTGAGCAAGAAAGAGGCAGGCGTTGTGAAAGAGAAAAAATTAAATCCGTTGCTGGATGTTGAAGAACACGCTCAGGGTTTTTTACAGGTGCGCGAGGCGCATCGTCGGGAATTAATGGATGATTACGTGGAGCTGATTTCGGATCTAATCCACGAATTTGGTGAGGCTCGTCAGGTAGATTTGGCCGCGCGCTTAGGCGTTTCTCAGCCGACCGTGGCGAAAACCCTGAAACGGCTGGCGAATGCCGGGCTGGTCCACCAGCTCCCCTATCGCGGCACGTTTCTGACGCCGGAAGGCGAGAAACTGGCGGCGGAAAACCGCGAGCGTCATAACGTGGTTGAAGCGTTTTTCATTGCTCTGGGTATCAGTGCAGAAACCGCCCGTCTTGACGCCGAGGGCGTTGAACATCACGTCAGCGATGAAACGCTGGAAGCCTTCCGCCGCTTTACCGCGCAAAAACAGGCCCAGTAATCCCCCTGCGGCACTCTTTGCCGGATTAAGCCCGCGCGTCTCAGGCGGCGTTGAGTCAGTCCGCCATGCTGCCAACGCCAGTGACATCCGTTAGATTACAGTTCCACCAGATTATTATCCGCCGCAGCCGGGCAGGAATATCGCCCCCAGGCTTTCGTGCCAGAATAATAACGTTTCAGCCATAAGGCTGTTTCTTCAAAAAACAAAAGGCTGCCCAATGTGGCAGCCTTTTCAATTTAACAGCGTCAGGTTTCAGGCCTGATCGAATGGCGCACGGCCATTTAGCCAGTCATCAATCACCTTCATTACGCCCTCTTCGCGGTTGGACGGCGCACGGTACTTCGCAGCCGCTTTCGCAGGCTCTGACGCATTTTCCATCGCGAAACCGTAACCGGCGTAGCTCAGCATTTCCAGATCGTTTCCGCTGTCGCCGAAGGTCATCACTTCTTCGTCGCGGATGTCATAACGTTGTTGGATCTTCTTCAGGCCGTTGGCTTTGTGATTACCGGTAATAATGAGATCGATTGAACCGTGGCCGCTGGTGACCGGCGCAACGATGTTACCAAGCTGCGCGGTGATTTCGCCCATCAGCGGATAAACGTCGTCTTCCACGTAGCTCAGTGCGAATTTAAAGATGGTGTCATCAATGTGGGCGTAGGTCGGGATTTTATTCAGGCGGTGATAATAGTGGCGCATACGCTTGATGAACTCTTCATCGGTGCCCTCAAGCACATACGCCCCTTTTCTGCCGCACACCACAGTGTTGATGCCGGGCGTGCGACCAATCCACTGCAAAACGCCGGTGACCTGTTCCCGCTCCAGTTTTGCGCAGTACAGCTCTTGTTTTTTATCGACCACGTACGCGCCGCCTTCGGCAACGTAGGCAATCTGATCGTCGAGTTCATCGAAAAAAGATTTCAGCTGGTAATACTGGTTGCCGCTGGCGACAACAAATTTGATGCGGCGGCGCAGTAATTCCTGATACTGCTCGCTAAAACGTGCCTGATTATATTCACTATATTCATTCAGGAACGTGCCATCCATGTCGACGGCGATAAGTTTTACGGCCATTGCAGCTCCTACAGAGGTCAGATTTTAAGAAGTGATAATCGGAAAAAGGCTGGCGGTTTTCTTCACGCCAGCGCTTCAGTGTGACTCAGTTAATCGAAAACCATTAATATTTTAATTTATAGGCGCCGAAGGTAATGATGAGGAAAGCTGCGGCGACGCCTGAGAAAGCCACGTACAGGCTGGAAAGGTGGGCGATAAAACCGATCAGTGCCGGGCCGCCAAGTACGCCGAGATAACCCAGCGTCGCGACCATCGCGACCGACATATTCACTGGCATCACTTTTTCCTGCCCGGCCAGCGTGATCAGTACCGGTACGATGTTTGCCGCGCCAATACCCACCAGTGCAAACCCGCATAGCGGCAGGATCCAGCCTGGCAGCAACACGACCATCAGATAACCGGCGATACCGAGAAGACCACCGACCACCAGTACGCGTTTGCGCCCCAGCGCACTGACAATTGCATCGCCGGTCATGCGCATCAGCGACATTGCGATGGCAAACACAGCAAAGCCCCATCCAGCATGTTCCAGCGCCAGACCACGCTCACGCGTCAGGAACACCCCGCCCCAGTCGAGCACCGCGCCTTCGGCCATAAAACAGATCATCGCCATGACCGCCATCAACACCAGACGGAAGTTTGGCCGTGGTTTAGCCTTCCCTGCTACATGCTCTTCTTCATGCGCACCAAACGGCAGCAGCCCACGGAAAGACCAGGCAGTGACAAGGATCACCAGCGCGATGGCGTAAAATGTACTGCCGAGCGGCGTTACGCCCGCACTCAGCAGCAACGAACCGCCGCCCGCACCGGCGATACAGCCCACGCTCCACAAGCAGTGGAAACCAGACATCAGAGGCTTGTCCGCCGCCTGCTCCACCAGCGTCCCCTGCACATTCACCGCCACATCCGCCAGACCAATGCCCATGCCAAAGATAAACAGGCTCAGCGCCAGCAGCCAGATATCGCTGAACGTTGCCAGCAGCGGCAGCATCAGGCAATACAGCACGACAGAGGCGATGATCACCCCACGGCAACCAAACCGGCCGATAAGCTTGCCGGAACCCAGCATGGAAAGCAGTGAACCCGCACCGAGACACAGTAATAGCAGGCCGAGATCCCCTGCTTCAGAATGCGTGCGCAGTTGCGCATAAGGCACGAGCGCCGCCCACAATCCCATCGCCATGCCGGTAACAAAAAAGATTGCCCGTGTGGCAACACGTTTAACCGGGCTCCCGACGTGCGCTGTGGTATTGGGTAGTTCAGATGACAGTGACAATAGTGTTTCCCCGCTGGCCTGATGAGTTTTTAAAAGTCTTTTAATAAGTGCTGAGTATATTGGCGGCAAAGAAAGAAAGTCAATGCATGCGCCGGTCAGACACTGAAAGCGACGTGACGATTGTAGTTGTTCAATGTGAGTTCAGTGATGCCTTGCAGGTAATCCTGACGCATTGACGGCCGGTAAACCAGTTCAGGCATATGCTGCGCGGGGATATGAAGATGGCAGCGTTCGAGCAGATCGTGGATCAACGCTTCGCTGATTTTCGGCCCTGAAAGCGCGATAGTGGCCGGGTTAACGATCGCGGCGAGCGAGACGATGACTTTGGCCAGTTCGTCTGCCACCGGTAGCTTATCCATATCCGTAAAAGGCAGATTAGAGACCTCGCCGGCAAACTGGCTCGCGCCCTGCAAAACCTGCCCGTTGATCACTATTCCACAACCGAGACAGGGCACTTCCGGCTTGAAGATGTACGCCACTGGCGCGGTGACCTCCATGCAGCTGCTGCGATAAAATCCGTACGCGGTGTAGTTCATGTCGTTATCCGCCTGTACGTATATCCCGAACCGCTCCCGCACCTGTTGCTCCACCGGCACACCGGCAAAAACGCTGATATCGCAGGTCGCGACGGTGCCTTTAACAACCACACCCGGCAGCCCGATCCCGGATGCTTTGATGTTCGGAAACTCCCTCAGAATACGTTGGATAAGCTGATAAAATGTCTCCAGCTGAAGCGGAATAAAACGCTCTTCGCCCTGCGCCAGACAGCCTCCGGTCGCCGAATTTACCGTCCAGATAATCTGCGCCGCAGCGTCACTGCCCTGCGCGTAAAGACTCAGCACCGAGAAGTAATCCGGATTGTAGGCATACCGCTGCGCGGGCCGTCCGCCACGTGAGACTTCGCGTTCCAGCGCCAGCACTTCGCTATTGCTACTCAGTTCATTCAGCACCGTGCCGCAGGTGGCAATACTAAGCCCGGTTGCGACCGCGAGCTCCGCTTTCGTCGCCGACCCCAGTGATTTCAAGGCATGGGTGACCAGCACCACATTATTGATTTTCATTTCACGGGTTGTACGGTTTAACGGAGTGATCATGGTGCCTCGGAGGGAACGTAAATAAGGGTAGCTAATTTAGCATAAAGTGGCGGAATTCATCTCTCCCCGGCGAGCCTGACAGCTTCAGTTTCAGGAACGCCTTCATGTGAACCGGCGGTGAAGCATGCCACGGTCAGCGAGTCTTTCACATCAGGAAAATGATAGACCGCGTTGACGCAGGAAGGCCCGCCGCCCGAATGGCCGATCGCGCGACCCGCCTGCGCCATTGCACCCATCATCAGCCCGATGCCATAACCGCAATCCGTCCACGGCCGCCCATCAATCGCTCCGCCGAGCGGATAGCGCACCTGCATTTGGGCAAGTGTCTTCGCACCGACAAGCCTTCCTGAGAACAGACCCTGCAAAAGTTTTGCAGCGTCCGGCACGTTACCCGTCAGACATCCGTGATACACCCAGCCCGGATGATAATGTCCGGCTGCGTCGCAATGAAGATGTGAGAAATGCTCAGGCGTCGTCGCCAGCGCGATGCTCTTCAGCCCAAGCGGCTGGCAAATTATCTCATCTGTCAGACGTGAGAAGCTCAAACCCGATGCGGCCTCAATATGCTCGCGCGCCAGCATGTAACCCACATTGGAATATGCCCAGCCTTCTCCCGGATTGAACAATTGCCCCCTGGCCATCACCGCACTAAGCAACTCATCCCGTGACCAGGGCGCTTCACCCGCAGCGACGGCATCGTGATAGGATTTCAGGATTCCATAATCCGGCAATCCTGAAGTGTGCGCCAGCAGTTGGCGAAGCGTAAAAGGTTCGCCAGTCAGCGTTGAGTCCAGGTTTAGTACACCGCTCTCACTCAATTTGAGTGCACAAATCGCGATCGCCGTTTTGGTAAAGCTCCAGTAGGGAAAAAGTGCAGATTCACTTCCCTGTCCCCACTCCTCGCCGGAAGCCGAAATACAGTAACTGTGAAAGGTGGTCATGAGTGGATCTCCTTAACAGGATAATTTTTGTCTTCATTGCGGAGTGATTTTGGACAAATTTCCATCATCTCTTAAAATAGTAAATGTGAACTTTTTGCGCCTATCAACGCTGCCCGGCGTTGTGCGCGTCGAATCAAAGAGATTATTCGACATGCTAAAAAAACTTAACCAGGTTTTATGCTTATTTTTACTGGTCGCAACCATCGGTATTCACGCGGGAGAAATCAATTTATATTCGTTTAACACTGGCTCGTTCGTCTACCATCTGACCGGTAACTACGGGCAATACAACGAATTCTTCGATAATAAATTCATGTCTGTCGAGCGAAAATTCTCTGAGGATTCCAAATATAGCGCTCTGCTGGGCACGATGGACAATAGCTTTGGCGATCGCTGTATTGCAATGGGATTAAGAAGAGACTGGGCCTCCGGGGATTCGGGATGGGTTTTCAAAGGCATCTACGGCTACACGGGCGAATTCTTTTTTAATGCATTCAAAGACTGCGGTGATCACGGTTCGTATAACGATTTCAAGAAAGTCACCGGTATTGGTTTCTCACCTTATATCTATCACGCGATACAGTACAACTTCACCGATTACTTTGGGGTGGAGAGCGGGATCATCATCCCTTCTGTTTTCGTCATCAGCGTACAGTGGAGCTTTAGATAAACCTGTTTACGCAAAAGCCCCTGCGGCATTGACCTCCACAGGGGCTTTCTTATGACATCGATATCACAGTAACTTATTTACCAAGAATGTTATTCACGGCAGCGGTGTGGCCTGCTTTGTCTTTCGCGCCAGAGATCACCTGAATTACGGTGAACTTTTTCTCGCCGGCAGCCAGTAAGGTAGCCTGCAGAACATCTTTACCATCCATCTTATCAGTGGCTTCGATGTGGTCGACTTCCAGCCCTTTGACGTTTTCCATCTTTTCGCTGGTCACGGTGTAGCTTGGTGAAGCCTGCTTCTGTTTATCCTTAATAGTTTTCATACCCTCAAGGAAATCAGCATCGCTGGCGGCGCGGGCAACCAGCGGAATGTCATCTTCGCCAATCAGCAGAACGCGTTTTTCCTGCTTGCTGACGTACATTTTACCCGGACCACCGCCCGGCACAGGCTGCACTTCATAACCCGTCAGGTTGAACACCTGTTTGCCGTTGAGCAACGTCACAGTTTGGGTCGTGGCTGCGGCTGCCGGTGCTTTCACTTCCGCAGCGGTAGCCAGCGTGGCTGCGCCGCCAAGTGCCGTCAGCAGGCACAATGAACCCATTAGATTGATTGATTTTCTTAACTTCATGTAGAACTCCCTTCTTCCTGTAAAAATTCTCTGTATTGATGACCCTGCAATAGTGCGCGGAGTATCCATAATATAGAGAGGGTTATTTCATCAGATCACGAATACATATTCCCGAGCCGACTAAAAACAAAACAAGTGGCCAATACCGTACCGGGATAAAAAAGAATTTATGCGTTCTTTCCGGTTCAAACATCGGCTGACTGTCGGTCATCTTTGCCACGTAGGCCAGGAGCTTTTCCTGCTTGATCGCATAGACAAAAATGCAGCACAGAATAGATGCCAGTATAAATGTAGCCCCAGTTGCCCATAAATGCGCAGAAAAATAACCTTCCTGCCAAATGATATCGACAATCCATTTTAAAAATACGTAGGCAATCGAAATCAACACGGCGATAAAAAACCCTACTCCGCTCCACACTATCATGGCTGATATCCTTGAGTTTCAAATCGAATAATGCATAATCTCTTTCAAAATTAGCGTATTTTTTCGATGATGGCGAGGAATTCTTGCATGCTGATATATCGCGGCGCCGGTATTATGACCCTTTTACTGCCAATTGTTACTGTACTATTGTTAATGTGGTTATGGCCCGATCCGGGTGTAAAAAAGGGTGATGTGTCATTAATGCAGTTCCTGTTGGGCGTAGGTATTGGCGCAGCCATAAACACGGCTATGGGATTGATACTCAATAGAAAAAATCATGATGATAGTGTGCTTCATCACTTCTTTTATATTCCCATGCAGTGGCCTTCACTCGCTTTAGTGCTGGTTTGCAGCATTATTGGTTTTATAAAGCACTGAATATTTATGGCCAGCGGACATAATGGTTATCCTCTTCGTTTCCGGCACCGAATCATTCTGATGAATAAAACTTAACTCAAATTACCCTCGCCGTTTCTGAAAAATTGCAGACTGCAACCGCAATACATCATATTCACAAGGTAAATAATCCGAAAAATAAATAATAGCTTGTCGCGACGGGTAAAATATCGTCTTATAGCAACGTTTCACAATTCATTAAGTGAATATAGCTGATGCACGCCAGAGAAGGATCTCGAGCATTTCCCCTTATGCCGTAAATCTTTCTTTCGGTATTGCCTGATATAAGCAGCTTGTCCCTCCAACAGACAGTTAGCGAGTTTCTATTTTGAATAAATTAACGGCATTGAAAAAAGGTTATGCAAAGGTATTCTTCTGGCTTCTGATCACGCTATTTTTGATCCCCGCCATCACGCTGATATTTGCTGAATACGGCAGTAATCAGCTTAATCAGCAATATACTCAGATCTTTATTGATGACGCCCGCGGGCAAAATCAGGACGTCGGTAAACTGACGGATTTCCTGCAACAAAATCCGCCTTCCAGCGTTTGCGGCCCCGTGTCGGAAGATCTGCTCGATTATAAAAATGCGGTGTGCGCCGAGAAGTCCGAACTGTGGCAATTCTACATGATGGACAAAGTGTCATTCTGGACGCTGATCGCCAGCGCTGTTGTGCTGCTGATGGTGTTGCTGTTCAGTGCCCTCGCTTTCAGGAATCGCCAGGGACAACTGCTGAGCCTGATGCTGGCCCGTCATTTCCTGATGCTGGCCAGTGCGCTGGAAGTGTTAGTGCAAGGTGCGATGCTGGTCTGGCTCTCGTTCTGGGGCACGGCTTTCTTCACGCAAACCTACTATCCGAAACTGGTGATGGCGGTCGGCCTGCTGGTGCTGGCCGGGATGTTCTACATGATCAAAGGCATCTTTAAAAAGCTGCCGCGCGAAGAGGGTATTGAAGGTGAGGTCGTGACGCGGGACGCCGCGCCCGCGCTATGGGCACGTATTGATACGCTGGCGGCCAAAGTCGGCACCACACCGCCTGACCATATCATTGCCGGCATTGACACTAACTTCTATGTGACTGAAGCGCCGCTGTCCGTCAACGGGCATCCACTGAGTGGCCGCAAGTTGTACGTCAGTATTCCCCTGTTGCGCCAGCTTACTACCGCACAGGCAGACGGCGTGATGGTGCATGAGCTGACACATCTGCATGAAGGTGATACCGCATCAGGCGCGCTGCTCGGGCCGAAGCTGCACCGTTTTGATATGTATACGCACCTGATGGGTCAGAACGTCGCGACGCTTATCGTCTTTTATCCTCTGTGCCTGTACCGCATGTTGTTCGAACTGGCATGGCAGCGAAACAGCCGTGAACGTGAGTTCATCGCCGACCACAGCGCAGCGACGCACACCACGCCTGCCGCGATTATTGAATCACTGATTAAAATATCAGCCTATGCCAGCTATCGCAGCGAAGTTGAACGCACCCTGTTCGATAACAAAACCCTGCATGAGAACGAGTTGGGGATCAGCAAAGCGATAGCCGCAGGCCTGCCGCAACACGTCAGCTCGCCAGACTTTATCAGCCTGATGCGCGAGCAGGATGTACCGCACCCGTTTGACTCCCACCCGCCGCTGACGGAAAGAATGCGCAACGTCGGTTACCACGTGGAAGAGTTGGGCTATGCGGCGATTGCCGCTGAACCCCCTGCTGAAAGCTGGGTGGATCTTATGCCGGTTGCCGAACAGATTGAGCAGCAGCTGTGGCAGAAGTATGAGCGTGACTTCTCATCGGTACATGAGGAAAGTCTGGCATGGCGTTATCAGCCTGAAGGTGAAGAAGAGACGGCGCTGGTACTGAAACATTTCCCGCCAGTGGCCTTTACGCTGAAAAATGGTTCTCAAATCGAGATCAACTATCAGGGCGTCGTGAAGCCAGATACGGGGGAATTACTGGAGTGGGATAACGTGAAGAACATCAATGTGATCCGCCAGTTCGGTACTGAAGTACTGTATCTGCAACACGTCCAGCCGAATGCGCAGGGGAAAAAGCGCAGTGAGATCCGTCTGCCAGGTCTGAAAAAGGAAATTGAAGGGTTTAAAAATACGCTGGGCTACTACTGGCATCGTCACCAGACGGTGCGTGCGTTACAGCAAGAGGAAGAGGCTGCCGCTGCGCAAGGCTAAAATCCGGTAACGAAAAGCCCCGCTGAACGCCTTGTGAAATGCGTTCAGCGGGGCTCTATTTCATCAGGCCGCTTTAACCGCGCGAACCTTCTTAGTTTTTACAGCGTCTTCGGCGTGTTCTGCATGTTCTGCAACTTCCGCGTCTTCAACGTGTGTCTCTTGTGCTGTCTGAGCGTCGGCCTTTACGTCGGCAGGTGCAGTTTCTGCTTCCGGCAGTTTGCTGGTGCGCAGGATGTGCTGAACGGTATCTTTCTGCTCGGCAAGGTGCAGCGCAATATTTTCCGCCAGAACCTCATCGATCTCAATTTCGCTCTGTAACAGCCAGTCAGTAAAAGTATCCGCCATGTCGAGCATTTTGTCGTAGGCGTCCGCTTCTTTCTTATTGGCAAATGTCATTTTTTCTTCACCTTTTCTGACGACAACAAATTTTGTTTCAACAGCCATGATTCTCACTCCTTATACTGTAATTATATACAGTATATCAACAATGGATGACGTTGACATCATACATTTAAATTTTTACGTTAGTATTTTAACGGGCTCATTATACGGTGATATCAATGAAAGATGTGCAATGCTGGACGAAAGACGGGTACCTCATCACCACTGACGTTGAAAAGATGGATATTTCAGCCATTCAGCATTATCTGACCCGTTCAACCTGGGCGGCAGGTATTGATGAACAGACCGTGCGCGATGCCATCGACAACAGCCTGAATTTCGGGTTGTTCGACGAAGATAAGCAGATTGGATTCGCCAGATTTATCACCGATTACGCCACCTTTGCCTACCTGTGCGATGTGTATGTTCTGGAGAATTATCAGGGCAAAAATCTGGGGGGATGGTTGGTGGAGTGCTGTCAGTCACACCCGGTTACCGCGCGATTACGTCGCATGATGCTCTTTACCACCACTGCGCCATGGCTTTACAAGAAGTTTGGCTATGAGCCGGTCAATACGCCGGATTACGCGTGGGCGATCGCCCGTCCTGACATCTATCTCAACAAACAATAGGTTCTGTATTTCTGACGCCCGAACCACAGGCGTCAGAATTTCACCTTTTACCAGAAAACGTCTCCCGGACTTTAGAACGTCTCCCAGTTTCCTTCGTCACTTTTGTTCGCCGGTGAAAGCGCACGGCCAGACGACAGTACAGGTCTTTTCAGCGGCGATGGCTGACGTACAGCGGTATTAACCGCCGCAGCGCTGACTTTAAAGATGCTGATCGACTCCGCCAGACGCTCGGCCTGCTCGTTCAGCGAGTACGCCGCCGACGAGGCTTCCTGCACCAGCGCGGCATTCTGCTGCGTCACTTCATCCATCTGTGTGATGGCTTTGTTGATCTCTTCGATTCCGGTGCTTTGCTCATGGCTGGCGATTGAAATCTCGCCGACGATATCCGTCACGTTCTTCACGCTGGACACCACTTCTGCCATGGTGGCACCGGCTTTAGCGACCAGTTGCGTGCCGTTATCGACTTTCGATACCGAATCGTCGATCAGTACTTTGATTTCTTTCGCCGCAGAAGCAGAGCGTTGCGCCAGATTGCGCACTTCCGAAGCTACAACCGCAAAACCGCGCCCCTGCTCACCGGCACGGGCAGCTTCTACCGCCGCATTCAGCGCCAAAATATTGGTCTGGAAGGCGATGCCGTCAATCACAGAAATGATATCGACAATTTTGCGTGAAGAAACGTTGATTCCCTCCATAGTGCTGACCACCTGCCCGACCACTTCGCCCCCTTCGACGGCCACGCGTGATGCCCGGGCCGCCAGCTGATTAGCCTGACGCGCGTTATCAGCGTTCTGTTTTACGGTGGCGGTCATCTGTTCCATCGCCGAGGCGGTTTCTTCCAGCGAGCTGGCCTGCTGCTCGGTGCGTGAGGATAAATCCAGATTCCCGGCGGCGATCTGGCTGGACGCGCTGCTGATAGCCTGCGTGCCTGAACGGACCTCAGTCACAATGCGCAGCAGGTTTTCATTCATATTTTTCAGCCCCTGCATAAGCTGGCCTGTTTCGTCAGAAGAGTTCACACGGATGTCCGTAGTCAGGTCCCCGGCGGCCACGCTTTCAGCCACCTGTACGGCGGTGCCCAGCGGACGGATGATCGAGCGGGTCAGGAAATAACCCAGGATCATGGCCAGCAGCACGGCAATCACCGAGAAGATCAGCGTCAGCTGAATCGCCGTTTGACCATCAGCGACGGCTTTTTTCCCTTCGGCCTGCAACTGCGAATCCTGAGAATCAGCAAAAGCGGTGGCCAGCCCCAGATAGGCATTCTGTGAGGTAGTCAGTTTACGCAGCACATATTCGGTGGCGCCTTCCATATCACCGGCGCGGGCCAGACCAATCAACTGTTCCTTTCCGGCTTCAAAAGCATCACTGGCATCCTGCAACGCTTTAATTTTTTGTTTTCCGGTTGGCGTGGACTGAATCGCGGCAATTTTATCCATCGCCAGATTGGTTTTTTTGATGGTGTCATCAAGTTGCAAATAACGTTTCTTATTTTGCTCGGTGTTTTTCGTATCAATAACGATTCCGCGCAAAAACTTTATTTGATCATTCACGCCGTCACGGACATCAAATGCCAGCCGGACTTTTACATAACGATCGTTGATAATTTGTTCGATACTGCTGTTAATGCTGCTTATTTTGATAACGGCAGTGGCACTGACGATGATGAGAAGCAGGATGATGAGGCCGAATGCGGCACCCAAGCGGCTGCCCACCCGCATATTGTTGATCAGTTTAAACATGTTATTTCCCTTATTTCCGGGCCAATAAAAAACAAATACAATGAAAATAATTCAATATATTGATGATTACATAGCGGGACTACTTTCTAATGATTATTTAATTCACATGAGTTATCGGTATCAATAAGGGGAACTTTAGCCGGGATATTTAAGGGAAAGTGTAAAGAGAGGTGAATGAATTTATAACGTTACTGAACAAAGTAACGTTATAAACAGAGATTACGTTTCAGGGCAGCCGGTGAGCAGAAATACCGACGCCACCAGCGCCGGGAGGGTGAAACAGTGCACGTTACGCAACATCATTCTGCCTTGTGATCAGGCAGTCAGGGTTTCTTCCAGCCAGCCGACGCGCATTTCTGGCACCGAACGCAGCAGTTCGCGGGTGTAATCATCCAGCGGTTCAACCAGTGTAGAAACGACCGGCCCCTGACGCACAATCCTGCCCGCTTTCAGTACCGCCACTTCGTCCGCAATTTCGCGCACGACCTGCAAGTCATGGGTAATAAACAGATAGGAAATACCGGTGTCCTGCTGGATTTTACGCAGCAGCGCCAGCACGTCGCGGGCGACCAGCGGATCGAGCGCAGACGTCGGTTCATCACACACAATCAGTTTCGGCTGCGCCGCCAGCGCCCGTGCAATACAGACGCGCTGCTTCTGACCACCGGAAAGCGCAGAGGGAAAACGCTGCGCCAGTTCAGCATGCAGTCCGACCTGCGCCAGCAATTCCCTGACGCGGGTGTCGCGCTGGCTGCGGTGGAGATCGGAAAAGCAGGACAGCACGCGGGCGATCTGGCTGCCGACCCGTTCTTTCGGATTCAGTGCGGTATCCGGGATCTGATGGATCAGCTGCACGTCGCGCAGTTGCGCACGGCTGCGCTGCCGCAAACTGGCCGGCAGTGTTTGATTTTCCAGACTCACTTCTCCGGATTCCGGGCTGAGTAGCCCGCAAATCACTTTACCGAGCGTCGATTTCCCCGAGCCGGATTCGCCGATCACCGCCAGCGTGCGGCCGCGCGGCAGGCTCAGCGAGACGTTCTGCAAAACAGGCTGAGCGTGATAACGGGCGCTGATGTTATCGATAAACAGCGCAACCGGTGCCTCGCCGGTTTGCGGCATTTTTTCTTCGCCCTGTGCATGTAAAAGGCGGCGGGTGTAATCCTGCTGCGGTTGTGTCAGAAGCTGTTCTACCGGCGCCTGTTCCACGGTTTTACCCTGCTGCAATACCATAATGTGATTGCTGATTTGCGCGACAACCGCCAGATCGTGACTGATATAAATCGCCGCCACGCCGGAAATGCGGATCACATCGCTGATGGCTTTCAGTACGCCGAGCTGTGTGGTGACATCCAGCGCAGTGGTCGGCTCATCGAAAATCAGCAGTTCCGGCCCTGCGCACAGCGCCATGGCGATCATCGCGCGCTGTAACTGCCCACCGGAAACCTGATGCGGATAACGTTGATAAAACTGTTGCGGCTGCGGCAAACCGAGCAGTCCGAACAGTTCGATGGCCTTTGCCTGCGCCTGCTGGCGGTCATACACCTTGTGCTTAAGCGCCGCTTCAATCACCTGTTCACCCAAGGTGATCGCCGGATTAAAGGCTGCGCCAGCGGACTGCGCCACATAGGCAATATGCCGTCCGCGCACCTGCCGCAAGCGGCGGTCAGACAGCGTAGTCAGCTCCTGCCCGTTGAACAGAATACTGCCGGATTCAATGCGCATCCCCTGACGGCAATGCCCGAGGATCGCCAGCCCGATGGTGGATTTCCCCGCACCGGATTCACCAATCAGCCCCAGCACTTCACCGCGTTTGACGGTGAAAGAGACATTATCGACTAACGTGCGCGGGTTTTTACCGGCGGAAACAACAGACAGTTTTGTTACGGTTAACAGACTCATCCTTTTCTCCCCCACACGCGGGTGGTACCGCTCATCAGCCAGTCCGCCACGGCGTTCACCGCCAGCGCCAGCACGGCAATCGCGCCGCCGGGAACCAGTGCCGCCCAGACGCCAAACAAAATGCCGTCCTTGTTATCACGCGCCAGCCCGCCCCAGTCGGCGGTCGGTGGCTGAATGCCTAATCCGAGGAAAGACAGCGCCGAAAGGAACAGCAGAATAAAGATAAAGCGCAGGCCGAATTCGGCGATCAGCGTCTGTAGCGCGTTAGGTAAAATCACATGCCAGAGGATCCACCCGAGGCTTTCGCCGCGCAGGCGTGCCACATCGACAAACTCCATCACGCCGATATCCACCGCCAGCGATCGTGCCACGCGCAGCACGCGGGTCGATTCCAGCAGACCCAGCACCAGCGTCAGCACCGGAATCGTTTTCGGCAGCACAGCGAGGACGATCAGCGCCAGAATCAGCGTCGGAATGGCCATCACGATGTCGTTACAGCGAGAAATGACCTGATCCAGCCAGCCACCGCGCAGACCGGCGATAAACCCCAGCGTGCAACCGACCGCAAACGCCACCAGCGCCGCAAGCGCGGTGACGCCGAGCGAGACGCGCGTCCCCCAGATCAGCCTTGAGAGCAGGTCGCGACCGAGATTATCGGTGCCCAAAATGGCGTTTGGCCCCGGTAAATCCCAGGACATACCAAGTGTTTGATCCGGCGCGTGCGGTGCCAGCCACGGCGCAAAAATCGCGATAAGAATAAAGAGACTCAGCACCAGCAGACCGAGTATCGAGGAAGGTTTTAAAGCAGGCATTGCAGCAATTCCTAAAAGTCAGCGGTTGTGGCGTAAACGCGGATTGGCGACCAGCGCCATCACATCTGCCAGCAAATTCAGCAGGATATAAATCCCGGCCAGCAACAGCGCGCAGTCCTGCATCACCGGAATATCGCGTTTGCTGATACTGTCGACCATGTATTGCCCGAGCCCCGGATACACAAAGACATTCTCGACAATCACCACACCGACCATCAGATAGGCCAGATTGATCGCCACGACGTTGATAATCGGGCCGATGGCGTTCGGCAGTACGTGACGCCAGAGAATGCGCGACGGCGCAAGCCCTTTCAGCAGCGCGGTATCTACGTAGGCTGAGCTTTGCGCGGCAATCAGCGCGGCGCGGGTCATGTTGCTCATGTGTCCGAGAATCGCCAGCACCAGCGTGGCGCACGGCAGGGAAATCGCCGAGAGTTTGGCAGCCAGCGGCATGTATGCCGTGATGCTGCTGTTGCTCGGCGCCCACGCCAGCGTGATAGCAAAAATCAGGATCAGCAGATAGCCGGAGAAAAATTCCGGCAGCGCCACGGTAGCGCGGGTGACGGCGTTGAGCAGCGTATCTACCCAGCTGCCGTGATAACGCACGGAGATAAAGCCGATTAAAAGCGCCAGCGGAACGGCGATGGCGGCGGTGCATCCGGCCAGAAACAGCGTGTTACCCAGGCGGGTAAACAACGGGCCGCTGATGGCTTCACGGGTGGAAAAACTGGTGCCAAAATCGCCATGCAGAATGCCAAACAGCCAGCTCAGATAACGGCTGACCGCCGGTTTATCCAGCCCGAGTTGCAGGTTCAGCTCGCGGATAGCATCAGGCGTGGCGCTTTGACCGAGGATCGCCGTCGCGGCATTTCCCGGTAACAATTGCACTCCGGCGAAAATGAGCACGGAGACCGCCAGCACGATCAGCACGCCGTAAAACAGGCGCACCAGCACCATGCCGAAAAGCGACGAATGGAGGCGCGAAAAACGGCCCGCAGGCCGTTGAGTTGTATTTGGTGAGGACAAATCAGACATTATTTTACCCGGCTCAGCCTTCGATCCAGACTTTCTCTGCCGCGCGGTTACCACTGAGCGGCATTCCCGGAACGGAGGTGAACCCTTTGATTTTTGACGAACAGCCGTCGAGCGCATCGGCGTAAAGCGGAATGATTTCACTGCCCTGATCGACCAGCATCACCTGAATATCATGGTAAATCTGCTTACGGCGGGTTTCGTCCGGCTCACCGCGCGCGGCTTTCACCATCGCATCAAAGGCCGGAACGTGCCAGGCGGACTCATTCCACGAAGACTGGCTGGTGAACACTAAAGAGAGCAGCGCATCGGCGGTCGGACGGTTTGCCCAGTTTGATGACACAAAGGCTTTCTTCTGCCAGATGTCATTCCAGAACGCATCGTCCGGCACGCGCACGACGTTAAGGTTGATCCCGGCTTTAGCGGCAGATTGCTGATAAAGCTGACCGGCATCAACCGCGCCCGGAAAACCGGCGTCGGCGACGTTTAGCGTCAGCGGGCCACTGAAGCCAGATTTCTTCCAGTGGAACTGCGCTTTTTCAGGGTCATACGGACGCTGCGGAATATCTTTGGCGAAGTAACGGTTTGACGGGAAGATTGGATTGTCATTTGCCACGCTGGCGTAACCGCCAAGCACAGTATCAATAATTTGCTGGCGGTCGATGGCGTATTTCAGCGCCAGACGGCCATCGATATTATCGAACGGTGCCAGATTCGACAGCCCAGGGAAGGTATAAATCATGCTGTCTTTGGCACGCACCAGCTTCAGATTTGGCATACGTTCTATACGGCTGACAATGCGCGGGTTCACGCGGTTAATGAGCTGCGCGGAGCCGCTGACCAGCGCCGCAACGCGTGCGGTGGAATCGTTCATCGCCAGCGTTTCGACCGAATCCACGTGGCCGCGTTCGCTGTTCCAGTAATTTGGATTGCGTTTGGTCAGCGTGGTCACGCCCGGCTGGAATTTTTCCAGAATGAACGCCCCGGTGCCGATGCCTTTGTCGAAACTTTCGTTTTCGGCGGTGATCGCAAAATGCACGGCACTCAGCAACCAGACAAATTCGACGTCCGGTGCGGTCAGTTTAATGGTGACTTCATGTTCGCCGGTCGCTTCAATCGAGCTGGCGGTTTCCAGATAGCCTTTCACCGGCGACGTGGATTTCTCGCCACGGTGGTGATTCAGGGAATACACCACGTCTTTTGCGCCGAGCGAACGGCCATCGTGGAACTGCACACCCTGACGGATTTTCAGCACCCAGGTTTTACTGCCATCGGTCGATGCCCAGGATTCGGCCAGCGAAGGCGCAAGTTTGGCGCTCTCGTCGATTTCTACCAGATTGTTGAACAGCTGCGAGCCAACAAAGTACATGTAGGTTTCGAACCAGAACGCCGGATCCAGACGGTCGGTGCTGGAGGCATTATCGACGCCCACCACTAAGTGACCGCCCTTCTTTGGTTTTTCCACTTCGGCGGCAAAGGCTTTGCCCAGCCAGGTGGAACTGGTGGCGGCTGCAATGGAAAGTGCCCCCGCACTTTTAATAAACGAACGACGATCGATCATGTTTTATCCCCTGTCACTGAGGGCATCCGCCCTCAAGCTCTGATTCAATAATTTTTATTTTTGATGATGCTAATTGCTGAACGCATGTTTCAGTGCCGCAATGTGTTCCGGCCCGATACCGCAGCAGCCGCCCACCAGCGTCGCGCCCTGCGCCACCCAGTCCTGGGCGAAATCCAGATAACCCGCAGGATCCGTATCCTGACGCAATTTGCTCAGCCCTTCGTTGGCACCGCGTTGGTTGTCTGAAGGCTCGAAGGCGTTGGCGTACACGCCGATATCCAGCGAGGAATTTTCTGCGTTGAGCGCAGCGCGTGCGGCCTGCACCGCAGCAGCCATGACTTCCGGGCGGCTACAGTTGAATAAAATTGCGCTGGCGGATAGGCGCAATACCGCCGCAACCGCCTCTTCGATAGATTCACCGGAACGCAGATGCGCCCGGCCCTGTTCATCCAGCTGGTCCTGCAAGGTAAACGAGAACCACAGCGGACGCGGGTCATCGCCCAGCACATCACGCACGGCTTCCACTTCGGCCACCGAACTCTGGGTTTCTGCCAGCCAGATATCCACGCTGTCGGTCAGATTATCCACCAGCACATTGAGTAATTTTTTCGCGGCTACCGGCTCGAACAGATCCGGGCGGTAAGAGCCCAGCACCGGAGGAAGAGAACCGGCCACTTTTACCGGCGTCTGCGCAGCATCGGCGGCTTCACGCGCCAGCTTGCCAGAAAGCGCAATCAGCGCCGCACCCTGCGCAGCAAATACCGCGTCGCTGATATGAAAAGGCACCACGGCGTAGCTATTGGTAGTAATCACCTGAGAACCGGCGGCAATAAAGGCATCGTGCGCGGCGCGGACAAAATGCGGAGCTTCAATCAGCGCCAGCGCCGACCACTCAGGCTGACGAAACGGTGCGCCCATGCGGGCCAGTTCGCGACCCATGCCGCCATCGAGGATTTGAATGTTATTGATCATTGTGTCGTCACCTGGTGTTTTTCGTAAGCGAATCAACGTCCGCTTCGGCGTTTCCCGAAAGTTGGCTCCACTCTACAAAACGAACGTTTAGATGTCTAGATTTCTTAATGGCTAAACTATGCGAAATTCATTGGTTGTGTTTATTGGTTGCGATAAACATATAAATAAACGCGATACCAGGAATGCATTCCATGGGCTTTTGTAACAATTATTTTGCTTAAGTCTCGCTAATATAAAAACTCTGTCTTTTCTACGCCTTTTACCAATTCCGCCACAAAATTTACCTTTGTTATATTTATTTACACCTGAAAGCTCAATGCGTATTATTCTCATTCGCTTTATTGACTGCGCATCTTTATCCCCCTTCCGCCCTGTGTTTTTACGGGCCTGGTGGATGTTTAAGCGAGGCAATCACGCGAAAAAAATAAAAAACAGTGGCGAAGTAAAAACAGTATCCAAAAAATAAAATAATCGTTTGGAGAATCACAATGTTGTCCGTTTCAGGGATCCATCCAGTTCAGTCAGCGCAGAAGCGAAATAATGCAGGCCGGAAACTTTCACTTTCCGTGATTGCTCTCTTTGTTTCTTCTTCCCTACATTCCGTCCACGCGGCGGAAACCACGGCACCCAAGGCTGCCGACGATACGGTGGTTGTAACCGGTCAGACCGGCGGCAATGACACCGGCAGCACCGCGCAGGATTACAGCGTTCCGGTTACTGCCGCAGGCACCAAGATGCTGCTGACGCAGCGCGATATACCTCAGTCAGTCACCATTATCAGCAAACAGCGTATGCAGGATCAGCAACTGCTGTCCCTCGGTGACGTGCTCAATAACACTACCGGCATTTCGCAAAGCGTGGCCGATATGGATCGCCGTACCTATTACTCGCGCGGATTCCTGATCGACAACTATATGACTGACGGCATTCCGACAGTCTTCGAACCGCGCTGGAATCTGGGCGATGCTGAATCAGATACCGCATTGTATGAACGTATTGAAGTGGTGCGCGGCGCGACCGGCCTGATGACAGGCCCTGGTAACCCTTCCGCGTCGGTGAATATGGTGCGTAAACACGCCGACAGTAAAGAGTTTACCGGCAATGTATCCGCCACCTACGGCAGCTGGAACAAACAGCGTTATGTCGCCGATCTTTCTACGCCACTGAGTGAATCCGGCAACGTGCGTGGCCGTCTGGTAACCGGCTATGAAGACAAAAACAGCTACGTCGAACGTTACGGCGCCACCAAGAAATTCGTCTACGCCGCCGTAGATGCGGATCTGACCGATTCGACCCTGCTCTCCGCCGGTTATGAATTCCAGCAAAATGACACCGACAGCCCGACCTGGGGCGGCATGCCGCGCTGGTACATCGACGGCAGCAAAACTGATTACCGCCGCGGTTTCAATTCAGCGCCAGACTGGGCGTACAGCAATAAAGAGACCAAAAAACTCTTTACCACGATCAAACAATCGTTCGATAACGGCTGGACGCTGACCCTGAACGGCACGCATAACGAAACGATGATCGACAGCAAAATGCTGTACATCGACGGTTATTTCGATAAAACCACCGGCGCGGGCGTCTCTTCTTACGCCGGTTATCCGGTCGTAGGTGGCACCGGTTATAACACCGGCAAGCGTAAAGTGGATTCCGTCGATACCTTCGCCAGCGGGCCGTTTGAGCTGTTTGGCCGCGAGCATGAGCTGATGACCGGTCTCAGCTACAGCAAACAGCAAAATACCTACTACAGCGCCTTCGCCAATATCTCCACCGAAGAGCTGGGTAATTTTAACAATTACAACAGTCAGTTCCCTGAAACCGACTGGGGCCCGCGCTCCCTTGCGCAGGAAGACGTGATCCGCCAGAAATCCGGCTATATCGCCACCCGTCTTTCTCTGGCGGATCCGCTGCACATGATTTTGGGCGCACGTTATACCAACTGGAATTCGCACACGCTGACGGATCAGATCGAAAAGAACAACATCACGCCGTACGCCGGTCTGGTGTTTGACATCAACGATAACTGGTCGACGTACGCCAGCTACACCTCGGTGTTCCAGCCGCAGACCTACCGGGATATCAACGGCGCTTACCTGTCGCCGGTGATCGGCAAAAACTACGAAGCAGGCGTGAAATCAGACTGGTTTAACAGCCGTCTCACCACCTCGGTGTCGGTGTTCCGTGCAGAGCTGGATAACGTCGCACAATCCACCGGCCGTGTTATTCCGGGGACGCAGGATTATGCGTATGAGGGTAAAAGCGGCACCGTGAGCCGTGGCGTTGAGTTTGAAGTAAATGGCGCAGTGACGGACAACTTGCAGATGACCTTCGGCGGCACGCGTTACGTGGCCGAAGATGAAAATGGTGATGCGGTGAATCCGGAACAGCCGCGTACCCAGTTGCGTCTGTTCACCCGTTACCGGTTGCCGCAGTTGCAGGATCTGACCGTCGGCGGTGGTGTGAACTGGCAGACTCACGTCTGGAGCGATGTCGCAGGTCCTGATGGCGATGGCACCCGTCATGCCGAACAGGGCAGTTACGCGCTGGTTAACCTGTTCAGCCGTTATCAGGTCACCAGACAGCTTTCCGTGCAGGCGAACATCAATAACCTGTTCGATAAAGAATATGACACCAGCGTGAACCAGTATGTCGTGTATGGCGAACCGCGTAATGTGTCGGTCACAGCAAACTACAGCTTCTGATTTTTCTTCTTATATAAGTACGGCGACCGGCATAATCAATCTGCCAGTCGCCGATATTCCGCCTGGGAACCCATTCCAAACCGACCTGAAGCTTTTTATCCACGCACCGAGAATGGCCGGATGAGAAATATTTTTAACTGTCTCTGCGGTCAACCTTTTTTAAACAAATTTTACGAAGATCACTTTCTATTTCTCCTGTAAACGCATTCTGTGCTTAGCGACTATCCGCCAGAGTAATGTGCCGGACGGCTCGCAGCCAGCGCTGGCAGCGTGACTTCACCTGTTGGGACAAGCGACGAGTAAAACTCGCACTATTTCGTCGCGAATTTTCTGGTTATCCATTTAAAATATAAATAGACATAGTATTTTATTGAATGACATGAATAGAATGGCATCCAAATAAACCAATAAGAATAATCTTACCCAAGCTATCTTTCACGTAAGAAATGGCTAGCCTTTATTATTTACTGCAATCTTTCTAAGAGTGCAAAAAATTATTCAAAAGCGCCAAATAATACAATAAAGCTCGCACCTGGCCATTCCAATAATATCTCAGGCGCCGTTCACTTCCTGATTATCGAAAGTCATGGCGATATTTATTTTCAAAACCAGATGATCTCGGCCCGGAAACCTCGGGACTGATGGCGGTGTTCATCGACCACATTCGCTGAGGTGACATTTAATTATACTTAATAATGTATTTAGTCATTCAATATTCGCTCATCTCCTCAGACTGACAATGGTTATCAGTTAGATATGCAATACGTTATTAAGATGTTTAAAAATATTTTCGGCCCTGATTTTATATTCACTCTATGAATATATGATTGTTTAAAAGCATTTAACATTTGTCATTAACGTAATCATAACAGTCCAGAATTGGACGGCGCGGGAAATTGGACAGGATAAAAAAAATCTAGATTGATAAAATTTTTATGGTAGCCTTAGCTACTTCACTGAGCGTTGGAGATAACTCAATCATTTTACCTTGATGATGAAAGTTAATTTACAACAACCAGACAAATAACGTACTACCATCATGGCCAACGGCAAAAAACATCAAATGTTATATTTTATTTGGCGAATTTAGAAAATATTATCATCTAAAGTTTTTTGTGAAAACCCAGGCTTTTAAAATAGTAAATACGTTCGCTCGTAAACAACGCTTTATAACGTTTAACAATTGACTTATTACATAAGTCAAATAATGCCGGATAAATCTATGAGTAATACACAACATAAATTAGATAAAGCAAGACCACCACGCGTGCAAATCACCTATGACGTTGATATCGGTGATGCACAAGCGGTCAAGGAACTCCCTTTGGTTCTCGGCGTGCTCGGTGATTTCACTAAAAGTGATGACGCCCTGCGCGAGCGGAAATTCCTCAACATCGATAAAGATAATTTCAGCGGGATCATGTCGTCGATGAAACCAGAAGCTGAGTTCCTGGTGGAGAGCACATTACCTGAGCAAGAAGGAAAACTGGCGGTTTCGCTGACCTTCAACAGCATGGAAGATTTCTCCCCGGACAATATTGCCCGTCAGATTGACCCTCTGCGCAAACTAATTGAATTGCGCGAGCAACTGTGCGACCTGCGCAACCGTGCGGCCAGTAATCAACGCCTCAAAGAGCAGCTTTCAGAAATGCTGGAACAACAAAGCCCTGCCTCTTTCGACGTGAATAAAAACCTGGGAGACGAAGAATGAGTGCTGAACAAATCCTGAATGCCTCTGCCGGACAGGCGTTGAGCGAAGATTATCTGGATAAAATCATTGATAGCACCCAGGCCATCCGTCGCGAATCTGATCGTGGACGCATGAAATCCCAGCTGAACAACTTTCTGGCTGAAGTGGTTTCCGGCGCCATGGTTGTCTCAAGTGATCTGATCGGCAGTATCGAAGACCGTATTACTGCCATTGATGAGCTGCTCTCCAGCCAGATCAGCCTGATCATGCACGCGCCAGAATTCCAGAAAAAAGAATCATCCTGGCGTGGTCTGCACAAACTGGTGCAATCGAGCGTCACAAATAACACCCAGATTCGTCTGCTGCAATGCACCAAACAAGATTTGTTGAAAGACTTCAAATCGGCGTCCGACTTCGATCAATCGGTGCTGTTTAAAACCGTCTATGAAAGCGAATACGGTACCTTTGGTGGCGTTCCCTTCTCTGCGTTTATCGGCGATTTCCTGTTCGATAACACCCCTCAGGACATTGAACTGCTGGAGCAGATATCCCACGTTGCCGCTGCAGCCCATGCGCCCTTCCTGAGCGCTATTTCACCGGGTATGTTGTCGATGACCGATTTCTCCGACATGCCGCGCCCGCGCGATATGGCGAAAATGTTCGACACCACCGATTACGCCCGCTGGCGCTCATTCCGCCAGACCGACGACAGCCGCTACATTGGCCTGACGTTGCCAGCAGTCCTGGGCCGTATGCCGTATGGCGCCAAAACAGTTGCTGTTGAAACCTTCGCCTTTGAAGAACAAATCCGCGAAAACGATGTGGGTTCCGACTATCTGTGGGTCAACTCTGCCTACGAATTGGGAGGGCGCATTCTGGAGTCCTTCGAAGAGTATGGCTGGTGCGCGGCCATCCGTGGCGTAGAAGGCGGCGGTCTGGTTAATGCCCTTCCGGCCTATAACTACGTGTCAGAAAGCGGCGAGCGCGTCATGCAATGCCCGACGCAAGTCGCCATTTCCGATCGACGTGAGAAAGAGCTGTCGGAACTCGGGTTTATTCCGCTGGTTCATTGTAAAGGCACTGATTATGCAGCATTTTTTGCTGTTCAATCTGTCAACAAACCGCGTCTGTATAGTTCCGATCAGGCCAACGCCAACGCGCGGCTGTCAAGTCAGCTTCAGTATCTTCTGGCGACGTCGCGCTTTGCGCATTATCTAAAATCTATCGTTCGTGACAAAGTCGGCAGCTTTATGTCGCGCAGCGCATGCGAAGAATATTTGCAGAAATGGATCATGCAATACGTGGTCGCATCCGATAATGCTGGGCCGAAAACCAAAGCGCGCTACCCGTTGCGTGAAGCGAGCGTTGAAGTGGTGGAAGTGCCTGGTTTCCCTGGCAGCTACCGCGCTATCGCTTATTTGAAACCTCACTTCCAACTGGAAGGATTAAGTATGTCACTTCGCTTAGTCGCAGATTTACCTGCGGCGGCAAGTGCTTAATTATTAACATAAAGGAAATAAAAAATGTCGAAGTTAAACGACTGTCAATTCATTAAAATCACTATCGACGGCAAAGATATGGCCGGTTCATGTGAAGAAAAAAAATATCTTAATTGGATGGAAGGTTATGCTCCAAAGGGTATAACCAGCTACGCCTACAAAGAAGGTCCGGGATTTGAACAAGTCCATGTGTCCATTCTGGCGACGAAAGACACCGGTACTTTGTTCGAGAAATATTTACAACGTGGTTATAAAAATATCAACATCATCACTGTTCATCGTGGTTCAGATCAGTTTAACAAGGATTATGAAATCCAGCGTACTGTGTTCGAAGATTGCAAATTTCTCGGCATGGGCTTCCGTAACAGTGACGATGGTTTATTTATAGAATTTAACTTCGGATTTACAGGTTCGGTCGAAGTCACCTTCAACGTACCGAACGCTAAGGCAAACGGTCTGGATAAAATCGGGCCAATCAACTACGGCCTTCCAGAAAGTACTCAAATGTAATCAATTTATTATTAGGCAGTGCGCAAGCACTGCTTTCCTTAACATGAGGTTTCAAGATGCCATCTTTATTACTCCGCCTGAGTGATAATAATCCTCAGGCTGAAGAAGATTACCGGACTGAAGACAAAAGCACCTGGTTGCTGAGTGAGCTTAAGATGCTTTTTTCTTCACGTTCGCGTTTTTCTTCTATTGAAACTCTGCCGCTGGTGAATGCCTCGGTCTTAAATTACGGCATCAATGAATCAGTTTCACAAATTCAGGAAACTGATCACCGGAAAACCGTTATTGAGGAGCGCATAAAAAATACGTTGCATCGCTTCGAACCGCGATTAAGCGAAGTGGCAATCATCACCAAAACCAATAATCCTTCTAATGTCATTTTCGAAATAAATGCTTTGTACAACACATTGCCGGTGAAATTTGAACTGGTGTGGGATGACTGCACAGGTAAGTTTTATTTCGATGAATAAGCTACTGTCTTATTACCAGAAGGAATTAACCTTCCTGAAACAGCATGGCAAAGCATTTGCCAGCCGTTTCCCTAAGATTGCCCGTCGTTTGGGCATGATCGAGGGCCAATCCGAAGACCCGCATGTTGAACGCATCATTGAATCTTTTGCGTTACTCACGTCGCGTATTCATCAGCGCTTAGACGACGATATGCCGGAGCTCACTGAAGCGCTGCTCACCACCATCGCCCCGCAGTTTTTACGGGCGATGCCGTCAACCTGTATCGTTGCCATTGAACCCAACCGGCACACCAGCGGCATTACCGATAAAAATAACATCGCCGCAGGTGCCACGCTATTTTCCCGGCATATCCCGGACGCTGTCTGTCAGTTTCAGACCGTTTACCCCGTCGTTCTGTTGCCGCTGTCGGTAGATCAGGCCCGGTTACGGTTTGATGAAGAAGACCTTAACTGGCATCTGCACCTTAGTTTTCAGGTCTGGTCCGGTGCTACGGTGGCCGGCGAATCTCTGCGCCTGTTCCTCCATGGTTCCAGTAATGCGGTCAACATTCTTTACACCCTGCTGTGCTCTGAGATTAGTCAGCTCAGTGTTCATCAGGGTGAGGCGTTTTACCCGCTGAAGAGTACCGACATCAGACCCGCAGGGTTTGCGCATGGAGAGGGGCTTATCGCACAGGATCCGCGCGTGGCGCCCATCCATGCGCTGATGCAGGATTATTTTTTCTTTCCGGAAAAGTTCTTTTTCCTGGATATCAAGTTACCGAACACTTTTCAAGCCACCGCCAATTCTGTGTTTAGTTTTGAAATGGTGTTTAACCGCACGCACCTAAATCAGCCTCTTGAGAGGCTGACAAAGATTATCGACGCCTCTTTCTTCAGACTCAACTGCACACCGGCCATCAACCTGTTTGCACAACGCGCGGAACCGATCACCCTCGCGGAAAACACCGCAGAATACCCGGTTATTCCTGATATCCGCAGGCAGCAGCTGATTGACGTCTGGGCCATCAACCATGTGTTTATTCAGGGCAAAGCGGAACAGGAACGCACGATGGTTCCCGTCCAGCCGCTGTTTGGTATCGACCACTCGCGCATCGAGGGTGACGCAGGCATTTACTGGCAGAGTTTTCAGCGCGAAACCATGAATGCCGCAGGCGCGGAGCGTAAAGTGTTTATCGCCTTTGCCAACCGGAGCATTCAGCCCACTGTGCCGAAAGCCGACATCGTCACTCTCAGTTTAACCTGCACTAATCTGGCGATACCGACCCTGATGAATAACGGCCACCCAGACGGAGATTTTGATTCCGATCTTCCGCTGGCCGGGCTGAAGATAAGCGCGCTCAACCGCCCGACGCGGCCCATCCTGCCGCCTGATAAAAGTGCCGTTCGCTGGCGCCTTATTTCACAGCTTTCCCTTAACCATATGCTGCTGAGCGGCAGTCAGGGCGTGCAGGTGCTGCGTGAAACGCTGATGCTGTACAACTTTCACGATCTTCCGTCGATCACCCGCCTCATTAACATGATCCTTCATCTCGACGTGCAGCCGATCACCACCCGGCTGGTGGCCAGCGATCCGCAGACGCTGGCGCGCGGCATTGCGCTGACGCTCACCTTTACTCATGACGCGCTGAACGAACCGGAATATTTTCTGCTGTGTTGTTTTCTGGATCACTTTCTCGGGCTGTATGCGCCAGTCAACAGCTTCACCCGCGTCACGACGTTGATTGAAAATGAAGAACACACGCGGCGCATCTGGCCGGTACGGGCAGGGAAACTGTCATGGATTTAACACGCATCACCAGCCGGTTCAATTTCTATCAACAGGTGCGCACGCTGCTGCACAAGCTGCGTGGCGGCGAAAGTTCCGAGGCGGACACGCTGGATACTCAACTCCAGATTGTTTCCCCCCTTTCCCTTGATGCCCCCGCAGGCCAGATTGCCAGCATCGAGCAGACAACGCCTGACGATCCGCTGCGCATCACCGTGTGGCAAAACGGGCTGACGGGTGCGCTGGGCGCCTTACCGACGGTCTACACCGAATGGATGATCGAACGTCAGTATCGCTATGGCGACCATAGCGCCAAAGCGTTTCTGGACATGTTCGGCCACCGGCTTTACTGCCTGGATTACCTGGCATGGCAGAAAAATCATCTTTATGCCCTTGCCGAATCGCAAACTCAGTCGCCCTTACAGCAGGCGACGCTGGCACTGACCGGTTTACTGACGTCGCATTCCGTGTCCGGCGGGGAAAATTACGCCCATTTATTCTCTTCACCGGTCCGGTCGCTGGTCAATCTGGAAGTGTGGCTCAGCCATTACTACGGCGTTCCTGTGCATATCACGCCGTTCACTGGCGGCTGGAAAACTGTTGAAGAAACCGAACATTGCCGGCTGGGAAACCCGGGGCAAACCCTGGAAACCGCCCCGATGATTGGCCACGTGCGCTGGGAAGTTCAGTCGCACTTTGATGTCACTTTCGGGCCGATGGAGCAGGAACATTCACAGCACTTTATTCCGCAAGGCAAGTTTTATCAGGAAATCTGGGAACGCATTCTGGAATACGTCGGGCCGGGGCTGGATTTTTCGATTCACCTCAGCATCAGCAGCGGCAACAGCCCACCCGTGGCGCTGGGTCAAGGTCAGCTTGGGTTAGATATTTGTATCGGCCAGCGTGACCCCGCCGCCCTGCGCCTGGTTTGTCTGCCGCTGCCCGTATAAGTCAGCGATACCGCCGGATGTTGCGATCAGCTCGCCATCACGGAGCACCTTAAAAGGAAGATGATAATGTTATTAACCACACAGCTAAGAGACATGCAGAAAAATCACTTCCTGCACTGGAATGGCAGCGTTGCCTCTGATCTATTACTGTTGTCAGTCAGGGGCCGCGAGACGATTTCCACGCCTTTTTGCTATGAAGTGCGCTCCCTGACGGCGCTTGATGATAAAGGAATTGCTGCATTGCATGGCAAAGCGATCTCCTGCCAGATTGGCGACGGTTCAAACAATCTGCCCCAGCGTTATCTGCACGGGATCGTGACCGAAATCCATCGTGTGCGGCATGCTGATAATGAGACGGAGTGCGTTTTTAAGCTGGAACCGGCTTTTGCATTACTGCAGATGGGGCGTTCGACGCGCGTTTGGCAAAACATCACCGTACCGGATCTGGTCAGCAAACTGCTTGGTGAGCACAAAATCAACCAGGTGGAAATGCAGCTGCGTAATACCTATGAGAAACGGGAATATTGCGTTCAGTACCGTGAATCCGATTTCGAATTCATCAGCCGCCTGCTTGAAGAAGAAGGCATCTCCTACTTCTTCAAGCATCAGGAAAATCAGCACCAGATGGTACTGGTCGATCAGCCTGCCGGGCATCCCTCTGCCAAAGCAGGCACGCTGCTCTGGTACCATCAGGGGAAAATCCTCACCCCCGGCAACATCGACCGCTGGTCGGTCAGCTCGACGCTCATCCCCGGTGAAGTTACGCTGTCTGGCTACAACATGCAGAAAGCGGCGGCGGTGGCCGACAACCAGGATTCAGCGTCCAAAACGCAAAGCATCGATCATCTGAAGTTCACCGATGTCAACCCGCTCGCCGAACGTGCGCAGCTCACCGGTAAAGCCAAAAATGCGATGGAGGCGTTTGAAGCCAACGGCCAGTTTTACGACGCGTCAGTTAACGCCTTCTGGCTGAGCTGTGGCGAAGTGTTCAGCCTGACCGGTCACCCTACGGACGACGACAGTTACCGCATTCAGTCTCTCAGCCTTGAGGCCACCAATAATCATGAAGATAACGCGGGCGACTATCACTGTGAAACGCAGTCGCTGCGCAACAGTGTGAAGTGGAAACCGGTTTGCACCCGCTTTGCGCCGGAAATCGCTGGCGTGTTGATCGCCAAAGTGGTTGGCCCGTCATCTGAAGAAATTCACACCGATGAACACGGTCGTATCAAAATCCAGTTTCCATGGGACACCGAAAATAAAAATGACGACACCAGCTCATGCTGTGTGCGCATCTCCCAACCCTGGACCGGCAGCAAATTCGGTTTTCAGTTTATCCCTCGCATCGGCAGTGAAGTGCTGGTCAGCTTTATTCAGGGAAACCCTGATTTCCCGCTGGTCACCGGCTCGGTCTACAACGGCCAAAACAAACTGCCATTCGCATTGCCGGATGAGAAAACCGAATCCGGCTTCGCGACGCGAAGCACCAGCAAAGGCGGCATGGAAGACGGCCACCGGCTGAGCTTTAACGATAAGAAAGGCGAAGAAAAGCTGACGATCACGGCTCAAAAAGACCTGCTACTGACGGTGAAAAATGACGTCACCAGCGACGTGACGCATGACGTCAAAAGTAAAATCGGTGCGAACCGCGATACAGAAATCACCAAAGGTAATGACACGCTGGTGCTCAAACAAGGCTCGCTGCATATCACTCTCAACAACGGCGATATGGAGCAAAAAGTCACCGGTAACGTCACCACCAGCCTGAGCAACGGCAATTATTCCCTCACGGCAACCGGCGGCAGCGGCAAGATCAAAACCGACAAAACCTGCGTGATCGAATCCACGCAATCCATTGAGCTGAAAGTCGGTTCAAACAAAATCGCGATTTCGCCCAGCGGCATCACCATCAGCGGCACGATGATCAAAATCGAAGGCTCGGGCACGGCTGAACTAAAAGGTGCGATGACCACGGTGCAGGGCAGCGGCATGACGCAGATTAAAGGCGGCATCATCAACATTGGCTAAGGAACATGGGTTAAGGAAACAGCATGTCTGATTACGGTTATCCCCCGCATCACCCGGCGGCAAACGGGCAAAACGAGTCGCACTTACAGAGTGCCGACGACCGGTGGGAAGAAACGCTCACCCTGCTGGTGCAGCGAGCCGAACCGCAAGCACTATGCCTGTGGCTGCTCCGCTGCCTGCGCCTTATCGCGCACCCCGCCAGCGCTCAGCTGTTGGATGAAATGCAGCGCTGGTATGCACAGCCCGATGAAAAATTACGCTGGCAGATCTTCCGCCACGCCGAAATATTGGGTTTCGACACACCGGCGGGTGCGCTTGCCCTGTCGCTGTTTTGGTCGCAGGGCAGCATGAGCCCTGAAGGTCTGGAGCCAGTCTATCCAGAACCGCACCTCAGTGCCGAGATGCGCCGCTGCGTGTTACTGATGCTGGCAACGCATAACACCGACAATCCCGCAGACGGCGCACGCCGCCTGCTTGAGCAATGGGCTCATCAGGAGAAAGCGTAATGGCACAACCCGCAGCACGCGTTTCAGACATGCACGTCTGTCCGATGGTCACCCCCGGCTTGCCGCCGATCCCGCACGTGGGTGGTCCGATCCTCCCACCGGGTGTGCCAACGGTGTTGATCGGCGGAATGCCCGCGGCCACCGTCGGCTCAATGGCGGTCTGCGTGGGGCCGCCGGACAGTATTGTCATGGGCAGCTTCAAGGTGTTAATCGGAAATAAACCAGCCGCCCGCATGGGTGACAGCTGCGCCCACGGGGGCACCATTGTCATGGGCTGCCCAAAAGTTCTTATTGGATAGTTCTGTTTTTATTGGATAAAAGAAATGTCAGCAATACAACCCGAAATAGCCACTCTGTTGGTCCCCATAAGCCCGGAAAATCCGGCAGGGATCAACCTGGAATATGAACAAATTTATGATGATATCCGTCAGGCGCGCGAGAGCGATGCGGAATATCTTCCGCAGGATGAATGGACAATCGCAGAACCGCGCCGTGCGGACTGGCATAAGGTGCGCAAGCTGTGCATTACGACACTTTCGCAACAGAGCAAAGACCTGCAGGTCAGTTGCTGGTTCGTGGAAGCCCTGACCCATTTACAAGGTATTGAGGGAACAGAAACGGGCTTTCATTTTCTGAGCGAATTCATCACTCATTTCTGGTTTCAGTGTTGGCCAGAGCTGGATGACGACGGCGCCACGTTCCGCTACGGCAAGCTCGCCCGCCTCGATCGCGATATCAGCCAGGCGCTGTATACCCGCCCGCTGCTCCGGTCACCGGAGTCTACCCTGGCGCACTGGCATAAAGTGCTGGCGTTTCAACATAAAATCGCTACCTGGCCAGACTCCCGTGACGATCTGATCGACAAAGAAGGCGACCTGAGTATGGAGACGTTCGATGCGCTCGCCGCTGCGTTTTCCTCCATCGAGATCAGTCAGCAAGCCGGTTGCCTTGAACGCCTGCAAACACAGCTCGACCGGCTGGAATCCTGTTATTTCTCGCTGAGTCAGGAAGAGTCTCATGCCCTGTTTGCCCAGACCCGCCAGACCCTGACCGACATTGCGGATTTTCTGCAACGTCTGGCGCAGAAGGCTATCCCTCTTGGCGGCGAATCGATAAACCTGAACTTCACCAGCGTGACGCAGGACCCCGGCGCGTTTGAGACGGCGGAACTGTATCAGGCACCGCCCAAAAATGAGCCTCTCTCGCGCGATTTAGCCATTAGCCAGATACTGTCGATCGCCCACTTTTTCCGCCAGACCGAACCCTCCAGTCCGGTGCCGTTCCTGATGGAGCGCGCGGCACGCTGGGCCAATATGACACTCACCGAATGGCTCGAAGAGATGGTGACCGACAGCAGCAGCATGCGTGAAATCAACAACGTGCTAACAGGACAGCAAGAGTGAAAGCCCTCAGCGCAACATTATTACTGTTGATCACCAGCATCCTGCTTAGCGGCTGCTCGGGGGATCAACCCAATAAGGCCTCTGCCGAACAGCAGGCCATCAGTCAGGTAGCCGCGCCGTTTGCGCAGGGCGCAATCGCCCTCAACATCACGGCAGAGCCGGGTCTGAACAGTTGGAATGAAATCGCCAACAGCTGTACCGTGCTGGTGATCCAGGCGCAAACGACCAGTGCAATCAATAAGATCCTGTCCAATCCGGCGCAGCTGAAAAACCTGTTTAACGGCGCAGGTGCCGAAGAAGACATCCTGAAAGTGGATCGCTATCCCGCGATGCCCGGTCAGCAAACCACCCTGCACATCGACCGTAGCGAGAATGCACGTCAAGTGGCGATCGTCGCCGGATATTACCCATTCCCGAAAAAGCAGCATATGGCGTTGGTCAGCATCCCGGTTACCGCGACCAGCACCGGCTGGTGGACTAAAAAATGGTCCGCACAGTTATCCCCGCTCATCCTCAACGTCACGCTCGGCAGTCAGAGCATTACGAAGCTGACGAATAATTCATCGCCACAAGACGTTCTGTCGCCAGCCGACACTCAGGCAGTACAGAATTCGCCTGATAACGCCCCCGTGAAGGGAGAAAAATAGTATGTATCCTGAACAGCAACAGATTTACTGGTACTCCGGTTTGTATCTGCAACCTCAGCATTTTCAATCGGTGGATCTTCACCACAGCTACATGCTGGCACAACAGCGTCAGCTGGCGCAGCCTTGGAACGTCGGCGTGATCCAGTGCGACATCAATCACGATACGATGGTGGATTTTACGCTCAAAATAGACCAGCTTCGCCTGATCCTGCCCTCCGGCTATTTTCTGGAATATCCGGGCAATTGCCTGATCGAACCGCGTCAGTTTCGTGACGTCTGGAAGCAGCGCGAGAAACCTTTTCGCCTTTGGCTGGCGCTCCGCCGTTTCGATCCCGGCCATACGAACGTCAGCACCGGCACCAGCAGCCGATGGATCAACCATGCTGATGACGGTGTGATGAAGGACGTTTATCACAATGGTCCGGAAAGTGCCGTGCCGCGCATCGCCTACAACGTCCGTATCCTGAGCGATGAAGAGAAAGAAACCGCGGTCGATTGCGAATGCCTGCCCCTGCTGCAACTGCGTTATGACAATGACCGCGTGATTTTCGATCCACGTTTCAGTCCGCCAGCGGTCACGCTTGCCGGGTCGCCAGCGCTCAAAACGTTGCTCGATGGGTTGCGCGCAGAACTCAGCAGCCGCGCCCACAAACTCGAAGAATATAAACGTCCCGATCAACTCAGCAACGGCAGTAAAAGCGCCGGTGACATCACGCAGCTGCTGGCGATGCGCTCCCTCAACCGCGCGCTGCCGCTGCTTGAACATTACTGCCTCGCGCCAACCATTCATCCGTGGCAAATCTACGGCCTGCTGGTGCAGCTGGTGGGGGAGATTTCGTCCTTTAACGACATGTGTTCGTTCACTGGCGAATGGCTCGACGGCGGTGCATCACTGCTGCCTTACGATCACTACCACCTGATCGACTGCTTTAACAGTGTCAAAAAAACGCTGATCGCCCTGCTTAACGGGCTGGCGCTGGAAGACAACACTTACATCACCCTGAAATCCGACGAACAAAGAATTTATCGCGGTGAATTATTACCCGGAAAAATGCCACCTGCCAGTCAGGTTCTGTTGCTGCTGCGGTCGGAAAAACTGGCGTCATGGCACTTGAGTTTTGCTGCCGGTAACGAATTTAAAATCGCCCCGCAGAATGCCATCAGCGCGCTTATTCAGCACGCACTGCCGGGCATCTCCTCAACCTGGGCGAACCCGTCACCGCGCGGCGTGCCCGATCGCAAAGACTCCTGCTACTTTGTGCTTAACCAGCATGAAGAGGCGTGGAAACGCGTCGAACTCCAGAAAAGTGTCGCCTTTTACTGGGCCGATGCACCAGACGACTTACAGGTGCAACTGGTCTTTATGGTGCCATCAGAATGAAACTCCTCGACTGCTATCTGCCGGTGTTCAAACTTGCAGCCCAATTCGCGCATCAGCCGGAACTTTTTGCCGATTACGACACTTTCCGCGCACTCTGCCTCTCCCGTCTCGAGGAGGCAGTGCAGGAAGCTGAGTACCATGACATTTCCGATTTCGAGCGGGATCAGGCATTTTTCGCTGTGGTCGTCTGGCTCGATGAAACCATTCTGTGCTCGGCACAGCCCTTTGTACAAAGCTGGCGCTACGATTTGCTGCAACGCAAATACTTCCAGACCTCCATCGGCGGGGAAATGTTCTTCGTCCGGCTAGATGACTTGAAAGAAGAACATCAGCAGGCGCGCTGCGTGTTTCTGTTTTGTCTGCAAAACGGATTCCACGGGAAATACAGCGCCGTGCAAGACAGTCAGGCGCTCACCGCGCTCATCGACCAACAGCGTCAGCTGTGCCTGCCGCAAGACTGGCAGCCGTGGCCGAACGACGCGCCGCTCACGCCGGTCCACGTCAGGAAACGCTCGCTCGCATCGTCAAAATGCAACGCTGTCCTTGCGGCTCTGGGGCTGGCGGTGCTTTACGCCACCCTGGTGCTTCTTCAGACCCTTTATTTTTCATAAGAACGTATGTTAAAAAAATTATTCGTCTTTGCCGGATGGCTGCTGTTGTTATGTCTGGTGTTCCTCTTCTGCTGCACCCTCGGGCTTTGGGGCGAGTGGAGTACGGTCACCATTTTCGCAGTCTGGCTCAGTTTGCTGGTAGCAGCAATGTTGCTGTGGAGCGCGCTGCTCTGGCTGACACAGTTGATTAAAGAGAAAAAAGCACACCGCTTTTTCCAAAAATTTCGCCTTTCGCGCCGGGAATATGTGCTGTTCGAGCACTGGAAATCCGGCGCAGCGGTGGTGAAACGTATTCAGCGTAAACGCCCGCCGATCCCCTGGTATTTGCTGCTCGGCGACCGCTGCGGCAAAACGTCATTACTCGCCGGTTCCGGCCTGCCGATGTTCTCAAGCGAAGAGCAAGACAATACCGTGGTCCCGACGCACACTTTACGCTGGTGGTTTTTCCGCAACGTCTGCTTCCTCGACCTGTCCGGCAACTTCCTCAACGGGACGCCGACTTTCCACCGTGCCTGGGGGAAAATGGTCGGTTGGATTGCGCGCGCTCCCGCTCCGGCTGGCATTCTGATCGGTCTGCCGATCACCGATCTCATCAATGAAGACGTCAGTGCATTGCATGAAAAGGCGCGCAAAATCCGCGCGCAAATCGAACCTCTGGCGCGTAAGCTGAAGCGCCAGCTGCCGCTCTACATTATGGTCACACAGTGCGATAAATTTCCTGCCTTCAGCCTCTGGACGAATCAGCTTTCCCCTGCTCAGCAACAGCAGGCGCTGGGATATTACTGGCCAACGCCGCCGGAAATCGACGGCAAAGACGTCTCGACGCTGCTGCCGCTTTTTACCGCGCTGAAGAAGGGATTCGATCTCGCTCGCATCAGCATGGCCGGCGCGCCCGTTTCGGCGGAGGCTAACGCCGCACTTCTCGCGTTCCCAGAATCTTTCGCCCAACGGGAAGAGCCGCTGCGGGTTTTCCTCGCGTCGCTGTGCGAACCCAACGCCTACTTCACCCCGGCTACGCTCGGCGGCGTGTGGTTTACGGCCAGTGAGCAACAAGATAAAAACAAGAGTCGCCGCACCACATCCTTTGTTCACGATTTGCTGATGCACCATCTTCCGACGTTCAGCGCCACCCGCGAAGTACAATGGAATCACAACAAAAGGCTGCGCGTTGTCGTGGGTCGTGTGTTGCTGCTGGGTTGCGTGCTTGCGCTGGGTTACAGCGCGCTGAAAAGTACAGAGCTGATGGAACGCGACACGGCGTCCCTGCCCCCGTCTGAACTGGCTGATTTGCTGATAAAAAACGAAACGCATCGCGCTTCACCACTGGTTTACCTGCCTTTTGCGCACGTGCTTAACCATCAGCATCAATGGATTGAACAGCGTTTGCGCAGCAAGCTCACGTCTCAACCGATAGACATCGACCAGCAGTTCGCTGCGTATGAACAGCAATTTTTGACCGCGCCGTTGCAAACCCAGCGTCAGATGGTGATCAGTCTGGCTCAAACGCTACTTACCCGTCAGGCGATGCGTGACGATGCCACGCTGGCGGCGCTGAGCCTGCGACCGGCAATCCCCGACGCCCTGCGCCTGGACGCCATCGATCCATCGGTATCCCCGCACGCGCGACTGGCGCTGGAACGCTGGGAGATGCAACAACCCGCTAGTGCAACCCATCTGGCGGCGCTGCATCGCCTGTTGTCAGCGCTTATCAATGATGACCGCACGCTGGCATGGTTGACCGCGCCAGATGATAGCCTGCCTGCCGTACAGGCCAGCGACTATTGGCCGCAGTTGCCAGCGACGCTGTCCGGTATCTGGACACGTCAAGGCGAAGCGCAGCTCGCCCAATGGGTAAATCTCATCGCGCAAGCGGGGACCAGGACGCATTCAGAACCTGCGCTGCAACAATTTATGCAGACGTTGCCCACCCTGCGCCAAAACGCCTGGCGCGGTCTGATGCTCACCGTGAGCCCGTCGGTTCAAAATCAGCCGCCTCGTTCTCTGTCGCAAAACCAGCTGATTGCGATTGGTCAGGGGCAAAGTCCGGCGATGCAATTCGCCAAACGCGTCGCGCAAGAACTCGATGATATTCCGGCACAAAATGCCCAGCCCTGGCTGAGCGAACTGCGGCGGTTACAAATCCTGCCGTCGCAGGCGGCAGAAAACCCGACCCTGAAGAAGGTGCAGCAGGTTGACGCCACATTGCGCGGCGGGCTGACCAAATGGTTACGTGGCGGGAAACTCGCGGCTGTTACTCCTTCCGTCACGCCACAAACCGGCGCATGGAAGAAATGGCATGAATCTCTTAATGCGGCCACCGGTCTGGCACTGAATCAGGCTGCTCTGAGTCCGGCGCTCACTGATGGGCTTTTCGTGCCACAGGCGGATGCCAAAAATATTAATCCACTGGTGACCCTGTTTGCCAGCTTTGAACAGTTGCGCAAAATGTCAGAGCCACGCAGTCAGGAAATTGGCGTGGAAGCGGTGTGGTCGCTGTATCAAAGCGACGCCAGCGCGCTGCTTGGCCATGCGCTTTCCCGCTCCGGCTGCTGGCTCAATGAACAGTGGCAAAGCAAGGTGCTGTGGCCGATGCGTAAAAATGCCCAAGGGGAAGATTATGACGCCCAGCAGACGCTGACATGGCAGTACCTTGCCGACTTCGTCCGTGGCCCGGCCAAAGGATTGCTGGTGGTCAACGATCAGGAGCCGCAGGCCGGTGAATTCCAGGGCCAGACGCTCCCTCTGACCGAAGAGTTCGTGAGCATTGCTCGTCACCTGCTGAACCCGGAAGACGTACTTGACGTCCCGCAACGCCAGAACACGCAGAACGCCGACCGGCTGTCAGTGCTTAACGATCAGATTGTACAACTGACCCAGCAGCAAAAAGCGCTGGAAACCAAGCCGTACAACGTCAGCATTATCAGCCAGCCGGCGACCGTACCGGAAGGCGCACGCCTGATCCCAATCGGTTCCCGCCTGACGCTGGAATGCCAGAGTGGTGTCAAAGTGCTCGACAGCATGAATTTTGCCGAAGAGACACAGTTCACCTGGCTGCCGGGACAATGCCAGAGCGTGAAGCTGGAAGTGAAATTCCCTAACTTCACCGCCACCTACCGCTATACCGGCAGCAGCGCATGGCCTGATTTCCTTGACGTATTTGCCCATGGCGAAGCGTTGATCGATGCCCATGATTTTGATGATAACGCGCAGGCCATGACGGCGTTGAACATCAAACATGTCTTGCTGCGCTTTAAGATCTCCGATCAGACGTCGCTGCAAAAAGCCTGGATGGACTGGGCAAAAATTGATGACCAGATCGCCGATCTGCAAGAACAAAAACAAGCGCTGGAAGTGCAACAGAAAAGCCAGCAACCATCGGCCGCTCTGCGTGGACGACTCTCCGAGCTGCCTGAAAACGCGGCTGATTGCCAGTAATTTAGGATAAGAGATATTTATGAGTAGCTATTTAAAACACATCGTCGACAAGCTTTCCCCGGAAAGCCGGGGCTGTCTGGATGCTGCCGTCAGTCAGGCGATTTCGCGTACCCACCATGAAGTTGACGTTGAGCATCTTTTACTCGCGATAATTGTCCGCCACAGCAGTCTGATGGAAACCCTCAGCCTGGGCGCAGGATTACGTTCGGACGTCCTGCTGAGCGCCACGCAGCAAACACTGAACACCTTGCGCAGCGGCAACAGCCGCGCGCCGGTTTTCTCCGACGGACTGGTTCAGTGGCTGGAAAAAGGCTGGCTGCACGCCAGCGCGGGCTGGGAGCAAACGCAGATGACACCTGCGGCGCTGCTGGCGTGCCTGCTTGATGAAAACACTGCGCCAGAGCTGGCCAGTGGGGTGCGTAATGCTCTGAACTGCAAGCGGGATGCGGCAGAAGAGTTACTGCTTGACGCCTGCCAGACGGCAGAAAGCCGTACGCTTTCTCCGGAACAAACCAGCCAGACCGCGCTCGGCAAATTTACCCGCAACCTCAGCGAACAGGCGCGCAACGGACAGCTGGATCCGGTGCTGGGGCGCGAAGCGGAAATTCGTCAGATGATCGACATTCTGCTGCGTCGCCGTCAGAACAATCCGATCCTGACCGGCGAACCAGGCGTCGGCAAAACCGCGCTGGTGGAAGGTCTGGCGCTGCGCATCGCTGCAGGTAACGTGCCGGATGTGCTGAAATCTATGGAGGTGCTTACGCTGGATCTCGGTCTGCTTCAGGCGGGCGCCAGCGTCAAAGGGGAGTTTGAGAACCGTCTTCAGGGGCTGATGAAAGAAATCGCCAGCGCCCCGACGCCTGTCATTCTGTTTATCGACGAAGCCCATACTCTGATTGGCGCAGGCGGTCAGGCCGGGCAAAACGACGCGGCCAACCTGTTGAAACCCGCACTCGCGCGCGGTGAGCTGCGTGTCGTCGCGGCCACCACCTGGGCGGAATACAAAAAGTACTTTGAGAAAGATGCCGCGCTAACCCGCCGCTTCCAGCTGGTACAAGTCGCAGAACCCGGTATCGACAGCGCCACCGCCATGCTGCGCGCCATCTCCCCGGCCATGTCGCGCCATCACGGCGTACTGATCCTCGAAAGTGCGATCCACGCTGCCGTGACGCTTTCCAGCCGTTACATCGCCGGGCGGCAGCTGCCGGACAAATCCGTCAGCCTGCTTGATACCGCGTGCGCCCGCGTGGCGGTTTCCCAGTCCCATCATCCGAAAGAGATTGAGGACATCAACGCCCTGCTCGCCAATCTGTACACCGAGCGCGACGCGCTGCAAAGAGAAGGTCTGCACGAGAAACGGCTTGCCGCGCTGGCCCTGCGGGAAAGTGAACTGCTGGCCGATCTCGCCTATCTCCAGCCACTGTGGGAGCAGCAAAAAGCACTGGTGCAGCAATTGCAGGAAAGCAGTGACGAGAGCGCCATCGCCCAGTGGCGCAGCGAACTGGCGCAGTTACATGAGACTCACGCGCTGGTGTTTGAGTGTGTGGACGCCGCCTGTATCGCCGACGTCGTATCCGGCTGGACGGGTGTGCCACTCGGACGCATGGTGGAAAAAGAACATCAGCAGTTGAACGAATTGCTTCAGCGGCTGGAACAGCGGGTCATCGGCCAGCGCCATGCGCTGTCGACCATCGCCACGCAAATACGCATCAGCCGCGCCAATCTTAACGATCCGCTGAAACCGACCGGCGTGTACATGCTGGCAGGCTCCTCCGGTATCGGTAAAACCGAAACAGCGCTGGTACTGGCGGAGTTGCTGTACGGCGGCGAGCAAAGTCTGGTGACCATCAATATGTCGGAATACCAGGAAGCGCATAGCGTCTCAGGTCTGAAAGGCTCCCCGCCGGGCTATGTGGGTTACGGTCAGGGCGGCGTGCTGACCGAGGCGGTGAAACGCAATCCATACAGCGTCGTCTTGCTCGACGAGGTGGAAAAAGCCCACCCGGATGTGATGGAACTGTTTTATCAGGTGTTCGACAAAGGCGTGCTCGAAGATGCCGAAGGCCAGCTGATTAATTTCCGTAACACACTGATTATCATGACCTCCAATCTGGCGAGCGCGACGATCACTACGGCCTGCGCCGAGGGCAACGTCTCTGCGGAAGCACTTTGCACGCTGATCCGCCCGGAGTTCGAACACGTCTTCCGCCCGGCCCTGATGGGTCGCGTCACGCTGATCCCTTATCTGCCGCTGGATCCAAAAACGCTGGCGCAGATCATCAGGCTAAAACTGGACAAAATTTGCCAGCGATACCACGCTGCCAGCAACGGCGAAGTACAACTGAGTTACAGCGAGAGCGTGGTTTCATGGGTCGCCGGGCTATGTCAGGTGAATCAGAGCGGTGCCCGCGACATCGACCAGGTGCTGAACCAGCATACGTTGCCGCTGCTGGCTGACCAGTTGTTGCAGGAAGAGAAGGTCATCAAAGGCGGCCTGAAACTGGGCGTCAGTAAAGACAAACTTGTGACGTGGAAAAGCCATGACAAAGATTAATTCTTCCGTGACGCCAGCCGATGTAAAAATCAGTTGCCACGATCCCCGTCATCATCAGGAGTTTTTGCTGCTCAGCAACAGCGTTAACGGCTGGAAAGGCCACGTTCACGACCGTTCATGGTGGCTGACGCAGGAAAACCAGTGTCTGGAGATCTTTCAGCGCCACGGTTATGACCTGCAAAGCGGTGTGTGGTTTTGTCTGATCAGTTGCCAGCGCCACGGCTGGGCGGGGATGGCCAACGCCACCTTATTACTGGCCGAAGCCTTTGGCAGAAAACAGCGTCAGTGCTGGCCACCTTTAGCGGCCACCGATCTGCGCCAACAAATCATCGAGTGGTATTGCACTCATGCCGCGACCTGCGTGTACGGTTTGCCGTTAAACAGTGCCGAAATCGACACCCTTACTCAGCTTGAAGGCGCGGTGTCAATGATGCTCGAACATGCACTGAACCTGCAATCGCGCAGTCAGGCGGCGCTGCGAAATCTGCTCGATTACCTTCAGTCAAGCCGGCAATCGCTGCAAAAACGGGCGCTGACCGTAAAACCTTCGGTTCCGGCCCCTGCGCCATTGCCTTTCGTGCCCGCTCCGCAACCCATTCCTGCGCTGACTCTGCTGCCTGCGCCGCGCCCATGGAGAGCCTGGATAACTGGCGGCATGGCGGGTATAGCCCTGACGCTGTGTGCGGTAAGTGTGACTCACTGGCTGGAACAACCTTCGACGGCGATAAGCTTAAACGCGTTCTGGCCGGGCAATCCGTTATCTGTACGCTGGCAAAACCGCCTCGCCGAACAGACTGCCAGCCTGCCGACGATCAACAGCTGGGCGATGGTCAACAATCAGCTCAACGATCTCGAACAGCGCCTGCTGGATGCCGAGCAAAAGCGAAAATCCTATATGACGATTTCGGAACTAAAAACCGCGATTTATCAGATGCGGCAGACGCTCCAGCAAGGCGGTCAACCGGTGATGGCACAGCTTGATGATGTGCAAAGAAAACTCGATAAAAAACAGCCGGTCAGCGATGCAGAAATCAAAGCGATCTCTCAGCGTCTGGAGGCATTAAATAGCCGGTTGACTCAGTTGGCGAATAGACAGTAGAGCGAAGCGTTATTTAACAGGGCAACGTGTCGGAATGTATCAGACAACGTTGCCCTGAATCTTTTCAGTCGGTATTTATGAACGGATTACTTCAGATTCTCTTTAAAGAATGACGTCAGTTTAGCGAATGGGATCAGATCGGTACGGTCGTAAAGATCGACATGACCGGCACCCGGAACGATGTACAGTTCTTTGGGCTGACCCGCACGCTTATAAGCATCTTCACTGAATTCTTTGGAATGTGCCCGATCGCCGGTAATAAACAGCATCGGACGCGGAGAAATCGTTTCGATGTCATTGAACGGATAGAAATTCATGAACTTCACATTGCTGGTCAGCGTCGGGTGCGTGGTCAGCTGCGACGAAGACCCCTTGGGCGTGAATTCGCCGCGCGGCGTACGGTAAAAATCGTAGAACTCTTTGGCAATCGGTGGAGAATTTTTATCGATTTTATGCGGCGTACCGCTGGTGTATTTGATTTCACCGCCGGTGAATTCTGCGTAACGTTGTTCAGCAGCTTCGGCAATAATTTGCTTGCGCTGTTCCAGCGTTAATGAATTGTTAAGCGCGTGACGGTTCGCCGATCCCATGTCATACATGCTGACCGTCGCAATCGCCTTCATGCGCGGATCAATTTTCGCCGCGCTGATGACAAAACTGCCGCTCCCGCAGATCCCCAACACGCCGATACGATTTCTGTCGATAAACGAACGCGTGCCGAGGTAATCCACCGCCGCACTAAAATCTTCCGCGTAAATATCCGGCGCGACGGCGTTACGCGGCTTTCCTTCGCTCTCGCCCCAGAAAGAAATATCAATCGCCAGCGTCACAAAACCCTGCTCTGCCAGTTTCTGTGCATACAAATTTGAGCTCTGCTCTTTTACCGCCCCCATTGGATGACCAATAACAATGGCGGGATTCTTGACGTTCTGATTCATCTCTTTCGGAATGAAAAGATTCCCGGTGACATTCATCTGATACTGGTTTTTAAACGTCACCTTTTGCTGCGTCACTTTATCGCTTTTGTAAAAATTATCTGCACCGTTCGACATATCCGCAGCAGTGGCCGCAAACGAGCTGATCAACAATCCTAACAACATACTTAGAGCTCTAATGAGAATATCCTCAGTAGGTTTCGTGAGTGGGCATCCGTTCGCCCGTGTAAAAAAAACGTCCGCCGTCAGTGCGACAGGCGGGAAGTGATAAAAGTCAGGATGGCCGCCAGTATCAGCAACACGCCGCTGAGGCCAAACGTGCTCTGCCAGCCCATGTGGTCAAAGGCCAGTCCGCCCGCGGTAGAGCCCAGCGCGATAGAAAGCTGCACCACGGCGACCATCAGCCCGCCACCTGCTTCTGCATTGTCAGGAAAAGTTTTTGCCACCCACGACCACCATCCGACCGGTGCCGCCGTTGCGACTAACCCCCATAAACCAAGCAGCGCGATCACCCGCCACAGCGTGTGTCCGGACAGCATCAGCATTGCGGCAATGACCGCCATCATCAGCGGGATGGCGATGAGCGTCGGGTAAAAGCCAGCGCGCAGAAAGATGCCGATGACCAGCGTCCCGATAAAACCGGCAATGCCGAGAGTCAGCAAAATAAGCGACAGTGTTGAGACGTTGACGCGGGTCACCGTTTCGAGGAACGGGCGCAAATAAGTGAACAAGGCAAACTGGCCCATAAAGAACAGCCCGCCAGCCGCCAGGCCAACACTGACCAGAGGGTTACTGAACAACCGCAGGACATTGCCTGGGGGTTTTTCACCCACTGCAGGTTTCATTGACGGCAGACTTACCCACTGCCAGATAAACGCCACCAGCGCGACCGGCACGAGGCAAAAGAAGGCGCCACGCCAGCCCATCACCGAGCCCAGATAACTGCCGAGCGGCGCGGCAATCACCGTCGCCAGCGCATTGCCGCCGTTGAAAATCGCCAGTGCGCGCGGTACCTGGTCTTCAGGCACCAGCCGCAGAGCCAGCGCCGCCGACATCGACCAGAATCCGCCGATAACGACGCCAATCATTGCGCGTCCCACCATGTAGGTCAGGTAATCAGGGGCGAGGGCAATCACCGCGCCGGAAATGGCCATCAGCACCGTCAGCCCTGACAGCAGCGCCTTCCGGTCGATGTTTCCTGCCAGCCGTGATATCGACAGGCTGGTCAGCACCGCCAGTACGCCGGAGATGGCAATCCCCTGTCCGGCCAGCCCTTCGCTGACGCCAAGATCGCGTGAAACCGGTGACAGCAAACTGACGGGCATAAACTCCGAGGCGACCAGTGCAAACACACACATCGTTATCGCCCATACACCGTTCCAGTGCGCGGTGGAGCTATCGTTCGCTATTGGCTGTTCTACCGTAGTCGTCACTTTTTAATACCTTTTTAAATTCTGCCTGATGATTTTTAAGCAAGCCCGGGGCGGTCTTTATTCAGGAAATAAAAACTGAAATAACAAGACGTTACTGGGAGGAACTGAAGACACGTGATTCTGAATTTTTAACGTTTCTGCTTGCTGAGAATTCTACAGGGCGGGTATAGTCTGACTAGGTAATAAATCCTTAATGGGGTTATAAGCTGTGCTTATAAATCGAAATCAAAGCAGGTGTGATGAAGCGTAATCTCAATGATCTGATGGCATTTGTGACCGTCGCGCGCGAGGGCAGTTTCACCCGCGCGGCCGCTAGGCTTGGCGTGACACAGCCCGCCCTCAGCCAGACGATCACCGCACTCGAAAATCGCATGGATATCCGGCTGCTGACGCGCACGACGCGAAATGTTTCGCCGACGACTGCGGGCGAGCGTCTGCTACAGGCAATTGGTTCCAGGTTTGATGAGATTGAAGCTGAGCTGGATATGCTGACCGAGATGCGCGATAAGCCGGCCGGTACGGTGCGCATCACCTGCGGCCCTCACGTTCTCAAAACCCTCTTGTTACCCAAACTGTCGCCGTTATTGCGTAAATATCCTGATATCCATCTCGAGTTTGATGCTAACCACGGTTTTCGCAACATTGTCGCTGACCGGTTTGACGCCGGTGTACGGCTGGGCGACACCATCGATAAAGATATGATTGCCATGCCCATAAGCCCTCAGCTGCGCATGGCGGCCGTGGCTTCCCCTGAGTATTTCAGTTCACATCCGCTCCCGCTGACGCCGCACGATTTACTGGATCACAACTGCATGAATATGCGGCAGGCGACGTCCGGGGGGCTTTACGTCTGGGAATTCGATAATGAAGAGGGGCCGGTGAATGTCCGGGTTAACGGGCAACTGACGTTTAACACCTCTGCGCCCATGGTAGACGCAGCCTTAGCCGGGCTGGGTATCGCATTTTTACCGGAAGAAGAGTTTGCCCCCCACCTTGAGGGCCGCCTGATCCGGGTTCTCGATGCGTGGTGTATTCCCTTCCCTGGCTATTACCTGTATTACCCCAGCAGAAAACAGCACTCTCCGGCATTTTCACTGGTGATGGAGGCGCTTAAACTGGCGTGACAAGCCTCAGGCATGCAGCAGTTCGACGCCCTGAAATCCCATGTGTTCTTACGAACGTCAGCAAGCCTATACCCCTGAATTCTTTGCACACATTTGCTGCCACTCCCTTGTCATATTCACCCTAATCCCCTGCCAACTTTTTATGTGGGACCGGCGTATCTTTACTCTCAGGAGTGCTGGTTTTCTTACTCCACTTATCCGGTCATTTTTCTTAGAGGTGGTTATGAAAAGACTGCTGTTGTTGATGCTGACGGCGGGTGCACTGATGTCCGCCAGTTCAGCGTCCTTTGCCTATGGTTATTATGGTCATGGGTATTACGGCCATGGATATTACGGTCGCGGGTGGTATGGCCCAAACGTAGTCATTGGCGTACCGCCGCCGGTGTATTACGGGCCGCCATCCGTGGTCTACGTTGCGCCTGCGCAACCGCAGACCTACGTCGAGAAAACCCCTAATTATGCATATTACTGCCAAAATCCGGCGGGCTATTACCCGCGCGTGCCCGCCTGCCCGCGCGGCTGGATGAAGGTCGTGGTTGGCGATTCGGCTCCCCGTTAACAGGTGATGAAAGTCATGAAGAGATTGACTCCGGTGGCTGTACTTATCGTGGCCGCGGCCCTTTCTGGCTGCGTTTCACCTCCTACCCGGCCAGATGTGATGGTGCTGCCGGGCACCGGTAAAAGTTACCAGTCGTTTCAGATGGATGAAATGGCCTGTCGCAACGCAGCTTATGGCAACGTGAATGGAGGCGCTCAGGTGGCCAGCAATAATGCAGCGGGTACTGCCGCAGCTGGGACGGTGATCGGTGCTGCGGCAGGGGCGCTCATTGGCGCGGCCTCCCATCAGGCAGGGCCAGGAGCCCTGATCGGGGCAGGCAGCGGATTACTGGTAGGCAGTGCGATGGGCAGTAATAACGCCGGAGCAAGCAGCGATGATTTGCAGGATCAGTACGATACCGTTTATACCCAGTGCATGTATGCCAGAGGCAACAAAGTACCGGTGGATGCAAGCTTCGGCAATAATCAGGACTATGCACCACAGCCCGACGTACCACCGGATTATTATCCACAGACAGGTGGCAACGGCGTTCCTCCAGATTATGTGCCGCGATAAGGCGATGTCTTCTGGTTAGCCTCACGCACAAAATCAATAAACGCCTGCAAAGGCGCGGGGATCAGTCGGCGGTCGTTGTAGTAAAGATACGGCCCGGAGAACGACAGCCACCACGGCTGCAATATTGCCTCAAGCTGACCGCTGGCGATGGCGGGCTGTAACCACTCTTCGAAAAGATAGATGATACCCGCACCGGCAATGGCGGCTCCCACCGCCAGGTCTACTGCGCCGCCGACACTGACCACCAGCGGCCCTTTCACCTCTACGCTGAGGGTCTCGCCTTCGCGCTCAAACTCCCACGGCGGCATCACGCCGCTGGCAAAGCGGCCGCGTAAACACCGGTGTTGCATCAGCTCGCGCGGATGCGCCGGCCGCCCATGTACATCGAGATACGCCGGGGAGGCGGCGGCGGAAAAACGCTGGATACGCGGCCCGATGGGAATGGCGACTACATCCTGCTCAAGCCGTTCGTCATAGCGGATCCCCGCATCGCAGCCGTCGCGAAACACATCCTGCACGTTACTTTCGGCGACAATTTCCAGTTGAATATCGGGATAACGCCGCAAAAATTCCGGCACCAGCGCGGGCAAAACCAGCCGCGCGGCGCTGACCGGCACATTCAACCGCAGCGTGCCGCCAGGCGTGTTGCGATAACGATTGAGGGCATCCAGCGCAGCATCCACTTCGTTCATCGCCGGTAACAGACGGTCAATCAGCGCCCTGCCCGCCTCGGTCAGCACCACGGTGCGCGTGGTGCGGTGAAACAGCCGGATACCGAGCTGCTGTTCCGCACGGCGCACCGCATCACTCAGCCGCGACGCATTGCTGCCGGTCACCCGCGCAGCCTCGCGAAATCCTCCGGCTTTCGCCACTTCCACTACCGCGTGCAGCAGGGCGATATCCATCGACATTGTGCGTCACCTCGTACAGTTTGTCCTGATTTGAGCGGATAGTTGCACAGCCAGTTCCCCGATACAATCAATGAACACTCACAGGAGAACCCCATGTCAAAACCTACAATGACTTACCGCCTCGGCGACCGTGAAGTTGGGCGCTTAGGATACGGCGCAATGCAGCTGGCTGGCCCTGGCGTTTTCGGCCCGGTGAAAGACGAAGCACGGGCGATTCAGGTACTGCGTGACGCCGTGGCCTCCGGCGTTAATCACATTGATACCAGCGACTTTTACGGCCCGCATTACACTAACCAGCTGATTAAAAAGGCGCTGCATCCCTACCCCGACGATCTGTGCATCGTCACCAAAGTCAGCGCCCGTCGCGATGAAAAAGGTGGCTGGATCCCGGCGTTCAGCCCGGAAGAGTTGACTCAGGCGGTGGAAGATAACCTGCGAAATCTGGGACTGGACAGCATGGAAGTGGTGAACCTGCGCAGTATGCTCGATATCCATAAACCAAAAGAAGGTTCACTGGAGCCGCAGCTGGAAACGTTGATTAAGCTAAAAGAGCGCGGCCTAATCCGTCACATCGGCCTGAGCAATGTGACCGCCAGACAGGTGGCCGATGCCCGGAAAATGACGCCGATCGTCTGCGTGCAGAACATGTATAACCTCGCCAATCGTCAAGACGAGGCGCTGGTCGATCAGCTGGCAGACGAGGGGATCGCCTATGTGCCGTTCTTCCCGCTCGGTGGGTTCTCGCCGTTGCAGTCCACGCAGCTCAATGAAGTGGCCGCCGAACTTAACGCGACGCCTATGCAGGTCGCCCTCGCCTGGTTGCTTAAACGTTCCCCCAATATTCTGCTGATCCCCGGCACCTCCTCGCCGCTGCATTTGCAGGAGAATCTGGCCAGCGGTCAACTGACGCTGTCCGATGACGTGATGGAAAAACTGAACGGGATGGGAAGTTGAGCGAAAACAGGGGATTGGGGGCGGAGTAAGGCATCAACATCGCCCTATTTCGTGTAGAACGTGGACACATAATCTAACGGACTCACTCTGTAGTTATCTCTTTCATAGCCAAAATTATGAATTGTGACCATAAACTGTCATCAAACAATGTCATCTTTCAAACGTGGTTCATTAAACAGACTTATTTCCTCTGATGAAATATATTGACTATATAACAGATAGTTATGGGTAAGTTACTTTAAAGGAATATGTAATGTATCTTCATAAAAAAATGATTTTGGCTCTGACACTGTCCTCCCTTTCTGCCATGACCTGTGCAGCATCCCTCCCACTCTCTCCACAAATCATTGCCCACCGAGGGGGATCCGCCGACGCCCCTGAAAATACAGTCCCGGCAATCAAGCTCGCGCTTGAGAATAAAGCTGATGCTGTGTGGATCACCGTCCAGCTTTCGAAAGATGACATTCCCGTGCTGTACAGGCCTTCAGACCTGAAAAGTTTAACGGATAAGAAAGGCGCTGTTTCTCAATATACAGCCAAAGAGTTGTCGCAGATGGACGCTGGCTGGGCATTTGGTACCGAAACCAGTCATCCTTATCGCGATAAACATATCGGTATTCCGCAGCTGGAGTCCGTTCTGAAGACTTTCCCGACGACGACGTTTTATATCGACATCAAAACACCGGATGCGGATCCTCAGCAAATGGCCGCTGCATTGAGCAAGGTCTTGCAGGAGACTCACAGCTTGCAAAGAACGCGTATTTATTCCACAGACTCACGCTATCTCAGCGTGCTTCCCGCTACGTTGCCGAAATTTGAAAGCCGCGACATGACGCGCACTGCGCTGGCGAATATCACGATGGCGCATCAATGCCAGATCAAAGCCGATAAACAGCCGCGCTGGTATGCGCTTGAAATGAAACGGGAAGTGGAAGTTGTCGAAAAATACACATTAGGTGAGGCGCGTTCAAAAGCCACGCTGGTGTGGGATAAAGAAGCGATGGACTGTTTCCGCTCGCAAGGCGAGGCGCACATCATCTTAATTGGCATAAATGATGAAGCGGATTATAAACAAGCGAAATCACTGGGCGCGGACGGTGTGCTGGTAAACTCTCCGGCGCTGTTTAAAACGCTTCCTCGTTAATAAAAAAGCCGGAAGTTCCCCCACGAAACTTCCGGCTCTTACATCACAACACTTTACTTAAGAACTCTTTGGTACGCGGATTGGTCGGCGCGGTAAACAGTTGTGCCGGTGGCCCCTGCTCCTGAATCACACCCTGATCGATAAATACCACGCGGTCCGCCACTTCGCGGGCAAAACCCATTTCGTGAGTGACAATCACCATGGTCATACCTTCGAGCGCCAGCTGTTTCATCACCGCCAATACTTCGCCCACCAGTTCAGGATCGAGCGCAGAAGTTGGTTCGTCGAACAAAATGATCGACGGTTCCATCGCCAGCGCACGGGCAATCGCCACGCGTTGCTGCTGGCCGCCGGAAAGACTGGAAGGCCAGGCGTCGATTTTGTCGATAAGTCCGACCTTTTGCAGCAGTTTTTCAGCACGCGACACCGCTTCAGCTTTCGACAATCCTTTCAGCGACATCGGCGCCATAATCAGGTTTTCCAGCACGGTCATGTGCGGAAACAGATTAAAACGCTGGAATACCATCCCGACGCCCGAACGCAGCGTGTTCAGATTGGTTTTCGGATCGTGAACCGCATAACCATTAACCACCACTTCGCCGCCGTTGGGTTTTTCCAGCGCGTTCAGGCAGCGCAGGAAAGTGCTTTTCCCTGAACCAGACGGGCCGATGATGCATACCACTTCTTTCTCTGCGATATCACACGAAATGCCGCGCAAAACGTGGGTTTCACCGAACTGTTTCTGTAAATCCTTAACGTGAATCACTTTTGCCAAACCTCTTTTCCATGTGTTGAACGAGCAGCGAGAGCAGGAAAGTCAGAACCCAGTACACCAGTGAAATGGTCAGGTAGGGTTCCCAGTAGGTGGCGTAAGCGCCTGAAACGGTACGCGCGGCGTAAGCCAGATCGGCCAGACCGATTGCCGAGGCCAGCGAGGAATCCTTCACTATCGCGATGGCGTTATTGCCCAGCGGTGGCAAAATGCGGCGGAACGCCTGCGGCAAAATCACTTTGCGCATCGTTTTGCCCCAGCCCATGCCCAGCGCGCGCGCGGCTTCCATCTGACCGTTGTCGATCGACTGAATACCTGCGCGGAAAATTTCTGACACGTACGCCCCGGCATTCAGGGTGATGGCGACGACGCAGGATAGATATGCGCCGTAGTCGGATCGCAACATACGAACGAAATCTGAAGACATCAGGCCGTTGGTGACCAGAATACCGTCGCGCGGGTTGATAAACAGCGGCACCAGCGCGAAGTGGACCACCATGATCTGCACAAACAGCGGTGTGCCGCGAAAGGCGCTGACGTAAACCCGCACCGGCCACTGCACGGCAAAACGCAGAATGTGTTTCCACGGGCCATCATCGGCGTGCGCCATCCGGCCAAGACCAAGCAGCAGCCCCCACGACGTCCCTAAAATCACGCAAATGATGGTGCACTGAATGGTCATGATCGCGCCTTGCACAAACAGCGGCGCATATTCTGAGATTATCTCCCAGCGAAATCCGGTCATACCTGTCCTTGTTCAGGGGCTTTACAGCCCCTTGTCATGATGATTATTGCGCTGGAAGCGTTGGAACGTTGTTATCGAACCATGTTGCGTAGATTTTTGCGTAGGTACCGTCAGCCACGATTTTCTTCAGACCGGCGTTGATTTTGCCCAGCAGCTCGGTGTTGTCTTTCGCCACCGCGATCCCAAAATACTGACGTTCAAACTTGCTGTCCGGCACCAGTTTCAGGGCTTTCTCAGGATGGGATTTAATGTAGTACTTCACCACCCCAACGTCGCCGACTGCCGCGCCGATGCCGTCTTCTGCCAGCTCCTGCAACATCAGCGGTGTGTTATCAAAGCGTTTGATGTCGGTGCTGTTTTTGCCGAGCGTGTCGGAGACGACGATGTCGCCGGTGCTGGAGTTCACCACGCCAACTTTCTGGCCTTTCAGCGCTGCCACGGAATCCACTTTAGACGCCTCAGGTACCACGATGGACTGCTCAGCCGGGAAATACGGCGCGGAGAAGTCGACCATCGCTTTACGCTTGTCGGTAATGGTGATGCCGGAAATGATGATGTCGCGATCGCCGGAATTCAGCGTCGCAAAGATGCCTTCCCACGGCGTATTGACCAGTTTGATGTCAAAATTTTCCGCTTTAGCAATGGCTTTGATAATGTCGATATCAAAACCTTCCAGCTGTTTCTGGCTATTTTCGTATTCGAAAGGACGGTAAGTGCCGCCGGAGCCGACCACGTAAGTGGTTTGCGTCGCAAAGGCTGATGTGATTAAAGACGAAAGCAGACACCCGGTGAGAATTAAGGACTTAAGCATGGTCACTCCTGTGTGATTGTGTTTTTATGCATATAATTTGCATAAAAATACACAAATTGACGAAGCGCTTCAACTTAAAGTTGTGTGGCGTGTTAAAGGCTGCAAAGAAGATTGTTCCGAGTTCCCTACCGTTGCATTCATCTCACAGGCCAGATCGGGTATATTGGTACGCAGATCACAAAAATCCCTCAAAGGAAGAAACCGAACTATGCGTTATCGTTTTACCCTTGCTGCCGTTGCAGCCGTTTTTGCACTGACAGGATGTGCAAAACCGAAAACCGCAGACCAGGCACCGGCTTTCGATTTCGGTTCGACGCGCGTGACCGTAACGCATATCCCGACGAAAACCGATGATGGCACCAAACTCTACGTGACCGTCGATGGCAAAGATGCCGGCGCGCTGGGGATCGGCGAAAGTCTCGAAGTGCGTGTGCCGGAAGGCTCGCATAAAGTTGGCGGCTATGCCCGTTCACTGATTGGCCGCGTAACGATTTCACCTGTTGACGTCACCACCTCTAACGACGCCATCAGCCACGTGACTTATTCGGTAGCCGATCTCAAACCGACGTTCCTGGTTCGCGCGCAAACCCCAATCCCGAAACCTAAGGCAGAAAGCATCCCGCTCGACCCGATCCCAACTCTGCCGAAGATTGAAATGGAAACCCCGGCAGCGGCCGAACAGACACAAGCTGAAACGCCTGTAGCAACTGAAGCGCCGCAGCCGACGCAGGCAGCAACACCTGCCGCGCCGGTAACTACTCAGCAGGCGCAGACCGCAGCCCCCGTGACGACTCCGCCGACGCAGACTGAAACATCGGCGACGCCAAAAGTCACTGAAGTGACGCCGACCACTCAGTCGCAGACCACGCAAACATCGCAGGAGTCTAAAACGCCGGAAGTCACTGAACTGACGCAGGATCCGCAGGCGTAGTTCTCATTCTCCTTACCGTGGGTTCACAATGAACCCACGGTAATATTGCTCAAAACTTCACCACCGCCCCAAGCTCAATCACCCTGTTCGGCGGAATATGAAATTGCTCCGGCGCACGCAGGGAGTTGCGTTGTAAAACCTGGAACAGCTTGCCACGGGCTTTTAAATACCATGGACGCGGTTCGCCGAGGGTGAACGTATCGCGCGACATAAAGAATGATGTCTCGTTCATCGTGCACTTCAGACCTTCCAGCCCGCAGCGGTAAAGAATATCTTCCACATTCGGTTTTTCACGCCAGCCATAACTTGCTACCACGCGCCAGAACGTGGGTGAGAGCTGCTCGATAGTCACTCGCCGGACGTTATGAACATAGGGCACATCCGTCGTGATCATGGTCAGCAGGATCACTCTTTCATGCAAAATTTTGTTGTGTTTGAGGTTGTGTAACAGCACCAGAGGAACTTCATACAGACCCCGGGACATCACCACGGCAGTGCCGGGAACACGTTTAGGCGGCGCTTTTTCGAGTGAAACAATAAGAGACTCCAGCGCTTCGGGATCCTGACGCAAACGGCGTAGCAGCCGCGAACGCTCGGTTTTCCACGTCAGCATAATCACCAGAATGGTCAGGCCGATCGCCACCGGCAGCCAGCCGCCGGAGAACAGCTTGGTCAGATTGGCGGCAAACAGCGGCACATCAATCAGCAGCAACAGCACCGTCACCAGCCCGCCCACCCAGCTTTTCCATCCCCAATTTTTCACCATGACAATGCCGATCAGCAAAGAGGTGATAACCATCGTACCGGTGACCACAATCCCGTAGGCCGACGCCAGATTGCTTGAGTGTTTGAAGCTGAGGATGGCGATCAGCACTGCGGCGTACAGCAGCCAGTTGACCACCGGAATGTAGATCTGCCCGGATTCGACATCGGAGGTATAGATGATGCGCATCGGGGGTAAATACCCTAACCTTACAGCCTGACGGGTCAGGGAGAAGACGCCGGAAATCACTGCCTGAGAAGCAATAACGGTCGCCAGCGTGGCCAGAACCAGCAACGGGATCAGCGCCCAGCCGGGTGCGAGCAGGAAAAATGGGTTCTGAATGGCTTCGGGATGACTAAGCAGCAAAGCGCCCTGTCCGAAGTAGTTCATCACCAGCGACGGGCCGACCAACGCAAACCACGCGATACGGATCGGTTTTTTTCCAAAGTGCCCCATATCGGCGTAAAGCGCCTCGCCGCCGGTAACTGACAGCACCACCATACCCAGCGCAAAGAATGACACGGTTTTGAATTCGACAAAGAAATGCAGCGCCCAGTAAGGGTTCAGCGCCTGAAGAACATCAGGATTACGCACTACGCCACCGATACCCAACACGCCTAAGGTGATAAACCACAGCACCATCACCGGCGCGAAAATTTTCCCCACGCTGGCGGTGCCATTTTTTTGGATGAAAAACAGCAATGTCAGCACCGCGATCGAAGCTGGAATGATGAAACGGTCGAACGAAGGCGCGATGAGCTCCAGCCCTTCAATGGCAGAAAGCACCGAGATAGCGGGCGTGATGACGCCGTCCCCGTAAAAGAAACTGCCGCCGACCAGCCCGAGGAACATGATCAACGGTACCCAGCGCGGGCTCAGATTGCGCACAGCGAGCGACATCAGGGTGAGGATGCCCCCTTCGCCATCGTTATCGGCGCGCATCACGAAGATGATGTACTTGACTGACACCACCAGCATCAGTAGCCAGAAAATTAGTGACAAAAATCCGAACAAAGAGCTTTGGGTCATGGTGATGCCCGCCTGTCCGGTCAGACATTCCCGTAGGGTATAGAGCGGGCTGGTCCCGATATCCCCATAAACGACGCCGATGCAGGCTACTGTCGCACTGAGCAGTGACGACTTATTTTGTATTTGTTTCATGAGTCTTCGCCATGTTTTAGGGCAGCATGTGCCGCCCCATTCACGGAGTATAGATGCTGCTACCTTCTTTCCCCCTAAACCCACTCACTATCTTTTGTTGAGGATAGGCAAAAAATTAAGACAACCTGCATAAATCAAAGAGCCGGTAAATTCCTATGCTAACTCACCTTTTTCTTACTCTTACCCTAATACCCTTTCTAAATTGAAGCCTTTTCATACAAATATAGCCTGTGCTAACATTTTTAACCAATACTATAACTGATTGAATATTATGGTTTTTTTATTTTATCTTTTGTGGCAAACTGCACGCCTCTTTTAATAAAGCGCCTTTTGCTTTGCGTAAGGTATGACTGGCCTGTTTTATGCAATTTTATACGATCATTATTCTGGCGTTTGGGATGTCAATGGATGCCTTCGCGGCGGCAATCGGCAAGGGCGCAGCCCTGCACCGTCCTCCGTTGAAGGAAGCATTACGCACCGGGATTATTTTTGGCGTCATTGAAGCCATCACGCCGGTGATCGGATGGGCAATCGGCCTCGCAGCGTCGCAGTTCATCATGGACTGGGATCACTGGGTGGCGTTCACCCTTCTTTTAGTGCTGGGTTTACGCATGATTTGGGAAGGATTCAGAAAGGATACTGCCGAAGAAATCGAGGTGCCCCGCCGCCATGGTTTCTGGCTGCTGGTGACGACGGCCATTGCCACCAGCCTTGATGCCATGGCCGTCGGTGTCGGTCTGGCGTTCCTTCAGGTGAATATTATTGTGATGGCGCTGACCATCGGTGCCGCCACGACGATTATGGCCACCTCAGGCATGCTGCTGGGCCGCTTTCTCGGCGCAGCGATTGGCAAATGGGCTGAAGTGCTCGGCGGCGTCGTGCTCATCGGCATCGGCTCCTCGATCCTCGTCGAACATCTCGGGTTACTGAACTGACATCCCGGCACTGACAGGTCTGGAACGATAAAAGGGAACTCAGGTTCCCTTTTTCACGTCTTACCCCTGCGTCCTCACCCCTTCTCTTTTCGCCGCTGAAACCGGTAACCCCCTGAATGTCTCATTAATACACTGCGCTATCTGCGGCGGTTCCCGATCCAGCCCGTCTTTCACTGGGTTCAGTCCTGCTTCAAGTGCAGTACCTTGCGCATTTACGTTTTTGCGACCTGCCTCACGGTGAGATTTCAAAATTAAGAATAATTTTGAGCCTATAACCTCCTATCTAATTGATAATAAATACATTTATTTCAATTATGATTGTCTTGAAATATCACTTTCTGATAAATGCTTCTGCCGCACAGTTAAGGGACTCACAGCATGGTGATCAACGGAACCCGCTTTACCTTCACCGCAGGCACCGCGACGCGCGACACCTTCGCCGTCGTCAGCTTTCATCTTTCCCAATGTTATTCCGAACTTTTTACCCTGAACGTGGTGCTGGTGAGCAGCGACCCGGCCGTCGGCGTCGATAAAGTCCTGGACGAAATGGCGACGCTCACCATCTGGCAGGGTGATGAGATAAAACGGCGGGTGCGCGGCATTGTCACTTTTTATGAGCAGGGGGACACCGGCAAACACCAGACGCAGTACCGACTGACCATCCGCCCGTATTTCTGGCGCAGCTCCCAGCGGCAAAACTGCCGCAGTTTTCAGAACCTGAACATCGTCGCCATTCTCGACCCGTTGCTCAGGGAGATGGGCGTGCTTAAACACGACACGCTGTTTCGCTCCAGCCACAACTGGCGGGAGTTTTGCGTCCAGTTTATGGAAAGCGATTACGATTTTATTTCGCGGCTGCTGGCCGAAGAGGGGATTTTCTTTTACGAGGAAGAGTTCCTGAAGGCCAACGATCAGAAGCTCACCTTCGCAGACAACTGCAGCGCACTGATCAGCATCGGCGCGATTGCGTATAACCCGAACGCTGCCTCCGAAGCGGCCACCTACTGCATCAACAACTTCCGCCGCACCGCGCAGGTTCGCCCTTCCAGGGTCATCACGCAGGATTAGACCTTCACCGCGCCGAACTGGCAGGCGCAGTATCAGGAAAAAGCCTCAAATATGGTTCACCAGCACACGGTGTATGACGTGTTCGACTACCCGGGGCGATTCAAAGACGAGCAGCACGGCGCCGATTTCGCAAAATATCAGATGGAAGGCTGGCGCAACAACGCCGACGTGGTGATTGGCAGCACCAACTCGCCGCAGTTTTATCCCGGCGTGCGCTTTGCCCTGACAGACCATCCGCGTGAAGAACTGAACGCCAACTGGCAGGTGGTCGCCATCGAGATGCACGGCGATCAGCCGCAGGCGCTGATTGGTCAGGAAGGCCAGGGCACCACGCTCAATACCGAGTTTGAAGTCATCTCTTCCACCCAAACCTGGCGCCCCACGCCCAAGCCTAAACCGCGCATCGACGGCCCGCAAATCGCCATCGTCACCGGCCCGTCGGGGGAAGAAATCTTCTGCGACGCGCACGGTCGCGTGCGGGTGAAGTTCGCGTGGGATCGCTACAACAAAGCCGACAACTACAGCTCCTGCTGGATCCGCGTATCGCAGGCGTGGGCGGGCACCGGCTTTGGCAACATCGCCATCCCGCGCGTCGGGCAGGAAGTGATCGTCGATTTCCTCAACGGCGACCCGGATCAGCCAATCATCACCGGCCGCACCTACCACGCCAGCAACCGCTCCCCCGGAAGCCTTCCGGGCACCAAAACTCAGATGGCGATCCGCTCGCAGACGTACAAAGGCAACGGCTACAACGAGCTGATGTTCGAGGACGCAACCCGTCAGGAACTCCTGTCGATGCATGCGCAGAAGGATATGCAGATCAAAGTTCTGAACAGTAAGGACGTTCGGGTCGATTACGACAGAACAGTCAGCATTGGCCATAACGAGTCGCTGGTAGTGGCGAATGACCGCAAGATCACCGTTGAAGGTAAGCAGGATCATAAAACCACGAAAGATTATGTGAACTTGATTGAAGGCAACCATCACATCGAAGTGAAAGGCGATCTTGCTCAGAAAGTTGCGGGTGCCTTGGGTATTAGCATTCAGGGAGACATCGTTTTACAAAGCGAGAGCAAGATCAGCCTGCGCGTGGGCAGCTCATTCATTGTTATCCACTCTGCTGGCGTCGATATCAAAGGGGCCAAAATAAACCTTAACGGTAGTGGAACGCCCGGCGAAGTTATTTTACCAATGAGACCGATGATACTCAAAGCAGCGGCAGGAGAAGGTTCTGTGTTTGTCTCGCATTGTCCGCTGGAGGATAAATAATATGGAACAGATTCGGTATGCAATCATTGACGGCGCAGTTGAGGCTGAATTAGTCAGTTTTCTCTCAACACAGACACTTCCACATTGCTGCTTATATTCACCGCCTGTTCAGCCTGAAATCGTAGAGCTTGCCCCCTATCTGGTTCAAATGACGCCTGAAGTAGATGAATGGTTAAAATTTAGAACAACACCGTGGGGGATCACTCTATTTTCGGCGAAACCTCTTCACCTGCTGTTGCAACATCTGCGTAGGTACTTGTGGGTCAAAATTCCAGAACAGGAAAAAACGGTGTTATTGCGATTTTATGACCCTCGAAATATCTGGATGATATTGGATGTATTAACCCCTATAGAACTCTCATCGTTTACCGGGCCGATTTCAAAAATTATGACTAATTACGAGGGTTACTCACATCAGGAGAATTTCGAACCGGTATATGAAGAAAAACACAACACGTCTTCAGCGGCAGAAACACTGGCATTATCTTTCCGACAGTTTAAAAAATTAAATAATCTCACCAAAAAAAATTACATTAACAAACTTGCTTGTTTTATTCGTGATTATTATTTAGCTGATGAAGACTTTCTGCATCCGGAAATGGAGGTACTTCATCAGCAAGCAGAAGATTATCTGTTTTTCTGCCATGCCTTTAATATCGTTGATAGCCGGTCTGTTCGTGGTATCACACTCGCGCTGCTTAAGAAAGGTATCACGCGTACTGCTGCAATTCCGCAGCAATGGGAAACACTATTAAGTGATTCAACTCAGTCTATCTACTATCAGGTAGAGAAGCTACTTTTACAGGAACTGGGATATATCCCTGAGTAAGGATACTACTATTATGTCATCACCTTCACCAACGGCTGGAAAAGCGTGTGCTGAATGCGGCATGCCTGAACCTTGTTTGCATAAAATAACTGCAACTTTTCCTAAAGAGGAAGAAAATCACATCTGGCCTGAGGAAAAACCGGTCAGGTTTACACTGTTAGATGAAGGAGAAGGATGCGAAGGCAGTATAACTATTGTCAGTAAGTGCAGTAAAAATGGTTGTCCGAAAGCTGAATTAAAAGAAATCGAAAATAACACTTCAGACCCTTTAAACTCTGACGGGCAACCAAATCAAGTCGTCCTGAACTACAAAGGTCAAAAAGATGAGATAGAACTCGTTGAGGCTCTTCATTCACCCTGGGAATACCTGAGTAGTATCACCACCCCTGCAGATATTTTTGACGAACCGGCGCATTATGTTATAGCAACAGAAGGTTGCTATGAAAAAGGCACACAGGTTTTTATCGATGTTTATCCATCATTTGAGATACGTTTTACTGCCGGTCTAAGTTATGAAATTGTTTCCAACGTCCGCGAGCGAACAATCAAAGAGCGACGTGATGAACACATTAAATCCCGTCAGGCAATGGAGGGCGCAAAACCTAAAAATAGAAATAAACTACGCAGTGGCTGGGAATATCACACTGATAAATTTGAGCTCACACGAAAAACGGAACTCAGTGTAGAGTTCGGTGTGAAGATTTGCGATGTAGACTACTCGAAAGAATATACCAGGGAAATACAGTCATCCAAGAAAATCAGGTCCCTTGAGCAACTTAACCGGATTGATTCGCTGGTTAACAACATCAATGAATATTTCGCACCTGATCCTGAAAATTCAGGTAGCACACGAGAATACACTATATTCAGTATGGAAATTGCTCCTGTAAATCTCGAGGTATCTTATGCCTATCAGCATATCGATGTAAAAGATGGTCCCTGCCATTTTCTTGGGTTATCCGGTGAACCCTTTTTAAGTGGTACCTTTAAATTCGATATCATCCAATTTATCTGTGCCTATTGTAAAATTGATTCTCTGGTGGGTAAATGCCGCGATTATTTAAAAAAACATGGTACCAGCGTAGAATGCTATCTGGAGTTCACACCAGAAGTTAACATCAATATTGGCGCTGCCTACAGCCTGAATGATGATAAATGGGATTTTAATATTCCGGAAGGAAACCTGCTGAAACTCGGGATCGAGGGTGTGGTCAGCGCAGCCTTCGAAGCAGAAGTTTTTTTTGCCGAAATTAATATCGGCGCCAAGGGATCCATTACGACAGCCGCCGGTTTTGCACTGGATCAACACGACAAAGGACTGGATCTGGCTGGATTTCACGAAGGAATTAATGGGTGTTTCGAGTTTGTGGCGGATGTACGTTACAAAAATGGAAATAATAAAAAAACACCTAAAAAGATAGAAAAAAAACAATTGAAAGAATGGCAACTTGCTGATCCTCTTAGAGTAAAAGACTCACCATTGAGAATAAACTTGTATGGAATAAAAAGAAATGATGACATCCCAATGATAACACCGCCTCGAAAATTAGGGCCATGGGAGCAAATGCTGACTGATGGAGTGTTAAACACTACCAATACTAATATAATTTATTAATACCTTGAAAAGGAAAAATAATGGTTAATTTAAAATCAATCACTTTACTTTTTTTGACAGGTGGGCTTATGTTTTCCAATGCTAAAGCATATAATGATCCAATAAAAATCCGCACTTTATTTAATATAAATAACTCGTTTTGCGCTATATATACCAATGGAACTCTGGGGCTTGACAATCGAAATTCTGCATATTCTGGAAGAGGGGGTGGTATATCAAGCACCAACGCGTTACTTTTTCTTGAGAATGGAAAAAACACAATCAGTATAGATATTGGTGCTTTGGGATGGTTTTCGGATGAGAAATTAAAAAATAACGAACGTGCTAAATTCAGCCCAGAAGCCCATTGTAGAATTGATTTAGTTCAATTCAAAGATAAAACTAAAAAAACCCTAGCATCAATAAATGTTAAAATAGATGATTTGGGAGAGCCTACCATTATAAATGAGGTAAGTTCAAAAATAAAACGCATTAAAAAAATGGCAGAGCAGATTGAACCAGGACATTTCGATCCTGAGTATTTTGATGAAAAATTCTTCCCTAAGAACATGATAGTATACAATTTCTCTCTAGATGTTAACGTTTCCAACATCCCTATTTGGCAATGGGTAAACGCAACTCCATTTGATGGCACTAAAAATCAAATAGATAAATTAAAAGAATCATATTTAGAAATGTCAAAGATAATAAATTCTGGAAATCGAAGTGAGCTGAAAAAGTATGATGGTATCGCTTTAAAAGCATGGTCGGTAACCACAGGTGAAAGTGAAGATTCTATTCTCGAGTCACAATATTCAAAACAAGAACTTGAAGGTCACACAATAAAAATAAATCCTATTGACTGGGATGACTATGCCATACGGACTATGAACCAAGGAAGGATTGTACAATTTTATAACAAATCAAATCCGTCATCTTCACCTTTGAGCTATTATACTATTGACGAAGATGGGGATGATTTTTTAGGCAGTATTGCACCAATGTTTTCTTTGATCGATGGTAAATTCGTACCAGTAATTTAATCAGTAATCTATAATTATGGATGACCCCATGAGAGTTAACTTTTTAATACTACTAATTTTTTTGCTTTCATCTATTAACGAAGCATTAGCTGAAAATGAAAGATTTTCATTAAATATTAGATCTTTTTTTAACATAAAATCTGCATTTTGTAATATTAAAACTAACGGTGTAACCGGTATGGATAATAGGAGATCAGCATATTCTGGGTCAGGTGGTGGAATATCTAGTACAAATTCATTGCTTTTTTTAGAAAATGGCATAAATGAAATTAGCGTAGAAATAGGGTCACTTGATTGGTTTTCCGAAGAGCAAAACAATAAAGGTGACTTTGGTAACTTCGATCCTAACTCTAGTTGTAAGTTAGAGTTGGTACGTTTCAAGGATATTAAGAATATTTCAATTGCATCAATTACTGTTAAAATTGATAATAATGGCGCACCAGAGGGTTCATCGGATGGCACCAAGTTAGTTGGAAAAAGAATCATTGCCGAGCAAGCTGAGCCTGGGCACATTGATAAAGACTATTTTGATGATTTATTTTTCCCTAAGGGAATGGTGCTTTATGAATTTAAAAAAGAAGTCATCATAAATGGAATTCCAGATTGGCATTGGATTCACGCCACACCTTATATAAATAACCAAGAACAACTACAAAAACTCAGAAGTGCATATAGTGAAATGGCTAAAATCATTAATAGCAAGGATCGTAAACTTTTGAAGGAGTTTGATCAATTCGCCTTAAAAGCATGGTCAATGACAACAGGTGAAAAAGAAGATGATATTTTAGCCTCACAATACCCTAAGGATAGACTTGAGGCTGGAAAAGTGAAAATCGAACCTATCATTTGGAGCGATTATGAAGTAAGGGTAATGAATAAAGGGCGCATTGTACAATTATATAACAAATCAAAACCAACATATTCTCCATTAACTTATTACTACGTTGATGAAGATGGCGAAGAAATGATGAGCTTTTTTGCCCCAATGTTCTCCCTGATCAACGGTAAATTTGTTCCCGTCATCTAAACCGGAGCCCGATAATGCCAATAGCAGCAAAAGTGAACGATATAGGATCGCAGCATGAAGGGTACCCCGCGACACCCGTGATCGCAGGTTCAAATTCGGTCTTTTTCGACAGTTTACCGGCAGCCCGAATGGGCGATCCGCTTGTGCCGCACAGCTTACCTCTGCACCTTTCGCATCCGCGTAAGATTGCCAGCGGTTCCGCTACCGTGTTTATTGATGGGAAACCGGCGGCAAGAACCGGTGACAGCATCGACTGCGGTGGTGTTCTTATCGGAAGTGGCACTGTAAATATCGGTTGAAGCGACATCATGGCAGCGGTTTGCCCAAAAACCGCTGCTTTAATTATTGAACCGTCACCTCACGCCGCGCCCGTACACCAGCGACTCCGCGCCTATCTCCGCGATACTTCGTGCTCCGGTCAACGTCATCGCCACCCGCATTTCTTTTTCTATCAACGTCAGCAAATTAATCACTCCCGACTCACCCGCTGCAGCAAGCGCGTACACAAATGCACGGCCTAACAATACGCTGTCAGCGCCCAGCGCGATCATACGTACTACGTCCAGACCGATACGAATGCCGGAATCGGCGAGAATTTTGATGTCGCCTTTCACCGCGTCAGCAATAGCCGGTAAGGCGTGGGCGGTGGATAGCACGCCGTCGAGCTGGCGGCCACCGTGGTTGGAGACCACAATGCCGTCCGCACCGAACCGGACAGCGTCTTTGGCATCTTCCGGGTCGAGGATGCCTTTGATGATCATCGGGCCTTTCCAGAACTCACGGATCCACTCGAGGTCTTTCCAGGAGATAGACGGGTCGAAGTTCGCACCCAGCCAGCCAATATAATCTTCCAGCGTCGTCGGTTTGCCGCGATATGCTGAAACATTACCAAGATCGTGCGGCTTGCCGTTCAGGCCGACGTCCCAGGCCCATTGCGGATGCGTCACTGCCTGCAACATGCGGCGAGCAGCGGCGTTCGGGCCGCTCATGCCGGAATGCGCGTCGCGATAACGTGCGCCGGGCACCGGCATATCGACGGTAAAGACCAGCGTTTTCACCCCCGCAGCCTGCGCGCGTTCCAGCGCATTTCGCATAAATCCGCGATCTTTTAAGACGTAAAGCTGAAACCACATCGGCCGGTCGATGGCGGGCGCTACTTCTTCGATCGGGCAAACCGACACCGTGGATAACGTGAAAGGAATACCTTTTTTCGCGGCGGCGCGTGCGGCCTGCACTTCTCCGCGACGGGCGTACATGCCGGTCAGGCCAACCGGCGCGAGGATAACAGGCATCGCCAGTTTCTCGCCGAAGAGCTCCGTTTCGAGGCTCAAATCCGACATATTTTTCAGAATGCGCTGGCGCAGGGCAATATCGGCCAGATCGGCAGTGTTGCGCCGGAGGGTATGTTCGTTGTACGCCCCGCCGTCGATGTAGTGAAACAGAAACGGCGGAAGTTTGCTTTTTGCCGCTGCCCGGTAATCCGTTGAAGCAGAAATAATCATCGTAGTTTCTCGTTATTGTTGTTTTGGTGAACGTTGTAGGGACGCAGGTCATGCCCAGCAAGTGTAGTTTATATAAATCAAAGTGATGAAAATTAAACCAACGCGCTTTCCATAAACAGACTAAGCTGTGGAGAGACGCTCGCTACAGGTGTCTATTCCGAAATGCCTCCCTGCCCCTGACCTCTTTTTCTCATGATGTGAACTCTTATCGCAGCTCAGGCAACTGCCTTCTCGGGTCCGCGTAAGGAATGACGACGTGAAAAATGCTGTCTTCAGTTGGTTCAAAAGTAAAGGAGCTCCACCTGCATCACCGGCCACCCGACGTCACCGCGCCAGCGCGCTTGAACAGTCATCGCCGATCCGCGCCGAACTTTTTTCGGCTGACCAGATGGAACGCTACGGCGGAAAACTGGCCCTCTCGCATAAATTATCTAAAAAGAAACTTCCGTACTATTTACTGAAACGCCTCGATGACAACGAGAAGGTGTTAACCCGCAGCTGCCTGATTTTAAGCAGTGGTGAAAAAGCCTCGATTACGCCCGCCGGTGAGTGGCTGCTGGATAACTACTATCTAATCGAAGAACAAATCCGTGTCGTGCGCCAGCTGCTGCCGAAAAACTTTGGCAAGGGTCTGCCCTCGCTCGGATCACCGCATTTTTGCCCGCGCATTTACGATATCGCCACTGAAGTCGTCAGCCACAGCGACGGCCTTTGGGATATCAAAACCCTCACCCGCTTTCTCTCGACCTATCAGAGCGTCCGTCCACTGACGCTCGGCGAGCTGTGGGCGTTCCCGGGGATGTTGCGCCTGGCGCTGATCGAGAATCTTCGTCGCGTCAGTATTGAAGTGGCGAATGCCCAGAAAGAACGCAATCTGGCGGATTTTTGGGTCAATAAATTGCTCGACAGTGCTGAGAACGATCCGGCCAATCAGATCATCGTGATTGCCGACATGGCGCGAACCAATCCGCCGCGCACCAGCGCATTTGTCGCTGAACTGGTTCGACGTCTGCAAGGGCATGGATCGATGCTGGCACTGCCGCTGACCTGGGTAGAACAACGCCTCAGTGAAGTCGGACTGACGCAGCGCGAAGTCATCGATAAATTTAATCAGCAGCTGGCAGCCAATCAGCTGACGGTCAGTAACAGCATCATGGGATTACGCCACCTGACTGAGATGGACTGGGCAGATTTCGCCGAGAATCTCAGCGTTGTGGAGAAAATCCTGCGCACCGATCCGGCCGGTATATACGCTACGATGCACTTCGACACGCGCGATAATTACCGCCATCAGATCGAACGTCTTTCGCGCAACTCCCCTCATGACGAAGCCGCCGTTGCCGCCCGTGCGGTGGCTTTGGCGCAACGGCCCGGTGATTCTTATCAGCAGCAGCACGTCGGTTTTTATCTGATCGGCCCCGGCCGTCCGGCCCTGGAGAAAGATCTCGGGGTGCGCTATTCGTTGCAGATCCGCGCCCGCGCCAAACTCAGCCAGACGCCGCTCCTTTCGTGGCTCGGCAGCCTGATGTTGCTGACCACCGCCGTGACTGCTGATGCGCTTTTCCGTACCGGTCATCCGGCCAGTAACTGGCTGTGGTGGGCGATGCTGGTGCCGGTGGTGTTAGTCGCCAGCCAGTTCGCCCTCAATCTGCTCAGTGAAATCACCACCCGCAGCCGCATGCCGCAACCCTTGCCGCGTCTGGAGTTTGCCGGGGGTATTCCCGAAAATGCCAGTACGCTGGTGGTGATCCCCTGCCTGCTCGGCAGCCGCAAGAATATCGACGAGCTGATAAACAGCCTCGAGGTGTGTTATCTCGGCAACGTCCTGCCGCATCTGAATTTCGCATTGCTGAGTGATTTTCACGACAGCGTGGAGCGGGATAATCCGGATAACGATGCCCTGCTGGCTTATGCCGCGCAGCAAATCCAGTTGCTCAACCGACGCTATCCTGCCACCGAAGGTGCGCGTTTTACCCTGTTACATCGCGACAGCGAAATGAATGCGCCGCAGGGCGTTTGGATGGGTTACGAGCGTAAACGCGGCAAGCTGAATGCGCTCAATCACTGGCTGCGCGATCGGGGCGAACCCTTCTCACTGATCGAAGGCAGCACTCAGGCACATTTGCGGCAAGTGAAGTACGTCATTACGCTCGACAGCGATACCGTGCTGCCGCGCGCGACAGCGCATCAGCTGGTTGCCGCGATGGCGCACCCGCTCAATCATCCGGTCTACGACGAGCAGCGCCATCTGGTGGTCTCCGGCTACGCGATTCTCCAGCCACGTCTGGCAGAGGAGATCCCTGCACATGGTCAGGGACGCTATGCCGCCCTGTGCAGCAGCGTGCCGGGAAACGATCCGTACTCATCGATGTCATCGGACATTTATCAGGATTTATTCGGCGAAGGCTCATTTGTCGGTAAAGGCATTTACGACGTCGATACGTTTATCCGCGCCAACGAAAACACTTGCCCGGAAAATCTGGTGCTCAGCCACGATCTGCTGGAAGGCTGTTACGCACGTTCGGGGATGCTCAGCGATGTGGTGTTGTACGAACAATATCCCGATCACTATCTGGCGGATGTGGCGCGTAAAACCCGCTGGATCCGCGGTGACTGGCAGTTGCTGAACTGGCTGCGTTTTCTTGTGCGGCAGGAAGACGGCCAGCGCTGCCCGAACCCGTTGACTACGCTTTCGCGCTGGAAACTGTTCGATAACCTGCGCCGCAGTCTGGTTGCGCCTGCGTTTTTAATCATCATCTTTTGCACCGTGGGGCTGGTGCCGAACAAGCTCTACTGGCTTGGATTTATCGCCGTGATGCTTCTGTTCCCGGTGCTGGTCGCGCTAGTACTGGATTTAATAAATAAAGGCCCGCGCCGCAAACTTATCCCGCATCTGAAAAGCGTGGCCTCCGCCACCCTCAGCCGCCTTTCACGCATTTTTGTGACGTTAATGACGCTGCCGCACGAAGCGGTCTATTCCTTACAGGCAATATTACTGACGCTGTGGCGGCTGGGCATCAGCCACCGGCACCTGCACGAATGGTCTAGCGTGAAGGTCAGCAGCAAAAACCGCGCACAGTCGCCGGAGTATTTCTATCTGCGGATGTGGGCGAATCCGCTGGCGGGGATCGCGATTGTAATGCTGCCTGCGCTGACTCATCCGTCGCTGGTCTGGGCAGTATTACCCCTCGGCGTGTTGTGGTTCCTCGCCCCGCGCATCATGTGCTGGCTGAGCCAACCCGCCCCACCTCCGGCAGCCAATCTCGATGCGGAACAGCGGATATTCCTGCGTCAGGCTGCGCGCCAGACGTGGTCATTCTTCGAAACGTTTGTGACAGAGAAGGAAAACTGGCTGCCGCCGGATAATTATCAGGAAATTCCAAACCCGATAATTGCCCACCGCACATCGCCTACCAATATCGGCCTCTCGCTGCTGGCAAACATCACCGCGTGGGATTTCGGTTACCTCACGCAGGGCGAAGTGTTACTGCGCACCGGGCAGACGCTGGATACGCTGGACAAACTCGAACATTATCGCGGCCATCTTTATAACTGGTACGACACGCGCACGCTTGAACCGCTGAATCCGCGCTACATTTCCAGCGTCGACAGCGGCAATCTTGCCGGCCATCTGCTGACCCTGAGCACCGGCCTGCGCCTGTGGCGTCGCCAGCCCGCGGTGAATATTCCGCAGTGGCTGACCGGTCTTGAAGACACCCTTTACATGGCCGAAAATAAATACGGTGCGGCACCGATGGCCAAACTCCGCGAGAGCTGGACGCTGGCGGCTGCAGCAAAAGGCGAAGCCATTTTCGATAGTTTGCGTGCGATGCGGGCACTGATCTCTTCATCCGCAGACGGCTGGCTGCAACAGCTCGCGTTACAGCTGGATGCAGGGCTTGCCGAGTGGAATGAATTTTACGGCTGGTTGTCCCCGCAAGCGCATGACGAACCCTTGCCAACGCTGCTCTGGCTGGCGCAGCAGGACGCGCTGACCTCGCCGGGTTTATCCCGCGCTATCGGGCTGGCGCGTCAGCGTCTGGATATTATCGGCGAACTGGAACAACGCCTGAACGAACACGCGCACATGGATTTCCGCTTCCTGTACGACAACACCACGCATTTGCTGACTGTCGGTTACAACTGCGACGCGCACAAGATGGACAGCGGAAAGTACGATCTGCTGCCGTCTGAAATCCGCCTGACCAACTACGTGACCATTGCGACCAACCAACTGCCGCAAAAAAGCTGGTTCGCGCTGGGGCGGTTGTTCACCGTGATCGACAAACAGCCGTCGCTGATGTCGTGGAGCGGGTCGATGTTTGAGTATCTGATGCCGCAACTGGTGATGCCGGCTTATCCGGACACGCTGCTGGTGCAAATGTGCCAAACCGCCGTTGACCGGCAGATAGCCTGGGGGAAAGAGAACAATGTCCCGTGGGGGATTTCGGAGTCCGCGTATGCCGCATTCGATATCAATCAGAATTATCAGTATCACGCATTTGGCGTGCCCGGGCTCGGGCTGAAACGCGGGCTTGGCGAAGACATGGTGGTCGCACCTTACGCCACCATGATGGCGCTGATGATCCGCCCGCAGGAAGCCTGTCTCAACCTGGTCGAGCTGGAAAATCGCGGCGCACGCGGCGAATACGGCTTCTACGATGCGCTGGACTACAGCCCGTCGCGGCTGGTTCGGGGACAGATTTACATCGTCGTACGCTCTTACATGGCGCACCACCAGGGGATGGGATTCCTCGCGCTGGCCAATGTGTTGCTCGATTCCCCGATGCCCGCGCGCTTTGCGGCCAATGCGGCCTTCCAGTCCGCCCGCTTGTTATTACAGGAACGCGTGCCGGATGCGGTCGAACTTTACAGCCCGCGCCGTCACTTCGAGTCTCACGACAGCACACTGCAAAAAGTGAACGTCGAACTGCGTGAATTTATCGACGTGGACAGCCCGACGCCTGAAGTTCAGCTGCTTTCTAATACGAATTATCATCTGATGGTGACGCAGGCCGGGGGCAGCGTCAGCCGCTGGAAAGACCTCACGCTCACCCGCTGGCGGGAAGATGCGACGCGCGATAATCGCGGCATCTTCTGTTATATCAGCGATCCGGCGACCGGCGAAGTGTCCAGCAACAGCTGGCAACCGGCAGGTAAGCAAAAAGGGTCTTATCACGCGGTGCTTACCGACTCCGGTGCGGAATTTACCCGCACACAGGGCTCGCTGACGATGAATACGCACATTGTGGTATCACCGGAAGACGACGTCGAAATCCGCCGCATGACGGTCACTCACCACGGACGCCGTCCGCGCACGCTGGAAATCACCACCTATGCCGAAGTGGTTCTGGCGCCAGCGGCCAACGATGCCAGCCATCCGGCGTTCAGTAATTTGTTTGTGCAGACCGAACTGGTGCCCGCGCAGGAAGGCATTCTCTGCCATCGTCGCCCGCGCGAGCCGGATGAACAGTGCCCGTGGATGTTCCACATGATGGCGATCCACGGCCCGGTGGAGCGGGAAACCTCTTTCGAAACCGATCGCGCCGCCTTTATAGGACGCGGCAACACCGCCGCCCATCCGCAGGCACTGCAACAACCTGGCAAACTCAGCAACAGCGCCGGTGCTGTTCTCGATCCGGTGCTCTCTATCCGCCAGCGGATTCGCCTCAAACCCGGCGTACCGGTAGTGATCGACATGGTATACGGCATCGGTGATACCCGGCTGCAAAGCCTGGCGCTGTTGGAAAAATACCGCGACCACCATATTGCTGATCGGGTATTCGAAATCGCCTGGTCCCACAGTCAGGTGGTTCTGCGCCAGCTCAACGCCACCGAAGATGACGCCGGGCTGTTTAACCGCCTGGCCGGTGCGGTGCTGTTTGCCAGTCAGGAAATGCGCGGCGAGGCACAAACCATCATCAATAACCGACGCGGACAGTCCGGCCTGTGGGGGCTTTCGCTCTCCGGCGATCTGCCGATTGTGCTGCTGAACATCTCCAGCAGCGAGAATATCAATCTGGTGAAACTGCTGATCCGCGCCCACAACTATTGGCGGCTGAAAGGGCTGAAAGTCGATTTGGTCCTCCTCTCTAACGATCCGGGCGGCTACCAGCAGGCGCTGCAAAACCAGATCCTTGGATTAGTCGCGTCGGGCGCAGGCTCCAGCCAGACCGATATTCCGGGCGGCATTTTTGTCCGCAACGGCGAACAAATCACACAGGATGACCGTACGCTGCTGATGAGCGTGGCGCGTGTCGTGATAGACGATCGTCACGGCCCGCTCACGGATCAGCTCAATCAGCGGATGCAGATGCCCCATGTCGGCCTGCCCGCACTGCTGCCGGTTCGCAGCGACGAGCCACTGACGCCGGTTGCCGCCGAACCACGCGATCTGACCTATTTCAACGGCACCGGCGGTTTTTCACCGGATGGTCGCGAATACCAGATCCTGCTCAACGACGGGCAAAACACGCCTGCGCCGTGGTCGAACGTGCTGGCGAATGCGGATTTCGGTACCGTGATTTCGGAAAGCGGTCAGGCGTATACCTGGTACGAAAACGCACATGAATACCGCTTAACGCCCTGGGAAAACGATCCGGTCAGCGACAGCTCCGGCGAAGCGTTTTATCTGCGCGACGAAGAGACCGGACGCGTCTGGTCACCGGCTCCCCTGCCGGTTCGCGGCGCGGGCGGCTACGTGACGCGCCACGGCTTCGGCTACAGCGTGTTCGAACATACCGAGCGCGGGATCGCCAGCGAGATGACGGTGCTGGTCGCCGAACATGCGCCGGTTAAACTCATTATGCTGACCCTGACCAACCTCTCTGGCCGTCCGCGCAGGCTCTCGGTCACCGGCTATGTGGAATGGGTGATGGCCGATTTGCGCACCAAATCCGCCATGCATATCGTCACTTCACAGGCGCGGGTGTCTCAGGGTTGCGGCGTGCTGGCGACCAATCACTACACCAGCAACGGCGCTGATCGTACGGCCTTCTTCGCCGTGACGGGCGCGCATTGTTCGGTCAGCGGCGATCGCCGTGAATTCCTCGGCCGTGGTGGTTCACCGGCGGCACCTGCTGCGCTAAAAAATCAACGGCTGTCGGATAAAACCGGCGCGGCGATGGATCCGTGCGGCGCAGTGCAGTCGGCGACCACACTTATCGATGGAGACCAGCGCACCTTCACCTTCGCGCTGGGTCTGGGACAAAACGTCGATGACGCCGAAACGCTGATTCGCCAGTTCTTACAGGAAGGCGAAGCGCAGGCCGAACTGGATCGCGTGCATCAGCACTGGCATCTGGTACTGGATAAAATCCAGGTCACCACGCCGGATCCTTCCATCAATTTACTCGCCAACGGCTGGCTGATTTATCAGACCTTAGCCAGCCGGATACTGGCGCGCAGCGGCTATTACCAGTCCGGCGGCGCATTCGGATTCCGCGACCAGTTGCAGGATACGCTGGCGCTCACTCACGCTGCGCCGCAGCGAATGCGCGAGCAAATCCTCTTGTGTGCTTCACGTCAGTTTGTTGAGGGCGACGTGCAACACTGGTGGCATCCGCCAACCGGTAACGGCGTGCGCACGCGCTGCTCAGATGATTATCTGTGGCTGCCGCTGGCCATCAGCCATTACATCTCGGTGACCGGCGATCATGAGATTGCCGAACAGCAGGTTCCGTATCTGGAAGCCCGATTGCTGGCCGCCGGTGAAGAATCGGTGTACGAGTTACCGGCGGTCAGCGCGACGCAGGAAACTCTCTGGCAGCACGGTGTTCGCGCCCTGAAGCACGGTCTGAAAATGGGTGAGCACGGACTGCCGCTGATGGGGGCTGGCGACTGGAATGATGGCATGAATCTGGTTGGTCTCGGCGGACGCGGAGAAAGCGTCTGGCTGGGCTTCTTCCTGTACGACGTCTTGCAACGCTACGGCGCACTGGCCGAAGAGCGGCAGGATATCGAAACCGCCGCGCTGTGCCGCGAACAGTCCGCGCTGCTCAAACAAAATCTCAACGATCACGCATGGGACGGCGACTGGTATCTGCGCGGCTACTTCGACAGTGGTGAAACGCTCGGCTCGCATCTCAATGATGAATGTCAGATAGACGCCATCGCTCAAAGCTGGTCAGTGCTTTCTGGTGCAGGCACGCCGGAGCGCACTGCCAGCGCCATGCGTTCAGTCGATAAGCGGCTGGTGGATAATGACGCAGGGTTAATCAAACTGCTGACGCCACCGTTTGACGGCAACGGCCCGAACCCCGGCTACATTCGTGGCTATCTGCCGGGCGTGCGCGAAAACGGTGGGCAGTACACCCACGGCGCAATTTGGGCGGTGATGGCCTTCGCCAAACAGGGCAATATCGAACGTGCCTGGGAGCTGATGTCGATGATCAATCCGATCAATCACAGCCTCAGCGCCGACGACATCAGCCGCTACAAAGCCGAGCCTTATGTTATTTCCGCCGATATCTACTCGGTAGAACCGCACAGCGGTCGGGGCGGATGGAGCTGGTACACCGGCTCAGCGGGCTGGACGTACCGTCTGATCACCGAATCCCTGCTTGGCATCACCCGCCACGGCGATGCGCTGTCCATCCACAGCCACCTCCCGGCGGCGTGGCCGGAAATCACGCTCAGTTACCAACAAGGCAGCAGTTATTACCAAATAACCGTCCGCCGCAGCGAAGGCGAATACCGCGTTCTTTTCGACGGTAATACGCTGGAAAATGATCGGATCCCGTTGCTGGATGACGGGGTGGCACATCGCGTAGAGGTGGAGTTGGGGAGTTAAAGGCAGACGTCAGTTCTCATGGAGCCCCGTTCTGCGGGGCTTTTCTTTTTCCACACAAGTTAAGCCATCAGCTGTCAGGTTCAAAAGAACCGAAGGAAAACATGATGACTACGCTCCCTGTCGCCGCGATAACCAGCGGTATCGGGCTGGCGATTATTCACGATCTGGCGCGTGACCATCGGGTTTACGCACTCGGGCGTAGTAAAGACAGCCTGCTGGCATTCCGGCTGATTGAAACTGTCGGAGCGGTGGAAATCTAATTGCTGCATTTCACTGCCGAACAACGGTTTGAGTCGTATAGCACGCACTAAATCAAAATTAATCCATTAATGTGTAATAAAGGTAACGGTATTTGAGGAATCGTCGAAGTTGACGTATTGGGACTAAAGCAGGATATTTTTGCCAAACTGACCGGCGTATCACGTAAGACATTATCTGAAGTAGAAAATGATAAGGGTAACTATACCTCTGACATTATCAATAAAGTCTTCAAGCCTTTTGGCTTAGAAGTCGGTCTGGTACCCACTTCTCGTCATATGCTGTCTGCTATGTTTAAAGAATAATTATTAAACAAAAAAGCCGCTCTCCCCTGAGCGGCTTCCTGCAATTTACCCCTGACCTTATTCCTTGGTCGCAAATTTCAGCAGCACAACACCTGCAAAAATCAGTAACGCGGCGATTACACGCAGCGGATTAAGACTCTCGCCAAACATCGTCACGCCGAGAATAAATGCGCCGATCGCACCAATACCCACCCAGACGGTGTAAGACGTGCCGAGCGGCAGCGTTTTCATGGCGATGGAGAGCAGTGCGAAGCTGAGTAACATGAAAACGATGGTGATGATGCTGGGAATCAGGCGGCTGAACCCGTGAGACTCTTTCATCGCCACCGACCAGACCACCTCGAAAATTCCTGCGAAAAACAGATATACCCAGGCCATGATGTTTCCTTTTTAGAATGCCAGGGTCGTCCCTGAATAATTATGCCGAATCTCTGGTCGTCCAGTCAGCGAATTAAGGCTGATTATAATGCAGTCTGCTACACCGGCACAGAAAACTGAAAACACGCGCCACGTTTCGGTTCTTCGATAAGCCGGATATCACTGCCGTGCAGCTGTAAAATACGGCGGACGATCATCAGCCCGAGGCCACCAGCACGATGTTTGTTGGCACTGAGGATCGACGGGCGTACGAACAAACTGTCTTTTAGCTCCGCGGCGATACCCGGCCCGGAATCTTTCAGTTGCACCATCACCTGCCCTTCGCTTTTCCACAGTTTGATTTCGATGGTACCGCCTTCCGGTGTGTGGCGGATGGCGTTATCGAGCAGATTGGTCAGCACGCGCTCAATCATGCCCAGATCCGCATTCACCAGCGGAATGCCGGGAGTGATATCTGCCAGCAGTTTTTGCCCGCGTGTTTCAGTGGCCAGTTCGAATTTCGCAAACACGTCCTGCACCAGTTCGCACAGCGAGAACGGCTCTTTTTGCGGCTTCACGACGCCGTACTCCAGCCGCGCCAGTTCGAAAAGTTCCTGTGCCAGACGCCCGACTTTTTTACTCTGCGTCAGGGCGATGTTCAGGTAACGCTGGCGATCTTCGTTGCTAAGATGGTCCGATTTCACCGACAGCGTTTCCAGATAGCCGTGTAACGAGGTCAGCGGCGTGCGTAAATCGTGAGAAATATTGGCGATAAACTCACGGCGTTGTTGATCCTGAACCATCAGGCTTTGCCACTGTTGATCGATACGTTTTGCCAGCGCGACAAACGCCTGTTGCAGCTGTGACACTTCATCGCGCGGTGCACCGGCGGGCAGCTCTGTTTTCGCCAGCGCCTGAATAGCATCCATACCGCCGCTGTCGAGCTGGGCAATTTGCGCGGTGAGTTTACGCACCGGACGCGTCACCCAGCGGAAAGCCAGCGCACCGGCCAGCAAACCAAACAGGGCGACCAGTCCCATAGAGCGCAGCGCCAGATAAATGGCCGACTGATATTGCGCATCGCTGGTCAGCGCGGTGTATTCGTCGCCGAGCAGGACGATATACACGTAGCCTTTAGTCACACCGTCCACTTGTAACGGCGCGGCGCTGAAGACCTGGCGGGTCTGCGGATCGCGCGGATTATCGCCATAGACCGGCATTTTCGCGCCCTGTAACAGCGCGGTCACCGGCCTGAGATCGATTTTTTGCTGTCGCAATCTGCCCGTTGGCGCAGCATTGCCGACGATCTTGCCGTTATTATCGAGCAGATACACTTCGACGCTCGGATTCACCGCCATCAGTTGGTTGAACAGCGTATGCACCGCTTTCGGATCCCAGTCACCCTGGCTGAGTAACGGATTATTGGCCGCGATCTGCGTCGCCAGATTGGCCGACAAACGCTGGATCACCGCCTGACTGTACTGATTGCTCGAACGCACCTGCATGTAGCCGGAAAGTGCGCAGCAGGCGAGCAGCAGCAGCGTAAATACCAGCGTCAGTCTTTGGGCCAGCGTGAGATTTTTCATGATTTACCCTTGCGCCTCTTCCGGGGAAGACGCGAATTTATAGCCTTTGCCCCACACGGTCAGAATACGTTCCGGCTCAGCCGGATTGGTTTCTATTTTGATGCGCAGCCGGTTGATGTGGGTGTTTACCGTATGCTCATACCCTTCGTGTTCGTAACCCCAGACCTGATTGAGCAGGCTGAGACGCGAAAACACTTTGCCGGGATTTTTGGCAAAGAAATACAGCAGATCGAACTCACGCGGCGTCAGTTCCACCGGCTGATGATTGAGCATCACTTCGCGCGCAATCGGATCGATTGCCAGCCCGGCGAAACTCAGCGTTCCCGCATCCATCTTCATGTTGCGGCTCATGGCTTCCTGACGGCGAAACAGCGCTTTGACCCGTGCCACCAGCTCGAGCATGGAGAACGGTTTGGCCAGGTAATCGTCGGCGCCGAGTTCCAGCCCGAGCACGCGATGTACCTCGCTGGAACGGGCGCTGATAATAATGATTGGCGTGTAGCGCGTCATGTTGCGGGCGCGACGGCAGATCTCCAGTCCGTCAACGCCCGGCAGCATCAGGTCAAGAATTAACGCATCCCAGCCGCCCTTTTCCAGCAACGCCACGCCCAGATTGCCGTCGGCGGCGTGGGTGATCTCATAGCCTTCGTCGCGCAGATGAAGACTCAGTAAATCGGCAATATCACCGTCGTCTTCAACGATCAGGATCTTCTTCGTTTTATCCATTTTATTCTCAGCCCGTTCTTCCAAACCCTTCCCTGAGTCTACACAAGCGCATGCCGCAGAGTTATCACATTTAATTTAACTTTGCGTGAGGTCTTGGGGAACAAATCTGCCCAATACTCATTGCATCAACAGGGCAGATGGCGGGCAGACATCATGACGACGCACACAGAATTACCTCCGGTCGCGGCACGCAAACCGGCCACGGTTCACCCTTTATGGCTGCGGCTGACCCACTGGCTGAATGCGCTGGCGGTGCTGATCATGGTGACCAGCGGCTGGCAGATTTATAACGCATCGCCGCTTTTTGATTTTGATTTTCCGTCCGCAGTGACGCTTGGCGGCTGGCTGGGTGGCGCGATTCAGTGGCATTCCGCCGGGATGTGGCTGTTCGGGTTTAACGGCATGTTTTACCTGCTAATGAACATTTTCACCGGCCGCATGAAACAGAAATTCTGGCCGCTGACGCCGCGCGGCATTTTCAATGATCTGCGGGCGGCATTGCGCGGCAAGCTGCAACATGACGATCTGCGCCACTACAACATGGTACAGCGCGCCGCTTATGTGTTCGTGATGTTCGACGGCATCGTGCTGGTGCTTTCCGGGCTGGTGGTGTGGAAATCGGTGCAGTTTCCGTTGCTGCGTGAACTGATGGGCGGTTACGACACCGCGCGCTACGTGCATTTTCTGGCGATGGCGTCGCTGGTGGGGTTCGTGGTGCTGCATCTGGTGATGGTGGCGCTGGTGCCGAAAACGCTGATCGCCATGATCCGCGGACGTTAAGGAAAACACATGAAAAACATCATCAAAAAAAGCATCAGTCACATTTTTAGCCCGTCCGACAGTGAGGCAATCGTACAGGAAGCGCAGAAACAGATTATCCGTCAGCTGGATGCGCCATCCCGCCGCCTGTTCCTGCAACGCGGGCTGACGCTCGGCGGCGTGGCGATGCTGACCGGCTGCGACATCAGCGATAACGCCAGCGTGGAAACCGCGCTGGGTAAAATCTCCGGTTTTAACGACCGTGTTCAGGGCTGGCTGTTTGGCTCCGTGCGCCTCGCGCCGGAATATGCCGAATCGATGATCACCCGCCCGTTCCCGTTTAACGCTTTTTATGCCGAAGACGACGCACCTGAGGTTGACGGCACCGCTTATCGCCTGAAAATCGCCGGGCTTGCACTGGATAAGCGCGAGTGGTCATTGCCAGCACTGTACAAAATGGCACAGGTCAGCCAGGTGACGCGGCACATCTGCGTCGAAGGCTGGAGCGCCATCGGTAAATGGGGCGGCGTACCGTTCGGAGATTTTCTCCGTCTGATTGGTGCTGACCTAACCGCTGAATACGTCAGTTTCAAATGCGCCGACGAGTATTACACCAGTATCGACATGGCGACCGCCCTGCACCCGCAAACTCTGCTGGCGCTGACCTATGACGGCCAGATTTTGCCGCGTAAATACGGGTTTCCGATGAAGCTGAGAATGCCTACCAAGCTCGGCTACAAGAATCCGAAACACATCGAAGTGATTGAAATTACCAATAAGTTTACCGGTGGCTACTGGGAAGATCAGGGCTACAACTGGTTCGGCGGGAGCTAAACCTTCCGGACTCAAAACCGTTACCTCAATAAGACCCTAATAAAGGAAATACCATGAAAAAGTTAAGCGTAATGATGATGTCTGCCTGTCTGATGATGGGCGCAGTGAGCACCACCTATGCCGCTGACGCGATGATGAAAAAAGACAGCATGTCCAAAGACTGCATGAAAAAGGACAGTATGAGCAAAGATTCCATGGCAAAAAACAGTATGAGTAAGGACTGCATGTCGAAAGATAAAATGTCGAAAGATCACATGAAAAAAGACAGTATGTCTAAAGACACCATGTCTAAAGATGCAATGAAAAAAGATACATCCAGCCAGTAAATTTCGCGCAGTCTGATTTTTTTAACGCCTCCGTCCTTTCTGGCCGGGGGCGTTTTACTGTTCCTGGCAGCCAAACGTTGAGGATCACCCGTTTTCGGCGTAGCATACGGTTCATATATGATTCGTATACTGCCGAGGTCACCCAATGGGTATCATCAAGATTTCAGAACTGATGCATGAAAATCTGCGCATCGCCAGTCTGGCTTACACCCGCTCGATGAATGCGCAGGCTGAACACTGGATGAAAATTGGCATGCTGATGGAGACGCATCCCGATATGACGCACAGTGAAATTTCGCGCCTGCTGGTGCAGTGCAGCCTGGAATCTGATGAAAATACCGGCAGTATCCGCACGCTGTTAAACGTGGGTGGTACACACAGGAAGGCAAGTAATGAATAATGGTTTAGACAGTAAGTACTTTGTGAACAATAACCGGATGATCAAAACGCCGGAAGGCATCGACAAAGCCCGCATCGCTGGCAAGCTGGCCGCCCGCGTGCTGCACATGATCACACCGCACGTCGTGCCTGGCGTAACCACCAATGAGCTGGACCGCCTTTGCCATGATTATATCGTCAACGAATTGCAGGCGATCCCGGCTAACATTGGCTATCACGGCTACGAAAAAACCGTTTGTACGTCTGTCAATCACGTGATTTGTCACGGTATTCCATCAGACAAAGCGCTGAAAAAAGGCGATATCGTCAATATTGACGTCGCACTGATCAAAGACGGCTGGTACGGCGATACCAGCCGGATGTATTACGCCGGTGAGCCGGGCATTATGGCGCGCCGCCTGGTGGATACGACACTCGAAGCGATGATGGCCGGGATTGACGTCGTGCGTCCGGGCGCGACCCTGGGTGATGTGGGTTTTGCCATTGCCGCCGTCGCACACCGTGAAGGATTTTCTATCGTCGAAGAGTATTGCGGTCACGGCATCGGCATGGGCTATCACGAAGATCCGCAGGTGCTGCATTACGGCGAAAAAGGCCGTGGTCTGGTCTTGCAGGAAGGCATGTTATTTACCATTGAGCCAATGCTCAACGCCGGTAAGAAGCAGAATAAAGTGCTCGGCGATGGCTGGACGGTAGTCACTAAAGATCACTCGTTGTCTGCACAATGGGAGCATATGGTAGCGGTGACTAAAGACGGATATGAAATCCTGACACCGTGGCCCGAAGAGAATTAATTCCCCTGTGAAAAGCAAAAAGCCTCCAAATTACCCGGAGGCTTTTTCTTTTTATCACAGGTCAAGACATCAGCTGCGCTCAATTTCTTTGGTCGCGCGATCCAACGCATCAGTAATTTTATACAGCGTCTCCTGCTCGATAGGGCCTTTGGCCAGCCGCAGATTTAACGCCATGCGGATATTGTTTATCGCACGCTGCATTTCAGGAATACTGCGGTTATTGGATAATATCGCCAGCGAAAGCAGTTTCTCTGACACTGATTTCAATAACTCACCCTGCCCCGCCAGCGATTCTGCGCCTTCCGCCGTGATTGCATATTGTTTTTTACCGCCCTCTTCCTGGCTGGACGTGATTAACGCCTGCTCTTCCAGAAACGTCAGATTCGGATAAATAATACTGGCGCTCGGCGTGTATTCACCTTTGGCTAATTCTTCTATTGCTTTGATTAGCTCATAGCCATGTGCCGGGCGCTGCTGTAAAAAATGCAGCATCAGTAACCGGATATCTCCGGTTTCAAACATCCTTTCGCGGCGGTGTTGTTTATTCATCAGCATTATTTATCGTGCCAGTACGCCACGCAGCGCACATAGGCCGGATCGAGCCCCTGATCCACAGTGAAATAATCATTCAGACCTTTTACCAGTTTGCCTTCGCCGGTCGCCCAGACGTAGTAATTGTTGTCCGGCAGCGGCAGGCTTTTCACCTTTTGCACCAGCGCGTCTTCGCCGATAATCCATTGAATATCAAAGCCGGATCCCTCTTGCAGATAACCCTCGCAACCGGCGTTTTTCACTTTCACCAGCACGGTGATTTTCACATCAGTTGCCGCCTGTTCCAGTTCACCGAGACGACGTTTCAGCGCCGGAAGGCCAGTTTCATCGCACAGATACAATTGCCACTGATAGTCGGTCGGGATGATAAGCGACCCGCGCGGACCGCCAATGATCAAGGTGTCACCAGGTTTTGCGCCAGCCGACCATTCACTCGCAACGCCGCCGTCGTGGAGATAAAAATCGAGCGTTAACTCATTTGCCTGTGCATCAAAATGCAACGGCGTGTATTCGCGGTTTAGCGGACGCGGGCCTTCGCCCCAGACGATGCCCTCTTCGGTGGCGACCGGTGCGGTGATCACATCACCCACATTGGCTGGGAAAAACAGTTTGATGTGATCATCAAAGCCACGGGAGTTGAAGCCCCTGAGGTCTTCACCGCCGAGGACGATGCGTTTAAAACAACCCGCCACGCTTTCGCTGCGTTTAACGGTGAGGGTGCGAAAAGCCAGTTCATTTTTTACACGAACCGGCAAGTTTGCAGCAGGGGAATCTTGACGAGGTTGTTCCATATTGTTTTCTCTTTCAGGGAATCTGTTGCCCTGAAAGATATATCTTAGCAATGTTTTCAGCAAGCGTCTTAGCGCACGCCACCGCGTAAAAACATATCGACGGCGTTGAGAACCAGCTGGCGGATCTCGGCGATCTCCAGCGGCTCGGGGTTTTGCTGATAAAGCCGCATATTGGTTTGTGCCGTGACCAGCGCCAGAAATTGTTGCGCGCGCAAAAGTGCGTCGGCCTTCGCCAGTTGCCCCTTTTCCATCGCTATCGCCATAAATCCGGCCAGCGCCTGAATGGCTTCTCCCGGCCCGGAATCGTGGAACAGCATGCCGATATCGGAATGCCCGGCTTCCGCGATCACCATGCGGTATACCGCCAGCGCTTCGCCGTCGTTGGTCAGCACCAGCAGCATTCTTTCGCCAAAACGCGTGAGTACGGTTTCTAAATCGAGATCCGGGAACGGCGCAGCGAGGCCGTTAACTGCTTCTGAAAGATGCCCGGTGGTGCAGGCTTTCACGACGGCAACCAGCAGCGCTTCTTTTGATGGGAAATAACTGTACAGCGTGGCTTTGGAACCGCCGAGGCGTCTGGCCAGCTCGTTCATGGACGCGCGCTCATAGCCCGTTTCTTTAAACAACGCGGCGGCAGCTTCGACAATCGCTTCCCGTCGGGCTTCGGTACGAACTTTCATCCTCACTCCTGTTCACTCTTCAAGCCTGACAGCAGATGCCTGCCGGGCGCTAAACTGTACTGTACAGTTCTTATAACCACTCTAACGGCGGGTTTAGTGGTTGTAAAGATGCGTGCCCTAACGCAAATCCGCCGACAAAGTGCAAAGATTTCGTTAAGAAAGGCATTTATCTTTAACATTAGTTGATAACAATTATCAGTATCATTATCATTCGCACCAAGCCGAAGTGGGTATCGCGTATCAATAAACCCATATTTTATAAGGACAAAGGCATTCTCAGGAAGAGATCCTAACTTGCGTCTTAGCATTTGCAGGGCAGTTTTGTTGAGCAGAACTTAAAAATTAGTGCAGGACTAAAAACACATGTTCAAATCCTTTTCACAGCAGGGTTTGGTGAAAAACGTCGTTTTAATGGGGACGATTCTCACCACCACCTTTAACGTTAACGCAGCGGATGCCGTTAAAGAAAGTACCGATCTGGCACAAAACCAAACAAAGCCTTCTGACGTGATCAAGAAGAAACCAGTACGCACCGCTCAGGATCTGGCGCAGAGCCACGAAGAAGTGATGACCGTGACTGAGACGCTACCGGATAAAAAACCGGGCTCAAAAACCACAATTTCCGCTGCCGATATGCAAAAAAAAGGCGGCAAAGATTTCGGGTCGATCATGCGTTATGAACCGCTGATCAGCGCAACGGGTTCCAGCGGCGGTTCCGGCAACGGTAAAAGCGGCTTCGACCGCGCAGGCTACACCGGCTATAACATCCGTGGTCTGGAAAGTAATCGCGTCAGCATTGACGTCGATGGTATTCCTCAGCCAAGCGCCACTGGCCGCGCTTATGCAAGCCGCGCGGGTCTGGGCACTTTCGGCATTGGCCGTGATTACATCGACCCGTATATGTACGGTCAGGTGGATATCGAGTCCGGCGCCACCTCCGCCGAGCGCGCCAACACCTCCATCGGCGGTGCCGTCTCCTTCCTGCCGAAATCCGCAGACGATTATCTGCGTCCGGGCAAAGAAACTTACTTCGGTTATCAGTCGGATTACAGCTCTTCAGATCGCTCCTGGCATAACGGTATCACCGCCGCCGCGGGCGATCAGGAGTTGCGTGGATTAGTGGCGATCAGCCGCCGCGACGGTCAGGAAACCAGCAATAACAGCGGCACGCATGATGCGTATCCGGCTAACTGGCACTCCACCGCTATCATGACCTCCGGGATCTGGCAGCCGAATGATGAGCACAAATTCACCGGCACGCTCGATTACTACGAGAAAGTGAATCACACCCATTACGATGCCTGGGACAGCGCTGGCAACAGCGTGCTCGGCACGGCGCAGCAGCAAAGCAACACCCGTCGCTGGGGCGCGAGCCTGAAAGACGAATGGACGCCGTTTAACGATTTCGCCGATGCGGTCGTTTCGAAAGTCTATTACCAGTACACGCAGGCGCACGACAACACCTACATGCCAAACGCCAGCAAGCAGATGATGAACGTGTATTCTAACTATGACACCGACACCTACGGCGCAGAAACCAGCTGGCTGAAAACGTTGGGACGTCACGAACTGAGCGCCGGGATCAACGGTCGCGTGTCTGACACCGAACGTCCGTTCCGCGAAACGCCTGCGCAGAGCATTTACACCACCACCATGCAACCGGAAGCTAACAGCCGGACTTACGTGTTAGGCGGCTTCCTGCAAGACACCATGAAGTTTGACCTCGACGGCCATAACTTCTCGGTGATCCCGGCGGTGCGCGTGGCGTATCAGAACACTAAGTCGAAAGACCTGTCCGATCTCTCCAACAACGTCGTTTCAGAAGACTCCGTCTCAACCCTGTACGGTAAAGCCAATTCGGATACACAGGTTCTGCCGTCTCTGGCCTTCACCTATGATCTGACGCCAAAATTGATGACGTACCTGCAGTACAAACGCGGCGCACAGTTCCCGGATGCCAGCCAGCTTTACGGCTCATGGAACCTCGGCTCTTCTTACGCCGGTGCAGCGCAGTACGCGCTGATCGGTAATACCGATCTGAAAACTGAAACCAGCAATAACGTCGAGTGGGGCGTGAAAGGTGAAGCGACGCAAGGCGTGAGCTTCAAAACGTCGGTGTTCTACAACACCTACAAAAACTTTATCGCCAATACCCGTTACACACGTGCTAAAAACGGCAACATGTTCACCAACGTGCCTTCCAACATTTATACGATCTATCAGGCTGAAAACCGTGATAAAGCGTATATCTACGGCGGCGAGCTGAGCACCAAAATCGATTACGGTACATGGTTTAGCGACGTGAACGGTTTGAGCACGACCTTCGCACTGGGTTATGCGCAGGGTAAATCCAAATCCAGCTATGCGGGCGACAAGTACGTCGATCTCGACAGCGTTCCGCCAATGAAACTGGTCGCGGGCGTAGCATGGGATGATCCATCCGGCGTTTACGGCACCGCCGTCACTGCGACCTTTGTCAAAGGCAAAAAAGCCGAAGCCACCAGTCGTCAGAGCTATACCAACAGCGGTACGCCAATCGCGGATTCCAATGTGGATTACATGAACGTGCCGGGCTACGGCATGGTCGACGCCACCGCCTATTGGCAGGTCGCGAAGAACGTGAAAATCAACGGCGGCGTATATAACATCACTGACCGTAAATACTGGGATTATCTGAGCAGTCGTACGCTGACCGACACCACCAATCAGGATGCTTACAACAAAGCGCTGGCGGTGATGCCAGGCCGTAACTTCCAGCTGGGCGTGAACGTCGATTTCTAACCGGTTATTAATCCGATAAAAGTCGTTAAGGGCGCAGGTGTGAATCTGGCGCCCTTTTTGTTTTCAACTCATGACGATGTTTTCGTGGGCAACCAGCAGTATAGGTTTTCCTAAAAAACTGAATATTCGTCATTTGAAATTGCTGTTATATACAATCCCCATAAGGCATAGCATTTTTAGCAATCATTTCCGTGCGCACAACATTCGCCGTGCGAGCACCTTGCATACGGTCGTGCATTTTGTACATTTTCTGCAACGCACAATCAACGGCATGAATCGCCGTAGGCGTAAAGCAATCCTCGTTCCAGCGGATAATCATTCCGCCCGCATTAGGATCAAAAATAAAGATTTCATCCCCGGTACCGTAGAAAGCTATCCCCTCATGATTCATTGGATAAAAGCTGTTTTTTAAGAATGCACAATTATCAGTACGTTTGTAGGTATCTCCCACCGATAAAACCAGCAATACTACACCGCACCCTTTCACAAATGGCTTTTCAGGAAAAATAGTGCAGGTATATCGGGAGTGCAGATTAAAAATTCTTTGACGGAAAGTCTGAAATCCCGGAGTAGTCGTATCTTCCAAAATATTACCGGACATACGAACCGCGCCCATATACTCTTTTATATATTTATACGCCTGAAGCGGTGTCAGTGGGAGTGACAAACCTTCTGCACATTCAGTGAGATGTACTGCCAACGCTATACTGAGCCCACAACAAAACCCACCCTGAGTTTGTAATTCATACTGACGACAACGAAAGCGATTAAGCGCCTGAATAGACATTTTTACATCCCTTTATCATAAACATCCCTTAAAGACTTAAACATGAGTCATTTGAAATGGCTGTTATGTATAATCCCCAAACGGTAAATAGTTTTCAGCTATCATTTGTGGCATCACGACATTCGCCGTGCGAATACCTTGCATGCGGTCATACATTTTGTACATTCTCAGCAACGCACAATCAAGGGCATGAATCACCGTAGGTGTAATACTATCTTCGTTCCAGCGGATAATCATTCCTCCCGTATTAGGGTCGAAAATAAATATTTCATCTCCTGTACCATAAAATGCTATTCCCATGTGATTCTTCGGATAATAGTCTGGGCTTTTTAGGTAAGCACAATTATTACCACGCCCGCGAGTTTTCGCCACAGATAAAGCCAGCAAAACCACTCCGCATCCTCTCACGAATGGCTTCATAGGATGTCTACAACACCTATGTTGTGATTGAAGATTAAAAATCCTTTGACGAAAATGCTGAAATCCTGGCGTGATCGTATCTTCCAAAATATTCCCCGACACACGAACGGCTCCCATATACTCTTGTACATAATCGAAGACCTGTAGGGGGCTAAGGGGGTGTGAAAACCCTTCGCCGCATTCAAGAAGATGTGTCGCAAGCGCTACACTAATCCCACAACAAAACCCGCCCTGAGTTTGTAATTCAAACTGTCGACAGCGAAAACTTCTTAGCTCCTGAATAGACATTTTATCTCCCTTTACAATAAACAACCCAATCCCAACCCTTATTTATTAGTAGCATTACTAAAATATAAAGGTAAATAATTAATGGGATTACTATCATCCTATAAAAGATTTCTGGTTGAAAGAAATCAACATAAATGAATATAAACGAGCTTGATAAAAAATCTCATCATTTATTATGCTATTTATTGATATTACTCATTTTTTAGAAAACTACTATAAGAATATAAGATCATGCCTTTTCGTATTTTTGGGGTTATTTATTAAAAGAATCCGTGCTTTTACATTATCCGAACATTTTTTAAGATTTCACTTATAACTCACCACCAGCACTGCTGGCTTGCATCCCTGCACATTATCTGGACACTCACTGCACTCTACCGCAAGGTCGAAATCGGTGTCGTTGGCCATCTACCCTTACATGTACGGTCAGGTAGATACCGCGTCCGGGCCACTGATAACTGGCTATTCGCTGCTGATATCGGCAGCAATGAATTAAGGCGGCAAAAAAATACCATTAGAAAAATATCTTTTACGTTTAAGACCTTATATTAATTAAGAATAGGTAAAGTGTAAGTTAACTTAAAATTAATTATCTTAACCTCATGATTTTAAATTAAATAAATAAAAAAATCTGAATTAAGAAAGTTAATTTACATTCAACTTATGTATAAAAATTCATTTTCTGATTTAATGGTTCCTATGGTTACTTTTAGCCGTTCCTCTAACAATTGGACAAGGAGTGTCCCCGTGATTAAACCTTTTAGAAAAAAATTGCTAACCAGTATATTATACGGTCTCATGTTCCCAGCCAGTTACTCTGTTGCTCAGGATCCTATCTCTTTGATTGACGGTGAAACTGGGACTTTTGAGGGAGCATCAATTTCTATCGACCAATCCAGTCAGGTTGCAGTAAAGGTAAACGGTTATAATAGTAATGCCATTATCAACAATAGCAACCTCTCTATTACAGGCAAGAACGATGTTGCACTTTACACATTAAACAACGGCAATATAAGTTTCGTTGATGGTGAAATCACTTCGGCTAACGGTCAGGCGATCTATGCCAAAAGCGGTGGCACAATTAATTTAAACACCGTAACTGTAAAGACTAATGGTGGTGATACAGATACCATCATCGCAGATGGAAATGGTTCAAAAATTACTGGTCGCGGAATAAATATTGTTGACACATCGGATTCGTCTTTAAGTTCAGTTATTACAGCTATGAATGGCTCAGTTGTTAACTTTTCTGACAGTAAAATTGACAGTACCAGCGTAACTTCTATTAATGCTCAATCATCTACTGTCTCAGTTGATAACTCACAAATTAACCAGACGAGTAATTATTCACAAAATGTCATTAGTGCATTAGGGAAATCGTCAAAAAAGGCAGTCGTTAATATTTCTAATAGTAATATTTCTGGAAACGGAACTGGTTCGCCCGGATTATTAATCAACAGTAATGCCTATAGCGAAACGACTGTTAGCGATTCAACCCTTACAGCGACTGGTGATGGTTATGCTGGAATATGGGTATCTGGATCCACTGCCACTCTAAATGCTGAAAATATATCTTTATCAACGAATGGTTCAGGAGGTCATGCTGTAGAAGATTATGGTTATATGAACATTAAGGATAGCGATATTACAACATATGGCGAACAATCATACGCGTTGTATAGTACATATCAGCTCAATTCCAACAACCTTGATTTAAGTACATTCGGAATAAATAGTCCGGCGGCAGTGGTAGCAAGAGGTGGAACACTGACACTCAATAATAATAAAATTAAAACACAGGGTGCGAACAGTGCAGGCATATACAATATGTATGGCTCAAAGATTATCGCAGATAGTACAACCGTGGTGACAACCGGTGATGATTCAGCGGGTTTACGAGTTTCATACGGTACCACGACAAAAATTTCTAATAGTCAATTTTCAACGCAGGGAACGAGAGCCTATGGGATCTATTCAACCGGTTCAAGTACATCGGATCCAACATCAACATTAGCAATAATTCACTCTAGTTTTAACACAGAAAAAAGTAGTGCAATAGACTTGGTTGGTGCAAAAATAAATATTGATCTGCAAGATAGTTCTGAACTCATTGGTGGAAATGGCATTTTGCTTGAAGCAAATACCGGTATTGTTAATAAATCCCCTCTATCAAGTACAGTAAATCTTGCAGCGAGTGGTAATTCTTATTTGCAAGGTGATGTCATTACTCAACGAGATGAATACGGCGATAACACGACAAACATTATGCTTTCCGATAGCTCGCGATGGCAAGGCAGTAGCGCATGGGTGGATAGCGTAACCGTTGATGACTCAAGTCAGTGGGATATAACCAATACTTCAACCGTCAATCAGTTGGCATCAAATGGAACATTAAACTTCCTCTCAAATGGTAATCAGTTTTCAACACTCAATGTTGCAGGTAACATGACAGGAGGAGGAACACTAATATTAAATACCCAACTTGGCGATGATTCCTCAGCGAGTGATGTTCTGCATGTAACAGGTAATATGGAGGGGGATTACAATCTAAAGGTAAATAATACTGATGGCACTGGCGCACTGACGACCGGTGACGGCATTGATATTATTCAGGTAGATGGAACGACACAAGGCAATGTGAAACTTGCTAATCGTGTTGCAGTGGGTTCCTATGAATATCTCTTATATCAGGGTAGTTCAACAGACGCGAATGACTGGTATTTGCGTTCTTCATTTACCCCCGACCCAACGCCTGTGCCAGACCCAACGCCTGAACCAGACCCGACACCTGAACCAGACCCAATGCCTGAACCAGACCCAACGCCTGAACCAGACCCAACGCCTGAACCGGACCCAACATCTGTGCCAGACCCAGCACCTGCGCCAGACCCAACGCCGGGTAGCACTGATATTCCATGGCGGCAAGAAGTTGCGGGATATATAGCAGCACCGGCCCTCAATCAGCGCTACGGTTTCGATTCAATTGGTACCTATCATCAGCGAACCGGCAACGGAGTTTCACACAACAGCAATGTCTGGGGCAGAACTTCTGCCAGCCACCAGCGCAATGACCCGGACCGTTTTAGTTATTCTACTGATACCTGGTTCGCACAGCTTGGAGTAGATCTCTATGATAATAAAGACAATGAGCAAACCGAACACAAAGCCGGGATAATGGTTACTATTGGTAATCAGAAAACAGATGCTGAAGATAGTGCGCGGGGAGTGAATCCTTTACTGTCTGTTAATACCGGGAGTATCAATTCTGATATTTATAGTCTCGGTGGCTATTACACGATAATGGGAAAAAACGGCGGATATATTGATACTGTTTCGATGGCTAGCTATTACCGTAACCATTACGACAGTGCAAGCGATGCCGAACAACAAGGTTACGGGGTTGTCGGGTCTGTCGAGGCAGGGAAACCTTACACGTTATACAACCAATTTAAAATTGAGTACCAGGCACAAGTAAAATATCAGTATATTAATCTTGAAAGTTTCAGTGATGAAATTAGCGCTATTTCTGGAGTCTCTCAAAGTGCAGTTGAAGCAAGGGGCGGCCTACGTCTTATGAGAGATGATCCGGTATTTATTCCTTACATCACCCTTGATGCTGTGACTTCCACAGGCACTAATCCTGATGTAACGATTGCCGATCAAACCTTGAATAGCCAAATGAGCGAAGATCATTGGCAAGCCGGAGGGGGAATTTCATACAAATTCACGAATGAAAGTGAACTCTATGCAGAGGGGCAATATCAAAAATCCTTCGATAACGCCTTTGAAGGTTACAGTGGTATTGTCGGAGTCAATGTCAACTTCTAAGTGTAATTTTAAAAAAGCCAATCCTATAGGATTGGCTTTTTATTGTTTAAATAAATTCAAGCACTTCAGATCATTTAGAAAAGCATCAAACGTTCAATAATAGGTAATAGTAACATTAGCCTTCGCAGTGATCTTACCGGTAAAACTATTCCCCCCGGAATCCGTTACATTGGCGGCTGTCTGCACAATTGCCGCCTGGAAAGAGGCGGTATTTTTACCCTGTTGCCCTATCCCCAGATTTTGTTTCACGCCGGTTTTGACCACCTTTCCCTCACTGTCATAAATCTCGACGGCAATACCGCTGAGTGCTTTGTTGTCAGCCGCATCATGAACTACCAGAGTATCTTTCCCATTAATCACGGCATTCGCATCGTCAAAGGTAAATTCTACATTACTGGTGTAACTGCTACAGGTAAAATCCATCCCAAAACGGGTCAGTGGCCCTTCCTGCGGGAAAGTCCCACTGCCACTTTTGCGGATACTGCCTAAATCAACCACCTGATGTTTGTTATCCAGGGAGCAGGAAGGTGCGGCGATATAGACACCAGAACCAAGAGGGACATCAACAGTTGCAATGCCGCCGAGCCCGTCGATGGTGAAGGTTAAATGTGCCCCCGACGGGATCACCGCCTGGGAACCGTATTCCATCCAGCCAAATTTAATCAGCTCCGCGCGCATTGATTCGACGGCGAAGTTATATTTATTATCGTATTTATACAGCGTCTTTGCGGCGTTATATTGTGCACCGAACTCCACGAGCGTGGTGTCATCTTTACCATTGACAATAGGGTACTCCACGCCCAGGCGTTTGCCCGCTGCCATTGCCGCAGGTGGATAACTGCTTGGCAGTGTTTCTTCATTAATTGAAACTGCCTTAATGTACATCTTAAGCTTGATGCCGTTGTTTGTGGTATCTGCCTCACCGGTCCAGTTCAGTGCCTTATCATTTACCGCACTCAGACTAAGGCTTATCGTGCCATTGAAGGCCGCAGGTGCTTCAAACTCTTGTCCGTCAGAAGTGCATGTCAGACGCATATTGGGTAAAAACTGGGCGTAATCCAGTGACAGCACAACCGTGTAGTCAGGCGTGTTCTGATCGGCAGCAATCGGGTTTTCCCGGGTATAAGGCGAGAAAGGTTGTGCACCTCCGGAATCAATATCACAATGCAAAACCGCAGCAAATGTTGTGGCTGGAAATACACAGAACAGCATGAAAGCCGCTGTAAAAGCAGTGACGTTAAATCCCGAAACCTTTCTTTTCATATTTACTGCCCGTTAAAATTTCAAAGACTGATGCAACACTGGCGTTTCGCCACCAAAATCATTGATCGCAGAGTAATTCAATGTGCCTGATTTCCCGACAACACCTGCGGGCAGTGCATAGCGGGTTTCACCTTTCGCCGGAACCATTGCGTTTTTATCAGCTAACGGGATTGGTTTGCCCCCGGCAGTGACGCTTAACTCGGAGAAACTGGCATAATATTCGGTCGGATTTTTCGCGATAAGCCAGATTTTTCCATCCTGACTGCTGACCTGCCACTGCAATTTATTAACGGTATCAGCAGGCTTTTCTTTTAGCGTGGTAGGTCGAATAAAGACTTTCAGACGCGTTCGTACGGCGACCTGCAACTGATTACCCTCAACTTTGCTTACCGGCGGAATCTCCTGGATCCACAGCCAGTAAACGGATTCGCGATCCTGCTGCACTTTGCCCGGCACAATGACCATGCGTAATTTACCTTCGCGCCCCGCGCCGATTTTAAATAACGGCGGTGTGAGGATCACCGGCAGATTCTTATCATTACCTTTTTGATCCTCAACCCAGGACTGAACAAGATAGTCATGGGTTTTATCGTCGTTGAGTAACTTAATTGAGGTCTCTTTATCACTTTCTAATGCGATAACCCTTGTCAGGGCCGGTCGTACTGCCGCTGAAGCTACATTGGTTAATAATAGAAGGCTCATTAATACTGGCACTGCAATTTTAGTCAATTTCATACATTTCTCTGTTAGCGACAAATCGCATTAACTTGTTGATACCAGGGTTCTGACTGGTCTTTGGATAAAGGTAAAATAAACTGACACTGGGTGTTGTTTTCCATTGTCAAATGCAGGGCTGAATCTCCGTCATCCAAAACACCATTGAGATACAGCAGCCCGTTATCGGCCACCATGCCGACCTGCTCCTTGCCTTGCCATGCACTGGCACCAAAAGGTGCTGGTTTACCGTCGGGCATCGATAGCATGACGATTGCCCGGCGCCCGACTTTGGTCTGAAAGCGGCGGACGACGACAGCGCCGTGGGTTGGGATGACGTTTTCACCGCCATCAACCAGTTCGACATTATCCGCCGCGTGACACGTATCAAGTGACAGTGAGTTATCACGGTAAGCCGATATCGACGGTACAACAGCCCGTCCCCAGCGATTGGTCGATACTCCCGGTTGCCCTTCTACACTGATGTTCTCCGCCCCTGGCGTTTCAATGATGGCAATGGTATCTCCCAGTTGCTGGGAGAGCACGACCCCCTGCCCGTACGCCACTACGCCGCCCGAAATCCCGGCTGAATACTGATTGCTTCCCTGGCTGGCACTTGCGCTGGCATTCATATTTGCCATGCTGTTGCGATAAGCCAGTGAACCCGCTGGTGAATAACCGTTGCTGTCGTGCTGCGCCGAGAGTGAATAGTTCAGGGCGCTGTCCAGCTCAGTGCCGGACACGGTCGCCATCTGCGATCCGCCAGAATGGTTACTGCTGTTGGTGCTATAGGAAAGATTGCGGCTACGTTTTTCCCCCATATCCAGCGGCACAGAGAAATTCAATGACAACTGGCGGTCAGGGCCGTTGCCACCGGACGACTCATCCCCGGAATTTGCCTGATAGCTATAGCTTACGTTCACGTTTACGGCCCGGACATTGAAGCTATACCCCATAGTTAAGGACGTGTCCTTGACGTTTGAGTCATAATAACTGTCTTGCTGTAACGTGAAATAACCACTGCCAAATTTGCCTAAGCCTTGATTTACCGTGGTTTGAATTTCATTTTTACGATGATACCGCGTCTCATCATCCCCCCATCGCCAGCCAGCGTATTCGGGGAAATCCATAAAATCCTGGGTTTGATAGCGATATCCCATAACTTGCAGTGAGGTATCGGAGCTGTCGAACCGCCTCGCATAAAGCAGACGTAACGCCCGTCCGCCTTCTCCCACGCTCTCAGCCTGAGTGTAGTTCTGGTTGCTGTGATTTCCATCACTGGTTGACTGATGTTGCTCCAGCGCCCAGTCCAGCGATACACTCCCCAGCACGCCCATATTGAACGCGCCGCTCAGCGCCATGGACTGATATCCTTCCCCCATGACCAACAGATCACTGAGGGTTAATTGATCCCAGCCGTACTGTAAACTTCCCTGAGCAACCATTGGCTGATAAGCAATGCCACTGTCGCGATAGCGGCCTCCGCTGACACTGTAACGCCAGGTGCCGGGACGCAGCATGTTGGGCAGCGACGTATAAGGCACCGTAAAATGTTGCTGGCTACCGTCGCTCTCTTCAACCGTGACATCTAAATCAGCGCCGATTTGCCCGTTATTTAAGTCCGAAATGGCAAAGCTGCCGGGTGATACCGTTTTACTATAAATAATGTTGCCACGCTGGCGGATAACAATCCGCGCATTGCTGCGTGCTACGCCACGTATAACAGGCGAATAACTGAACGTATCTGATGGTAGCATTTGGGCATTCGTTTCCAGTGTCATCCCGCGTACGGGCAAAATACCTAAAACATCACTGGAAGTACTGGCGTAAACATCACCGACGGTAAAACGGGAAACCAGCGCGGCGACATCCCGCTCAGCATATGCACGATCGTGGTTTTGTTCCCAGCCCCTTTCGGATTTGTTGAAAGTATCAAAACTGTAGAAACGCCAGTTGCCAAAATTTACGCCTGAATTAAGGCTCAGATAGGCCGTATCACTGCTGGACGGATCCGTATTCGTGTCGTGATTTTCAGTATGATAGACATAGCCGGAGTAACTTAATTTGAGGGCGTTTACCCCGCTGTCCCAAAGTGTAGGGTCAATCATCTCGGTTTGTGTAGAAACATTCATCGCCGCCTGAGGTGCGGTGACAACTAACTGCTGCATAGATTCGTCATACTGAATTCTGGCATCCGGCCATTTGGCTGAAAGGTCATAGCAAACTTCATCGCCATTCTTTGCCAGTTCATTCAGATGGTGATCTAATCCCATTTGATGTAGTAAAGCTTGGGTTAAACAAGGTGCAGCCCCTTCTCGGTCTTTTACAGGAATAAATTCGACTTTTGTTTTAAATAACGTTCGGCCATTGAGAACTATATCTGCCGTTTTCACGCCAGGTTCTGTTTGATCTGGATGATAAAACTGTTGAGGAACTGTCTGAGTATCTTTGCGTAAAAAGTCAGCATCGAAGGAAGGAGACTCAGATGAATTTGGTGCAGGAGTATCTTGCGCGTGACTATTAAATGAATAAAAAGCAGGCATACCTATGACAATAATCATTAACAAAGTAGAATGAATTTTCATCACAATATGTCTGCTTTTGTTATTTAACAAATAAAACCACTCAAATTTTCAGTAAGAAAAATGTTACTGATAGGTAATATCTACAAACGTTTTGGCGCTAACATTACCTGCAGTCACTGCCGGGGTAGATGTATTGGCTTTATAAGCCACCTTAAACAAGAGTGAGGTATTCCCGGTAGAAAGCGCCTGAGCTTTTGAAGGCGTACCCCCGTTAATATCTACCAGCGTAGAACCGTCGTTTTCCAGAATTGCAATACCAACACCTGATGCAGGACCGTTAGTTTGGCTGTTCTTCAGGATTGAATTATCGATGGTATCTGGTGTTCCGCTGAAAGATACCTGTGCGTTTTTCACCGTAGTCGTATCACAATCTTTAAGATCGATAGTGAAATCTTTCATACCCGCATAGCCACCCGCTGCAGCGAACGAGGTTGGCGTTACTGAGGCTAATGACATCACAGCACCATTAGCAGTAGTACCGCCGTTGAAGCCGCTAAGAGTACACGCCGACGCCACTACCTGACCGTTAAAGGTAATATCACCATCTGAAGCTGATGCCAGTGTGGTATAGCCCGTAGCAGACAGAAAAATGAATGCGGGTAATGATTTAAGAACAAAACGTTTCATTATATAGTCCAATGTTGATCATTATACATTTGACACACCATGTAATGTGCACCAGAATAATTCCAGAGAAATTAGTATAATCCAAATGACATCAATCAACATTTAGCTACGCTGAAATCTTAATTTAGAAAAATTTAATCTCGGCGTTTGTTTCTAAAATACCTCCATTAAATCAACACATTCAGAAAATATGAAAAGCCTACAACACATTCAATAATTAAATGAATCAACATCGTGAGGGGTGATTTGGAAAATACAAGGGAAGATATACAGCGGAATGAGATAACAAGTTTATTATATATCAGACTGGGCACTGCCCAGTCATATCAAACGAACGTTATTATTTTTTAACAAAATCACGCATATGATTTTGCATTGCTTTGACAACCTGATGAAGTTCAGGGTTTTTAATTAGATTCTTGTGATATGTCATGTAAGTGTTAACTATGGGCAAAACAAAATCACATTTTAATATTTTCAAGTTAAAGCATTCAACAAATTTTTCGGCAAACCAATCAGGAACAAAGCTGATATAATCAGAAGATTCCGTCATACCAAGAATTGTAATAAGTGAACTGCTGCTGTAAGCAAAGTTCCTTTTTGTAAAGAAATCTTCAATCAGTACCTGAATATTTTTTACGGAATCTGTTTCGTTCAATAAGAAGGTGGACATTTCATCTTTCATGTTTTCCTGTATCAGTGTGTCACCAATACGTGGATGATCTTTGCGACAAACAGCAACGGCCTGAGTTGAGTCAAAAATCTCAGTAACGGTTGAAAAACTATAATAAGGGGCCGAATCAAACACTAAATCGGCTTTACGGAAGGTCAAAATTTCCTCGGTCGAATCAACCATAGCATCAGAACTAATATGCTTTATACCACACTGTAAACCCGCATCTTTTAAAGCCAATGCGAGTGATGGCATGACCCGAAGTGCGGTAAATGGCGTGCAATAAATCGTCACCTGACTGAGTGCTAAAGGTTCAGAAATCAGCAATTGTTCAAAAAGCAGTCCGATGTTCTCGCTGATGCTTTCGTGTATTTTATCGGCAACGCTGGTCGGGGAGACCCCTTTCCCTTCACGGATAAATAGCGGATCATTAAAAAATATCCTGAGTTTTTGCAATGACTGGCTTATCGCCGAAGCAGTCACACCCAGAATTTCGGCAGCACGCATACCACTACCGCTGATGTAGACCGTTTCAAATACTTTCAACAAGTTTAAATCGAAATCTTTGAGTTTCTGTAAATTTTCCACAACATTCGTGTCTTTCACAACCCCGCCTTATTTTATACAAAGGTTTCATCGCCCCTAAGTATTGGTGGAGTTATCAGAAAAAGCCAAATTATTGAAAAAGATAATTACAATAGTAGGTAAATAACCGGATGTGACAGCACTCTTCGCTGTTACGGCAGTAAAACTGTATGGAACAAACAAGTCACACTGTAAGTTGGTCAGTCGTACGAAAAAACGGCTGGGGGGGTTTAAAAGTATGTCCCTTCACTGACGGGTACGCTGGACGCAAATGCGACCTCTCATCTGCATCATAAATAGCGGAGAGAGATCGCATTTTGCAATAAACCAGTGAAAATTGTACATAGCTCACCGCCTGCTGCATCTTTACGCGAGATATTGCTTTTACAATTTACTCATAAAGCGGTTCTTACCGGTAAGCCAGCGTCATTTGAACCGCGGCAATGATCGTACCAGGCGTCACAGCTTTGCCATCACCGCCATTACGTATCCTTGTCTTCAGACTGATAGAAGCATCATGGGTTGTGGCATTAATAGCAATTGCACCAAATGCTTTCCCAGGTCCCATATTTTTGGTTCCGTAATCAGTCGTCAGTTCAACATCCGCATTTTGTGCAGTACCTGTATTTTTGTAATAGTCAGTATGTGATGCAGTACCATTAAAACTCACGTCAGCAGCGGTAGTGGTTGCAGGGCAATTCGTCACATTAATACCAAAAAGCAAGAAATCCGATGCTGACCCTGTTGTTGCGAGGGCGCTTGCATTAACATCAGGGATGACCACGTTCAGTTGTGCGGGGGCTACTGTACAAGGCGTTGCGACAACGTTCCCTGTGATGTTAATCGTAGAGTCTGCTGCCATAGCATGACCGCACACAGCCGTAACAGATAAACACAGTAATACCTGTGCAGATATTTTCTTCATGAAAAATTTCATATTTCCCTTACCTTTTCATTTAAGTTGTCATACATAGTATAAATAAGTGACAATCTAGCCACTTGACACTCTATACCTGAGTTACGGGCTAAACAGTTAACTAAGTCGTCGCACAGATTTAAGATAGAATTAATCTGTAAAGTGATATTAACACAGCTGGTTTTTATGAAAACATCATCACGCTTAATTTCAAATTAAGTCAATCTTCATTTAGAACCATCTTCCTTATTAAACAGTAAGTTAGTAACAAGTGCTGAAAATATTACGCAATAAATTATGAAATAATTATGCCCGCTTGCTTTATTTTTTTCTCTCCACTGTTTTTGTACATGCCACTTTAATTCAGCCAATTCAATTTTAGGGACCCGCCGACATACAGATTACATTCACTGCGGAGATCGCTATGTAAAAGATACCGTTCACTGAGCATTTGATGATCGCCGTACTGAAACAGTCGAAGCTGGCAGCACCGTCGAAGATGCATGTCGCTAGGCGGCTATTTCCGAAGCCGGCGATAAAAAGGACAAGGCGAAATATGGCGGGAGGATAACGGGTGGGAACTTAAATCACTGGTTCTGGTTCATTAGTCTGAAGAACTTAGCATGATGCAGGAATTTCTCAAGCCAGCCAAGCCGACACATAACGTGTTTATAGAACGCTCTGTACGTACCTGACAAAAAGATTGGATTGATAGTCGTACAGAAAAGCTGCTGGGGTTTAAAAAGGTATAAAGCATTTGCAGGCATCACCAGCTATAAGCTCGATCCCTATCTATAGCATAAATAATTGACAGGGATCGTGTTTTGCAAAAACCAATGAAAATTGTACATATCTCACCGCCTGCTGAATCTTTGCGCGAGAAGTTGCTTTTACAATTTACTCTTGAATCAATATTTTTATCGGTAAGCAAGCGTCATTTGAACTGCCGATATGACTGTACCCGGTGTCGCTGCCTTGCCATCACCACCATTACGTATCCTTGTCTTAAGATTTATAGTGGCGTCATGAGTTGTTGCATTGAATGCAATTGCACCAAACACTTTGCCAGGACCCATATTTTTTTGCCCGGAAACTGTCGTTAGCTCAACATCCACATTCTGTGCAGTACCAGTGTTTTTATAAAAATCGGCATGAGATGCAGTACCGTTAAAACTAACATCTGCCGCGGTAGTGGTTGCTGGGCAACCAGTAACACTGATTGCAAATTCTAAGAATGAGGAGAAACCTGCCGCATCTGCCAATACACTTGCATCAACATCAGGAATGACAACGTTCAGTTGTCCAGGCGCGACTGTACAAGACGTTGCAACGACTTTCCCCGTAATATTTATCGTAGAGTCCGTTGCCATAGCAGGAGCACAAACCGCCGCAACAGATAAACACAGTAATACCTGTGCAGATATTTTCTTCATGCAAAACTTCATATTTCCTTCACCTTTTAATTGAAGTCTATGTTCTCATAGACGGTATAAGCAAGTGGCAATCTAGCCACGTCGAACACTACTTCCAGAGTTAGGGAGGAGCAGTTAATTGAGAGAGACTTACAGATTAAAAATAGCAATGACATTCAAAATAATCATAACTTAACAACCATCTAAATTAAATTCACACTGTTTTAATTTCGCTTTTTCTGGCCTGCTCTAATGCTTTAATCAGGGAGTTAAAGTTATCATTACGCATTGATGATTTATTGTAAGTCATGTAGGTGACAACCGGCTCAGTGACCATAGCCGACTGAAGAATACGAATATCAAAACTTGCAGCAACCTTTTCAGCAAACCACCTTGGAACATAACCTATGCAATCCGTTTTCTCCACCATGGCTATCGTAGCCATGACAGAGCTGCTGCTAAATAAAAACTTACGGTCACCATAATGTTGGTTTATTTGTGTTTGCGTCAGATGCAACATATCTGAGTCAACCGTCAGGAATGTTGACTTTTCTCTTTGAGCACTTTCAGTGGTTAATATATCAGCCAGCCGTGGGTGATCTTTACGGCAGACAGCGGCCACACTATCTTGCATAAAGGCCTGCGTTACCGTTGAAAAACTGTAATGAGGGTTAGTATCAAAAACAATATCTGCCTTACGGTAACTTAGTAAATCCTCAGTAGAGCCAATCATGTCGTCTGAACTGATATGGGTAAATTCAAAGTCTAGCCGTTCACGTTGTAGTACATTGACCATGTCAGGCAGAATGCGCGTCGCCGCATAGGGCGATGAGTAGATAATGAATTTTCGCGAGTTTTCCTGCCCCGAAAATTCACTTAAAGTATTCACAATTCGCCCAAAGCCCAGGCCAATCTGCTCATGCAGATTGCTGGCTACTGAAGTAGGTGCGACCCCTTTTCCGTCCCGTACAAATAACGGATCCGAAAAGTAGTTACGCAATTTTTGCAAAGACTGACTGACCGCTGAAGGGCTGACCCCCAATACAGTTGCAGCTCTCATCCCACTTTTGTAGGTGTATATTGTTTCAAACACCACAAGAAGGTTAAGATCAAATTCTTTTAACTTTTCGATATTATCTATGACATTATTTTCTTTCATTGTAACTATCCGTTGACATTTAGAGCATTACTGTGGGCTCACTCAGGGTGATGTAATACTAGGATATACATCATGGTACGAATGAGTGATTTTTATTATAAATAATTAGCAACTACACAGCCCAGCCAGACCCACATCATATTCCTTACCTTATTTTTATTAAGGAAGTTATCACTAAATCTCAACCAAAAAAACACTTGCAATAAAAAACCAGCACGTTGTTTTATATAAATCACGCAAAGCTATACATTGAGTTAAAATATCAACTGAATAATACCTTATTCACCCAGAACGTATAACAACCTGAATTTCATCTAAAAATGCTCTGGTAATGACACGAGAGCATTTTAAATAACATTATTATCTGATAATGAATTTTTATTCGTATGTCATGGTCAGATAAGCTACCGCACCGACCTTGCCCACTGTAACGTCTTTCTGAGTCTGGTAAACACGCGCAGCCAGGTTAATACTTTCAGTTGTTGAAGAGGAACTTTTAAATAATGTTTTTGTGCCAAACGCTACGGCCGAACCGCCCGAATAATAAAGCTGCACCCCTAATCCGGTTGCGCTGTTAGTTTGAGAAAGCAATTTAATAACACCGGCAACATTTGAAGAGTCTTGCGTCGCGTCAATGGTGGTGGATATTTTAGTACCCGCATAGCAGCTTAGTGGAATAGAAAAATTCTTAAAGTCACTTGTTTTCCCCACACCAGTAAAAGCAGAAGCACTGACATTGCCAAGATCAACATTAACTGAAGAACTAACGGTACACCCGACTAGATTAACGACAAATTTTGTATTGGTAAATGAAACCTGGTTTGTTAATAAATCAGCATACTTTACATTTGCCAGCGGGCTTGGAAATACTGTACTGCCATTGGCATAAGTCCCGGTACTCCAAAATTGAACTTTGTACTCAGAAGCAGGATAATAGGGTATAGTATCAAGGCTAGTTAATTTAGCTGTTACAGATGTTCGCGGTGACGTCAGTACGAATTGTTGAATAGATAAATCATGGCTATTTGAATAGAATACTTTCAAACCGATCCCCGGTATTCCAGTATTATAAATACCATCTCCTATTGGAGAAAGTGTCGCGCTGTTAAGATATCCACCAGAGACGGGGAAGGTCAGGATGTTAGTGGTACTCGTAAATCCTGGAGCACACTTTATAGAGGTATTACCACCATTTAACCAGCCAGAATCCCATAAGAGAGTTTTGACCGGCGTCCCGGCACGTATATTAACGACAGCAGGAAGATTTAATGTGGATGTACTGACTGAGTATCCAGGGGCAAAAGTACATTCCACAGGAAAAACAACCTCTGCATTTGCATTATTTATGGATAGCATTGTCGTAAACAAAATTACTACAGTTGATATAAAATATTTTAGTTTCAAAATGTGTACTTCCTGTTTACAGTGTTTTTTGTTCAGTCTTTGTTGGGTTGCCAGAATCATCAATAACCTGCCATTTCACTCTTTGTGGGGTAGTTCCTCCCGCAGGCAGGTTAAACAATACAGAACTTTTCGGCGGAACCATTTTAGCTTCAGGAATTTCTCTTTCGTCTACCTGCAATGAGTAAAAGCTTATATAGTAAGCGGTGGGATTTGTTACTTTAAGTTTCCCACCTTCTGTATTGAACTTAATATTTTTATAAGCCTCATCGACGTTGCCCACTAAATCTTTAGGTCGGTAGAATAATTTTAATCGCGATTTCACAATCAACTGCAAGGTGTCTTTTGTATTTTTGTCATCAGTAGCCGGTATGGGTTTAACATCCAGCCAGAATTGAGACTCTCGATCTTTGGGTAAATTATCTCCCGTCTTGATAATTCTCAATGCGTGCTCTTCATTACCGCCTAAACGAGTTAAAGGGGGAATGACAGTGAACGGAGACCTCACGCCGGAATCAGATTCCACCCAGGACTGAACTAAGTATGTGTCCGTTACACTTGTGTTTTTTATTGATAATGCAGCTTCTTTTGCATCAAAGTTATAAATAACTCTGGTGGCCCCCATCTCTACACCCGCCATAACAGAGCTGGATGCTAAAGACAGTAAACCAATTAATATCGCAGGGATGATTTTTTTCATGATTCCAGCTTTAATTTATTCACAGTGGTAAGATAATTGTTTCAATCATTATAGCACTGAATGATTCCATGAAAATAACAGGAATGAAGATATTAGTTTTGTCACACTCCATCACCCATGCATCCTGATGATAACTCTATAATTACTTCATAAATAAGCGTAAATACATTAGCAATTAAGCAGCGCTAAATTTCTAAAGAAATTTAATCATATTGGATATAAGGGAGATACCTTCGATACCCCCTTTACCTATTGGAAGTCAAAAGACACTTCCAGTATCCCCGCCACAGTGCCAGAAGTAGCTTCACCCTGCGGTGATGTCATCCTGCCCTTCAGATCCATTTTTGCCTGATGCTGAGAATTCACGGATAAATCACGCACGGAATTATTGCTTACCCGAACACCAGTAGCGTCTGCAACTTCAATCGCCACATGCTCACTGGAGCCTGTATTGGTAAAAAATACAGGATAGTCAGGATCCGGCGTTCCGGTAAAATGCACCACAACTTTTGTTGTCGTTGCCGGGCAATCTGTCAGGTTGAGCGAGAAAGCCGCCCAGTCTGCACTATCTCCGGCATTGTGCAGGCGATTGCTAAAGACCTCACCGAGGTCGACATCTCCCTTGACCGTATCGGGTGCAATAATACAGGGAGATGCCAACACATTTCCGGTGATAGCCAGTGCGCTATCACTGCTGGCTAACGCAGTCGGCGAAATAGTCGCTACAGATAAAATGGCAGTGTAGAGCAGAGAGAATACGGCATTTTTCGTGTTCATAACTGTTCCTGCTGTGAGGGTCTTTATTTGTAGGTAAAAGCAACCAAAATTGCAGCGCTGACCGCTCCTGGTGTAACTGAACCGGCCTTAGTGTACATACGGGCTTTTACCGGCATGGTTATCTTTCCAGATGCTACAGCCACATCACCAAATGATGTCCCATTTTTCAGGAAGGTTGTTCCGTCCGTTTTAGCGAGTTCAACACTGACTGCAGTAGAACCACCGCCAGCATTCTTATATCCATTAGTGTCATTAGTATCTGCGGTTCCGGAGAAAGTTGCATTGACTGTTGTCGTTGTCGAAGGACAGTTAATCAGGGTAATGTTATACAAAGCACTCCATGGTGAAGACTTACCTGCCGCTGCTAAAACCGAGGCGTCAACATCGCCAAGAGGAATACCCAGGTTTACGGAACCCGTATCGACAGTGCAAGCTGAAGCCACTACCTTTCCAGTAATATTAAGATTTGAATCTGCAGCCATCACACTTTGCGACATCAAGATTTGCAAGGCAATCGCCGTCATTGTGATAATAATTTTCTTCTTCATCTGTACATTCCTTGTGTGGAGATCAATTAACGTTTTAATTACGGTGTTCAAAATTTTATAAGCCGGTTACCAGGGCTTAATCTGGCATACATTTTTCCTCTAACGCCATCAGGACTTCCTCAGCCTGCTTTTCATTGACCTCATAGTGCACAATACAGTGTTCATCCGCTTCTTTACCCCACTGTGCTTTCAGTGAGCCTTTGGCCGGTAAACCACTCAGGTAAGCTTCACCTTGTTCACCTACAATACCGGCATTCGTATTGGCCTTGTCGTCCATCAGGGCCACCGTGGTACCGAAGGGTACTGGCTTACCTGAAGGGCGCATCATGACCATCATCATGCGATAGCCCACGTGAGTGGTGAATGTAGCGCGAACCACAGCCCCACGGGTTGGAACAACATCTCTGGCACTTTCATCGATTTCGACGTTTTTACCCAGACTGGTTGTATCCAGACCTACGTTGTTGTGCCGGAATGGCGTGATATATGGCAGCACGGCAAAACCTGAGCTGTCAGTTTTGACACCATTATTGTTCCAAATTTTGGTATCCGCCGCGCCCGGCGTGGCAACTAACGCTACGGTTTCACCCAGTGGCTGCGAAAGTGTCACCCCGCCGCTGTGGGCAACGACCCCGCCCTGCAAGCCATAGTTAATCCGACGAGAATCACTGGTATAGCTGTAACCGACGTTAGAATTACCGTATTTCCCCTGATAGTTCAGCGAAGTATTCCCGGAATTTCCCTGGCCCTGATTACCGAACCCTTCACTGACGTTATAGTTAAGGTTATGGTCTTCAAGTAACGTGCCATTCAAGCTGGTTTGGCGCTGAATCCGACCATCACTGCTTTGGGTACTGTTATAACTGACGGTCGCAGACTTCAGCCATTTATCCAACGGAATAGAGACATTCAGTGAAATCTGGCGATCTCGATCCTCTTCGGTTACATAACTGTCGCTAACGGCGATGTTATAAGAAATACTCTTCCAGCTATTGCTATAGCCCCATTGCAAAGTCTGTTCTTTAGTATCGTCGCCCCAATAATCCTGTACGCTGGCAGAAAAATAGAATGAGCCCCAATTCTCTGGCAGTGACTGGTTTACAGAGCCTTCAACCCGGCTGCGTTTGTGGGTACGAATATCAAATAACGATAGAGTATTGGCATCATCATTAAGGTCGACAGACTCCTGTAAAGTATAGAAACCGCTGGTTGAATAGCGATACCCCAGTAAACGAAAATCCGTACCGCTGTCAGCAAATGATTTTGAATATAAAAATCGGTATGACTGACCTTTAGAAACCACACCTTCCGGCAGGTTAGTTTTGGCTTGTGTAATATCGACTGATACCGCGCCAAAATCACCGAGGTTTTGCCCAAGCCCGAGTGCAGCAGCAGTATAATTTTCGCTGCCCTGCATACCGCCATAAGCCGTCACCCCGTGGCTGAAACCGTGAATCAACGTAAACTGGCCAAATTCAGGCGTGGAACCGCTATAGCCGTTTCGATACTGGCCTGCGGTCAGACTGTATTTAGTGCGCCCTTCACGTTGCAACATTGGCACCGACGCATACGGTTGTATAAAGGTCTGCTGGCTACCATCTTGTTCTTTTATCACTACCGTTAAGTCACCGCTCCCGCCACTCGGATAGAGATCGTTGATCTCAAAGGCACCTGGTGAAACATAACTCTGATAAATGGTATAACCATTTTGACTGATAGTGACCTGCGCATTGGTTTTAGCAATACCACGAATAATAGGCGCAAAACCTTGCTGGCTATCAGGTAACATATCGTCGTCAGATGCCAACTGCACGCCACGAAATTGCGAACTGTCAAAAATATCCGATGGTGAATAGCTGTCGCCTAATGTTAACTGCGATTTCAACGGCACAATGCTACGTTGTAAATAGGTGTTAACGTTCTGCCATTCCCGGACACCATTATTATCGTTCCAGGTGGAATAATTGCGTAAACGCCAGGCGCCGAGGTTTAATCCGGTACGCAAATTAAGATAATAGCTATCGTCGTTGCTACTTTGCCCCCCACCTTTATTCGTTCCGTTAGCACCCGTGAAGTTATAATCTATCAGCCCGGCGGGAATACCTTCATCCCAGTATTTGGGATCAACATAACCTCTGGCCGACCGAGAAATAAGCGCCTGCGGGATACTCAGGTTTAGCCTCTGCTTGTTAAAGTCGAATTCAGCTTTAGCTGAAGGTATCGACTGTAAAACATTGCTACATTTCTCTGTTACTGCTGGACTTTTTGTTGAGGCCTCTTCGGCTACGGCAGTGGTTTTATCTCCTGTTCCTTTAATGAACGCGTCGATAGCCTCTGTTTTCAAGCCATAACCTTTTAAGTCCTCTAATGTCAGACAAGGGATCAGTCCCGTTGTCTGTTCATTAGTTTTCGCCCCTACTCCACTTTTATCTGCAACAAATTCTACTTCCCGGTGATCGGTTTCTTCGCCGTTGATATAAATATCAACAGTGTATTTTCCTGGTAGTTGCCCACCCGAAGCGGAAGAGAACGCCGACAGATCAGCCACATTGCTGCCATCCCCCGTATTTTCCAAAAAAGCAGGGTTAAAACTTGAATCAGCAAAGCAATGCGTTGATAAAATAATAAGTGTCAGGGCGCTCAGTTTAAAATATCTATTCCGTCCCTTTGATAAAGAGCGCTTCAATACAGGCACGCTCTTTTTAGATATTTTTACGGCTTGCATTTTTCTCTCTATCAGTTATGCAGTAACTACCACATATCAATGAATTGCTGCTGTTGATGGGGCTGTTAAACCGCCGAAATCAGTAATAGTGGTGTAAGTAAGATTACTTGCACCTTCACTTCCTGCTGGCAGGGTGTAATGGGCTTCATCTTTCGGTAACACCAAATCGACTCCCGGTACCTCTTTACCTGCAATTTTCACATCACCGAGGGTGACGGAATAAGCTGACGGGTTTTTAACAATTAACTGATTACCCTGATGCGACCACTGTAATAGTGCAGGCGCGTCTTCTACTTTCCCTTGTAAGCCAACCGGACGATAAAACATTTTGATTCGGGTCTTTATGGCCAACTGTAGAACGTTCTGGGAAGTACCTTCGGCTGGTGCTGGCGGAATAGCCTTAACATTCACCCAATAAACCGACTCACGATCGGCAGGCACCTCACCGGGTGTTTTAATGATACGCAGCATATTTTCATTTTTAGCATTCAATCTAAACAGCGGCGGTGTGATAGCGAAAGGCACTTTCTTATTACCATTTTTATCATCAACCCAGGATTGCACCAGAAAATACTGCTCCGTATTTCTGTTATTCACATTAATGGAAGTTTCTTTACTGCTTGCATTGTAGATTACCCGTGTGGCACCTAAAACAATCCCGCCAGCAGCAAATACGGAATGTGAAGCTGCCATTAGAAAAATAGCAGCTACGATTTTATTGCTTTTCATAATAATCTCTCTGAGTTACCGGCATCATTAATGATGCCGGTTGATATAAATTTATTTATAAGCCAACTGGAAGTCAGCCTGGGCATTAGCATGACCAGAAACAACAGGGATGGCGGTTGCTTTATAACGTGCTTTAAAGTATAAAATATTTTGACCCGCAGTCAGTGTAGTATCATCACTGGCTTTGTTCATCGAAACAATTTTCCCAGCCTGATCGGAAATTTCAATACCAACGCCGGTCGCTGCACCCGCTTCGCCACCAATCGCCAGCAAATCAGTATCAAGTGTATCTGATGTACCACGGAAGGTGACCGTCGCAAATTTCAGAGTGGAAATGTTGCACTCCTCCAGATTGATGTTGAAGTTAGTAAAGGCTGAAGTATCTTTAGCTTTAGCGAAGGTAGATGATTTTACCTGGCCCAAGTTAACATCCTGGTACTGACTATCACTTGCAACAACACAAGGGGTTTCAACAATATCACCCGTGAAGTTGATTGTGCCATCTTTTGCCATAGAAGACTGACTGAAAGCCACAAGAGAAAGAGCAACACACAAGATAGATTTATTCAGAGTCATGATTTTTTCCTTAATATATAGATGAAACATCCATTCACTTGGATATTTGTTTTGATGAAAACGACAGCATTCATATATCAAACACAGTAATAAATCAGGCCGCATTACATCGTGAGTGGCATATTAATTGATTTATGAAATAAGTCACCTATAAAAAAACATCAAAAGTGAAGGTGAATGAATGCCGTGTGGTAATTTATTGTTTTTAAATGATTTATTTTAATGAAGTATTGCTTAATGTTAAATTAAGATAATTAAAAACAAATTTTCATTGCATAAAACCTCTAAATAACGTGTACAAATTCTCCTTTGCCGTGTTAACTTACAATTATGTAACCCCCCTAATTTTCAGTATTTTCTTCTTTGCTTAATACAACGACACATTAGTTAAGTGATTCTTAATTGAGGTTATATGAAAAAGGACAGCAACAAGCAGATAGACTTAAATCTCCTAAGATGCTTTACCCTACTATATCAAAATAAAAGTATTGTCCTGACAGCCAAACAACTTGAGCTTTCCTCGTCTATGGTATCCAGCCATCTGCGTAAACTCAGGTTTTTTTTTGACGATGTATTATTTATAAGACGAAACAAGTTATTTTTACCCACCCCTTTCGCAGATTCACTTTACATGAAGGTCGCTCCGGGGATGGCATTAGTGGGGTCGGCATTAGAAAGGCTTAATGTTAGCCAGGCAGGGCAGCGTTTGATAACGATTGGTTCAACGCCGTATATTACCAGTCAGGTAGTGCCGCTCATCATGCAGTTAAAGTCTGAGGATGAGAGTCTTTCAGATATAGGGATCAGCCATGTGGTGCTACCAAGCACGATAGAGTCTATTACGTTGCTTCTGGATAGCTCAAAAGCGGACATCGTCCTGTCTTATACTCCATTAAACAATATCGGCCTGGAGTGCAGGAAGTTATTCACTGATTCTGTTGAGATTATTTGCTCAAAGCAACACAGCTCACTTTCTCAAAAATCCATCACTAAAGCGGAGTACCAAAATGGTACGCATGCCGTGCTGGACACGCTATCGCCAGCCATACATAACATCAAGCAGATGGTCGAAACGCAATTTCCAAACCGAAGTATAGGTTTCAGCAGCAGCTATTATCTCGACTTGCTAGCGGTAGTTGAAATCTCAGATATGATCTGTCTGGTACCACAGATGCTTTTTAGCAAAATGCGCTCTTCATTTAACATTAAATCTCTTTCTTATAATTTTTCTTTAGGATTCAGGCCGCCACCCTTGTACGTAGTTTTCCGCAAAGACAGGCTGCTAGACCCTGGCATGAAATGGATATTTGATATTTTAAGTAAGCTTGAAGAAGGCTAACCATAAGATATTTAAAGCAAAACACCAGAAGTGTTTTCTGGTGTTTTGACTGCTATTAAAAACATTTGTAGTGGCTACTTTACAGCCCATAATCTTGGTTCTTACTCACTAAGGTCGATGCACAGGTATTTCATTTCCAGATAATCATCCATACCGTGACGTGAGCCCTCACGTCCCAACCCGGACTGTTTGATGCCACCGAACGGCGCGACTTCATTGGAAATCAGCCCGGTATTAATGCCTACCATCCCATACTCCAGCGCCTCAGGCACCCGCCACTGGCGTGCCGCATCACGCGTGAAAATGTACGCCGCCAGCCCGAACTCTGTGTCGTTGGCCATCGCCACGGCCTCGGCTTCGTCAGTAAAGCGGAAGACGGGCGCGACCGGTCCGAAGGTTTCTTCGCGGGCGAATTTCATCGCTGATGTGACATTCCCCACCACCGTTGGCTGAAAGAACGTACCGCCCAGCGCGTGCGGTTCCCCGCCAGTTAGCAGCGTTGCACCGTGAGACAGCGCATCCGCAATGTGTTCGCGCACTTTAGCAATCGCCGCATCATCAATAAGTGGCCCCTGCGTCACGCCAGGTTGCATACCCTCGCCAACACAGAGCTTTTCTACTTCTGCCACAAGTCTTTCTACCAGCGCGGGATAGATGCCTTGCTGGACATAAATACGGTTGGCGCAGACGCAGGTTTGCCCGCTGTTGCGAAATTTCGACGCCATAATACCCGCTACCACGCGTTCCAGATTTGCATCATCAAAGACGATAAACGGCGCGTTGCCGCCGAGTTCCAGAGAGAGTTTTTTCACCGTTGGCGCACTTTGTGCCATCAGGATACGTCCCACTTCGGTCGAACCGGTAAAGCTGAGCTTGCGAACCTCCGGGCTGTCGCAAAGCACTTTACCGACTTCATGGGCGGAACCGGTGATCACCTGCAGGACGCCATCAGGAATACCGGCTTCAATCGCCAGCTGCCCGAGCGCGAGCGCAGTGAGTGGCGTTTGTTCAGCCGGTTTGACGATCATCGCGCATCCCGCCGCCAATGCAGGCGCGGCCTTGCGGGTGATCATCGCCGCCGGGAAATTCCACGGGGTGATCGCCGCGCACACGCCAATCGGTTGTTTCAGCACCAGCATGCGCTGTGTCGTCTGAACCGGCGCCAGCACGCTGCCTTCAATACGTTTAGCTTCTTCCGCAAACCATTCTATAAAGGAGGCGGCATAAACGATTTCGCCCCGCGCTTCCGCCAGCGGCTTGCCCTGTTCTGCGGTCAACAAGGCCGCCAGATCCTCTGCGTGTTCGATCATCAGTTGCGCCCATTTTTGCATCAGCGCAGCACGTTGTTTGGCGGTTTTCTCCCGCCAGCCCACTTGTGCCTGTTCCGCATGGATAATCGCCTGCGCCGTTTGCGCGATAGTGATTTGTGGAACACTGCCGACAACCGCACCGGTCGCCGGATTGATCACGTTTTCGCGTTCGCTATTTTCGCTGTCCAGCCATTCACCATTGATCAGGCATTGCTGGCGCAGCAGTATTTGATGTTTCAGTTGCATGAGATCCCTCAGTCAGCCAGAACGCGAGATAAAATCGCCAGTGCTTCTTTGAACTGGGCGTCAGGGATAGTCAGCGGATACAGAAAGCGGATCACGTTGCCGTGTACGCCACAGCTCAGCATCAGCAAACCGGCATCCAGCGCCTTGCGCAGATATTGTTTGGTCAGCTCCGGCGAAGGCCTTCCGGTAGTCGGATCGTTAAATTCGGCGGCTACCATCGAACCCCGAGCGCGGACATCCACCAGCGCAGCACAGTTGCCTTTCGCGGTTTCCAGCACCTCGACCAGTTCTGCCCCCAGACGATTAGCACGTTCACACAGTTTTTCTTCGTCGATAATGTCCAGCACCGCCAACGCAGAGGCGACGGCCAGCGGGTTACCGGCATAAGTGCCGCCAAGGCCACCCGGTTCCGGCGCATCCATCAATTCAGCGCGGCCAGTCACGCCAGAAATAGGCAGACCGCCGCCGAGGCTTTTCGCCATAGTGACAAGATCAGGTTTCGCATTGCCGTAGTACTCCATTGCGAACATTTTGCCGGTGCGCGCAAAGCCGCTCTGCACTTCATCGGCGATCAGTACAATGTCGTGGCGGTCGCAGATGTCACGCAGAGCCGTGACGAAATCATCCGGTGCGATGTTGAAACCGCCCTCCCCCTGGACAGGTTCGAAGACAATCGCGGCGACCTGCGACGGACTGATGTCACTGCGGAAAATACGTTCGATGCTGTCGAGCGCCATTTCTGTGCTAACGCCATGTCGGGCGTTCGGGAATTGCGCGTGGAAAACGGACGACGGGAACGGCCCGAAACCTACTTTGTACGGCACCACTTTGCCGGTGAGTGCCATGGTCAGTAACGTGCGTCCGTGAAATGCGCCGGAGAACGTGATGATGCCGGGGCGACCGGTTGCGGCTCGGGCAATTTTCACCGCGTTTTCCACTGCTTCAGCACCGGTTGAGAAAAAGGTCGTTTTGGCTTTTCCGGCCACCGGTGAAATTACGTTGATACGTTCCGCCAGAGTGACATAACTGGAATAAGGCACGATCTGATAGGCCGTGTGCGTAAACAGGTCGAGCTGTTTTCGGATCGCTTCAACGACTTTCGGGTGGCGGTGACCGGTATTCAGCACGGCAATCCCTGCCGTAAAATCAATATATTCCTTACCCTCTTTATCCCACAGCGTGGCATTTTCAGCCTTCGCTGCGTAAAAATCACACATGACGCCGACACCGCGCGGTGTCGCTTCTTTACGGCGTTTTTCCAGTTCGCTGTGACTCATGTTTTTCTCCTGCCCTGAGGCTGATGTTTTTGTGGGTTACGGGGTAAATAAAGTATGAAAGTTGTTATCTACCCTTGTTTTTTATCCTGTCAGCGGCCCTATAATCCAGAACCAGTTCTGTTTATTTCGAGGATCCACTTTTGCGATCACTGCTTTCTGACCTCATTTTTCAGCGGCTGAACAGTATTGCCGATGCCACTCCAGGCACCCTGCACAAGCGGGTTTATCAGGCATTACAACAGGCTATCTTCGACGGCAGCATTAGTCCTGGAAGCCGCCTGCCCGCTTCGCGCGATCTCGCCAAAGAATTAGATATCTCCCGTAATACGGTGCTCGCGGCCTATGAACAATTGCAGGCCGAGGGATATATTCAGACCCGGACGGGAAGCGGGACCTTCGTCAGCGCTGATTTACCGAAAGACGGCGTGATTGCCGATAAGACGCTAACGAAGTGCGAACCGGCGCGTAGCCACGTCACGCTTTCTAAACGCGGCTCGCAGTTGCTGACTCGCACCGGTGTCGCCTCACACCAATGGGGTGCATTTATGCCAGGTGTGCCCGATGTCACTCAGTTCCCGCACGATATCTGGCGTAAGCTGCAAAACCGTCTGAGCCGTCGCCTGCATCCTGAATTTCTCACCTACTCCCGACACGGTGGTTGCCCTCAACTGCAACAGGCACTGACGGATTATCTGCGCATCGCACGCTCTGTAGAGTGCACGCCGGACCAGATCCTCATCACCGCTGGTACCCATCAGGCACTGGACTTGCTGGCGAAAATGCTGTGTGACCCGGGGGATATAGCATGGATTGAAGAACCGAGTTACTGGGGGATCCGTAACGTCCTTTCGGTGAACGGGGTAGAAATTCATCCGATTGCCGTGGACGATAACGGGATGGACCCGCCGGAAAATCAACCAGAATCTCGTGCACCAAAGTTGATATGCGTGACACCGTCACATCACTACCCGTTGGGGTCCGTAATGGGTCTGGCGCGCCGACAAAAAATCCTCGCGCTGGCTTCGCGGCAAGGCAGTTGGGTGGTAGAAGATGATTACGACAGCGAGTTTCGCTATTCCGGCAGCCCCATCCCCGCACTTCAGGGGCTGACCAGCGATGCGCCGGTCATTTATATCGGAACGTTCAGTAAAACATTGTATCCCGCAATGCGTATCAGCTACGTCGTTTTGCCGCGTCCGCTGGCGTCCCGACTGAAAATCGCGCACTCCGAGTTGTATCGTGGGGGGAACGGGCTGACGCAGCTGACTTTGGCGGAGTTTATTCGTGAAGGGCATTACGCCGCGCATATCCGCCGCATGCGGTTGATTTACGGCAAGCGCCGTAGCGCACTGACGCGATTGATCGAGCAAGAACTCGGCCAGGAATTTATGTGCGAAAACAGTAACGCCGGGTTACATCTGACTCTTTCCTTACCGGATTCAATTGACGATGTGGCTCTGAGTGCAGAGCTCGAACAAAAAAATGTGCTCACCCGGCCGCTTTCTGCTTACTACCTGCGCCCTGCTCCACGGCGGGGATTATTGCTCGGTTATGGATGCGTGGCTGAAGAAGATATCGAAGCGGCTTTTGGACATATCGTTGATTCACTAAAGCGAAGGATGAAACCCCAAAGGGCAATAGCGAATGGAAATGCGGTTACGGTGGGTGGAGACCTGCAAGATTGTGAATCGGCTTTAACCTTAAGGGGTACCAAACATCATATTGGGCACTGACGTTTTACTCCCCAGCCTGCCGATTATCTTCATGCTTTAGATATGGGACACAATAAAATCTCTGGAGGTGTCATAGCGATGCCTCCTGTAATCTTGTAATTCTGTAATTCTGTAATTCTGTAATTCTGTAATTCTGTAATTCTGTAATTCTGCCACATCAGGATTCATGAATCTCCGAATCCAATAATCCATAAATCAAATAATCCATAAATCCTGTGATTTCTAATCCAACCTTTGAGTCAATCCTATAATCCCATAAGCTTGGAATCTCATAGGGATTGTATCTTCTCTCTTCAGAATCATCCCAGCTTGGGATGACAGAATCCTACAATCCTGGAACTTACTGAATCCTGATGATTGAATCTCAGGATTGCATAATCCCATAATATAAATCCTATGATTACCGGATTAGTCTTCTGTTAATGAGAATCCGCTGTCAGAATAGAATCCTGTAATCTTATGATTTATAAAACATAATTACTTATAAAATATTGATATTATTACTATAATTACGAAACCACATGATGAGATAAATCATAATAATCCCGGGATTATGGGATGTTTATATAATCATGTAATCCTAAAATCATTTTCTTCATCTCTTTAAAGACACATAGGAAAAATTTACATTTTGTCATTGTAATCTCAGAATCTTTGAATCACCCCCTATCCGGGAATTCTGTAATCCTGAGATAATTATCATTCGCCCTGTGAACCCCGTAATTCCATGCTCACAGAATCACCACATCCTATAATCCTCACGCCCTGCATGCGCCAATCACAGAATCCTATAATTACAAAATCCCAGAATCGTTGACTGAATGATTCGGTGATTCCAGAACCTAAGAATCATACACTTCTATAATTTAATGATTCAATACTCATTAACTCTTAGGATGGTGAGATGTTGAGATGGTGAGATGTTGAGATGGTGAGATGTTGAGATGTTGAGATGGTGAGATGTTGAGATGTTGAGATGTTGAGATGGTGAGATGGTGAGATGGTGAGATGGTGAGATGGTGAGATGGTGAGATGGTGAGATGGTGAGATGGTGAGATGGTGAGATGGTGAGATGGTGAGATTTTATGTGGGCGGCCTGCCTTGTCCAGTAAATTTATCGAATGCTGTTTAACGATACTCATTTTCGAGCGGATAGGATCAGAGGAAAAGAAGATTTTAAAATCATAGCATCTCTGATTCTAGCAATCCTGGAATTCCAGAATCACATAACGTTAAACTTCTCGAATGATGGGATAACGAGGTTTACTGAATCTCCTAATCTCCTAATCTCCTAATCTCCTAATCTCCTAATCTCCTAATCTCCTAATCTCCTAATCTCCTAATCTCCTAATCTCAGGATTGAAACATCCCCCCATATTGAAATCCACACTACACATAAAATTCATAACCATACCTCACAACTACCTATGATAAAAAAGATTACATAATCCTTGAATCACAGGATTTCATAATTCAATAATCCTTAAATATTGAAATCCTCGGATGCAAACCTTATAGTAGCAGCTCAATCCTATGATTCATGGATTTAGAAATCTCATAATCCTAAGATTACAAACTTTTTGTATCCTGAAATCTCAGAATTTTAGGATGCGAGTAACTCACCGAACGCTTCATCAAGAGGGTGTTATGGCAGCGAAAATTATTTCCTTCCTCAACGGGAAGGGCGGGGTAGGGAAGACCACGACGTCCATTAACATTGCTACCTGTCTTGCGAGACAAGGCCATAAGGTCGTGATGGTCGATACCGACCCACAAGGAAGTATCAGCAACTGGTACGACGATAGCAAATGTCAGTTCGACCTGGCGGAAGCCGCCTCTGAAAAAGAAGTCTATACCGTACGTAAGCAATTGAAAGAATATGATTACGTGGTAATTGATGGAGCAGCCGCAATTTCAGCAATTTCATCGGCCGCTGTCATGGTCAGTGATTTGGTGCTGATCCCCGTGACACCGTCACCTTTAGATTTTGCCGCCTGTGGCGCTATTCTAGCCGTCGTGGAGGCACGCGAAAACTTGCAGCCGGTGATAGCGCGTTTCTTGATCACTAAAAAGGTCGCATCCGCTAAGATGCTGGAAGTACTTAAAGCCTCGATTGCTGATACAGGCGTTCCTGCACTACGTACCGGCACGACTCAGCGCCAGGTTTACATACGTACGATGATGGACGGGGGCACTGTTTTCGATACAACGGATGGTAACGCGAAGGGCGAGATTGAAATCATGACAAAAGAAATTACGGAGTTGTTGAAATGAAAATGAAACTTGGGCAGCACAGACAACTGACTACAGCACTGGACGCTGTAGCGAAGCCACCTGCTTCCGTGAAAAAATTGCAGACCAACATTGATGAAGAGCTGCATCGCCGCTTCAAAACCAGCTGCTTCCTACAGGATCGCGAGATGAAAGACGTATTGACTGAGTTGATCCAGGGTTGGCTTATCAATAACGAACGCTCGTGAGTCACTGATCTTGAGCAGAAGCGGGCCAAAGCAGGTCCGTTTCTGGCAAATACCGCACTAACCCTCTGCCAGATAAGCAATATTTTGCACTTCGATATTTCCCCAAAGACCCTACCAGACTTAAAGAAGACCCCAAGATCAAATAATGTTTTGTTTCTTTTTAAAGTTTAGATCTTTCTCTTTAAGGGGCATTTTTAACCTTATTTATTAATGGGTTACACGCTTTATTGTGGAGGGTTTTCCTGTCTGGGGTGGAGATCATTCCTGTTGGATGTGGATCCTTTTCATGATCAATGTAGAGTTTTTTCCTGTGGATAAACTCTTTAGGGATCAGAAGATTATCGACGTGGAGAGATTTCCTGTGGATATCCTGTCTGATACGCTAATCCTACGCCCATTCTAGCCATTTCTTCGCTAACTTACCGTCAGAAAACACTTTTTCTCCAAGGTGGAGGGATTTCCTGATCACCTGAGTTATTCCATATGTGGAAGAATTTCCTGTGACAGCGTCACGTGAAGCTACAACTGTCACTTTTGGATCGTGATCGCGCTATATCTGGCAAATCTGCTTCATCACTTTCACAGTAAAAGTGCATATGTGGAAAGATTATCTGATCGCTAAGTTCTCTTATGTGGAAGAATTATCTGATCAACTCATTCCATAGAGAGGAGTCTTTAGGTTGATTAATTATTTTAAATCAAGATGTTACTTGTTTAAGTGACATTGTCACATCTGCATATGTGGAGACATTACCTGATCTCTTAACGTTATCGATGTTAGATAAATTCGATCCGATGAAGAGTTCCGCTCACATAAGTGGAAAGATTTCCTGATCCACAAGCTGGGGGATACGTGGAGACATTTTCTGTGATCCTGCCAAAAACCAATGTGGAGAGATTTCCTGATCATGCGATTGCTTTTCGCGATATGTGGAAAGATTATCTGATCCCTCAGTGAGAAATAGGTGGAGATTTTTCCTGTTCAGCTTCGTGGATAGGGCACTTTCGGCAATTCCGAAAAAGTGAGATGCCGATCTCAAAACTACTACGTATGATTAATCAGCACTCAGGGCACTTATGTGGAGTGATTTTCTGTTATCTGGGAAAATTTTATCTTTCCACGATGAAGAATAATCGCGAACGTCAAAAATGATCGTCGATGGTATATGTGGAGTGATTTCCTGTAAAAAGAGTCATGATCCAAGATGTTAAAAAAAGGATCCTCAGTCGTTCAGAAATCAATATGTGGAGATTTTTCCTGATCCATCTTTTTCGATCCTCACTTAAATCATTGAAATTTAATGAGTAAATAACACCTGTTTTTACTTTACGTTAGTATTTTTTATGTGGAATAATTTACCTACTTTCCACCTATGGATCCTGCTACATGGAACTGAATAAACTGACCGTAGTTCAGGGGAACGATCTTCTGGAAGGCGCTTACAGCGTCACTCTGGATGAAATGCGCCTGCTGAACCTGGCTCTGGCACAAATTGATAGCAGGAAACCGCAACCAGACACGTTGTACCGTCTTTTTCCTCAGGATTATCAGCGTATCTACGGGGTAAACCCGACCAGCAGCCATCGGCAGCTGCGCGAAGCGGCGGAAAGCCTGATGAAAAAACCGGTGACGATCTACAAACCGGACGTCAAAACCGGCAAGGTACGTACCGTGCAATTGTCCTGGTTCTCGCGTCTTGAATACGTCAGTAGCGACGATCATAGCGCGGTGGTACTGAGGTTTGGGCAGGATGTTGCGCCGTATCTCTATGAACTCAAAGAGTCTTTTACTAAATTGAATTTTGCCAACATTGCAAAACTCGATACCCCTTTCTCCGTTCGCCTGTATGGCTGGCTAATCAAAGCTAAGAACCTCTACGGACGCCGCAGCGGTAAAGCTATTGAAGTGACCCTGGATCTTAACTGGATGCGCGAGAAGGCCGGTTTGGCGGGCAAATATGAGGATTATCGTGACTTCCGCCAGAAGCTGCTGGAGCCAACGATAAACCGGATCAATGCCAACACGGATATCTCCGTGGTTTGGGAACCGGTGAAGCAGGGCAGAACGGTCATGTCCATCAAGTTCGCCTACGTGGATGAATCCACACCCGAGGCCAGTAAACCACTGCGTCCGCGGTTACCACGCCGTCCGCGTGCTGTTGCGGGCTCTGTGCTGGAAGGCGAGTGGGCGCGGCGCTGTATCGCTATCTTTGAAGAGTATCGCGATAAATTAAGTGCTTACGATGTGGATGAGAAAGCGACATTACCGGATCTGCGCAAACTTTCAGGTTGGTACAAGATGATTGGCGAGAAGAACAAACAAAAAGAGATCCTCTCCGAAGTCAGCGCCCGTAGCAAGAAAGCTGTCGCGTAGTCGCCATACTGCTGAATCAGTAATCACGGCGTATCTTTCACGAGATACGCCGTTTTTTATTGCCCGAGATCCCACCGTCTTATTCGGTCTGTTTCTTCTGATCCGCTGCTTCTCAGTGCCAAGGAGTTAGTGAGTACTTACTGGGTGTGATCAGGAAAAGTTTCCACATAACCGTTTTGGCGACTTTTAAAGCAATCTCTCCAAAAGCTATAAGCCATATTTTTTCGTTGTTAGACAAGGACAAACCCCAACCTTACTCTTCGTCATGTTTTGTAAACTGCATGCACATATATTGATGAGGGATGTCTTTTGGCTACAGTACCGAATTCTTTTAAAATCGCATTACTGGCCAGTGCCGTAATGTTTTCTTCTTTTGGATTTGCGGATGACGTGCTCAAAGAAGGCATCACGCCAGCGACCGATGCCAGTCAGGTACCTGCTTCTGCAAAACTGCGCACCGACACCGTAATAGCTGGGATCTCCGAACCGCAGGGGATTTTCAACCCGTACTTCTTCGTAAATGGGTGGGACGAGAATGTCACTAACGTTATCTTCGCTCGCCTGGTCGACTGGGACAGTCAGGGCAAGCTGGTTCCCGGCCTGGCTGAAAGCTGGACGGTGAGCCCGGACGGTAAAACCTACACCATCAAGTTGCGACCGGACCTGAAATTCAGCGATGGCTCACCGCTGACGGCAGAGGATGTCGCTTTCACCCTGACCGTGCTGTATGACCCGAAATATGACGGCGACACGGATATCACGCTGGCACACATCGCAGGTGGTGATGATTACAAACAAGGCAAAGCTGACAGAGTCAGCGGCCTGAAAGTGGTGGATCCGCTGACCCTGCAAGTTACAACTACCCAGCCCGGTGCGACCACGCTGCAAAAGATCGGCGGCCCGGTGCTGTCGAAAGCGTATTACGGCAAAGACTATCAGCGTGGAAATCTCGATTACCTGCGCACGCTTCATGGCAAACCGCTCGGTAACGGTCCGTATGTCTATGACAAATACATTCCGGGGCAGGAGATCCGTTTCCACGCTAATACCAATTACTACCGTGGCGTCCCGCCAACCCCGCGCTTCATCTATCGTGTCACTAATCCATCGACCAACTTCCAGTTATTCCAGACCGGCGATACCGATTACGATGCGTTCACTTCCCGTCCGGATGATATCGAACAGCTGAAGTTACTCGGCTTTGCCAACATCAACCTGTATGGATCCAGCGATTACAGCAAGATTGAATTCAATTTAAAACGCCCGGCTTTGCAGGATGCGAAAGTGCGTCAGGCGCTTATTTACGGGCTGGATCGTCAGAAACTGATCGACGTGGTGTATCAGGGCTACGGGACTGTCGCTATCGAGCCGATTTCGCCGATCTCCTGGGCTTACAACACAGAAGGTGTGAACCCGTATAAATTCGATCCGGCGCAGGCGAAGAAATTGCTCGATGAAGCGGGATGGAAAACCGGCGGCGACGGCATCCGCGTAAAAGACGGCAAACGTCTGGAACTGACGCTGCTGGTGAGCAAAAAAGTGCTGAACGATGCGCTGATCCCGATCGCTAAAGAGGATTATCAGAAAATTGGTGTGCTGCTGAAACCTCAGGTGGTGGACTTCAATGCGCTGATGTCACAACGCAAGGCCGGTAACTACGATCTGGCGTCCTTCAGCACCAGTACGCTGAACGATCCACACGATGGCGTATGGGACTTCTACAGCACCGAGGCTGCCGTTCAGGGTTATCACAATGCCGAAGTGGATAAGCTTATCAACGAAGGGAACGCCACGCTGGATATCGAAAAACGTAAGCCGATTTATCATGAACTCTATAAGGTGCTGGCTAATGATCCTCCGGTGATCTTGCTCGGTAACCGCAAGATTCTTTCGGCCAGCAGCGCCCGCGTGACCGGCTTCAAACCGGACATCTATAACGGTCTGACCGGCAGTCTGCCGGATGTCAAAATCGTCAAATAATCAAAATCACGTTGCTGCCGGTCTTTACCGGCAGCTTCAATGAGAAAGTCATGAGAAATTTCATTCTGCGTCGTTTGCTTCAAACCATTCCGATGTTGTTCCTCGCTTCATTGCTCATCTTTATGCTGTTTGCCAAAACGCCGGGCGATTTCATCGACGGAAATATTACCCTTACGGCACAACGCGCTGCCGAGCTGAAAGCGTTATATGGCCTCGATCAGCCTTTAATCAGCCGCTATTTGCGCTGGCTCGGGCATCTGTTACAGGGCGATCTCGGGTTCTCGCTGCAATATCAGATCCCCGTCAGCCAGCTTCTGAACCAGTACATCTGGAACTCCTTCCTGCTGGCGACTATCGCGATGGTTCTGTACTGGGGGATTGCACTGGCAGTTGGCATTGTCTCGGCGATGAAACCCTATTCGCTGTTTGATCACGTGGTCAGCGTGGTGATTTTCGCCGCAATGTCCTTTCCGACATTTTTCCTCTGTCTGCTGCTGATCAAATGGTTTGCGGTGGATTTGCACTGGCTGCCGGTCGGCGGAATGACTAACACCGGCAGCGATGCCACGGGCTGGGCCTGGGTGATGCAGGTGGCGGCGCATCTGGTGCTCCCGGTGGTTGCGCTGGTGATGTTGCAGGCGGGCAGCCTGACGCGCTATTTCCGCGCCAGTATGCTGGATGTCGTGCGTATGGATTTCATCCGCACCGCGCGCGCCAAAGGGCTGCGTGAACGCACGGTCATTCTCAAACATGCGCTGCGCAATGCGCTGTTGCCGATCATCACGCTGCTGGGCTTCGAGCTGCCTGGGCTATTTTCCGGTGCGCTAATCACCGAGAAAGTCTTTAACTGGCCGGGAGCGGGGCACATTCATATTGATTCGCTGGCGGCGCGGGATTACCCGGTGCTGATGGGATTCACGCTGTTTCTGGCAGTATTAACCATTCTGGGCAATCTGATTGCCGATGTACTTTACGCGTGGGCTGACCCGCGTATCCGTGTGAGGTCGTGATGTTCGGATCGCTATTTTCAACTCAACGCCGCCTGCGCGACGCACAAATCCCGGCGATGGCACAAGTGACACCGTCACCCTGGCATCAGGCGTGGAAGGCACTGCGCGAAAACCGGCTGGCGATGTTTTGCCTGATCTTACTTCTGGTGATGGCGGTCTGGTGCGTAGTGGGCCCTTACTTTTCGCCGTGGCGGGATGATGCCACTGATGCCCTGATGATTAATAAAGCCCCCAATGCGGAGCACTGGCTGGGGACGGATTTTCTCGGGCGTGACGTTTACACGCGTCTGCTGCTGGCGGGGCGCATCTCGCTGATCATTGGGCTGCTGACGATGTTGCTTTCGGTGTCACTCGGCTATCTGCTGGGCGCTGTGTCCGGCTATCTCGGCGGCGTGGCGGATAAAATCATTATGCGTTTTGCCGATCTGGTGATGACTATTCCGAGTCTGCCGTTACTGATTGTGATGGGCGCGATGCTGTCGGAACTGGATTTCTCGCCGGATTCACGGGTCTACATGGTGATTGTCATGCTTAGCTTGCTTGAGTGGCCGAAGCTGGCGCGTTTGGTTCGCGGCCAGATCCTGTCACTGCGCGAACGTGATTTTATGCTGGCAACGCAGGTGCTCGGCCTTTCATCGCGCCGTCGCTTGTTCGGCCATTTATTGCCGAATACGGTCCCGATTCTGGTGGTGATGGCCACGATGGCCGTCGCAAATGCCATCCTCAGCGAATCGGCGCTCAGCTATCTGGGTCTGGGTGTGGTGCCGCCGACGCCGTCGTGGGGAAATATGATGGACGCGGCCAATAGCCTGATCGACTTCCAGCGCCGTCCGTGGCTGTGGATGCCACCGGGTATCGCGATTTTCATCACCGTGGTAGCCATTAACGTACTGGGTGATGGCCTGCGTGATGCGCTCGATCCTAAAATGAAACGGAGCAAAAAATGACTCAGCCGTTGATCCGTTTTAATCAGCTTTCTCTCTCGTTTTCCAGCGATCAGGGGCGCGTGCGTGCGGTGCAGGACGTTACGTTCGACGTTAAGGCCGGGCAAACCGTCGGCATTGTTGGCGAATCTGGCTGCGGCAAAAGTGTCACCGCCATGTCGTTGATGGGGCTGTTACCGCCTCAGGCGGCGCGCATCGACGGCGGCGAAATCTTGTTTCAGGGGCGTGACCTGCTTAAATTGCGTCCGTCTCAAATGGCCGATTTACGCGGCAATCAGCTGGCGATGATCTTTCAGGAACCGATGACGGCGCTGAATCCGGTGCTGACGATTGGCGAACAGCTGGTCGAGCCGCTGATCCGCCATCGGGGTGAGTCACCGCGTTCGGCGTGGACGCTGGCGACGCAAATGATTACCGACGTCGGGCTGGCGCGCGCCGAAAGCCAGATGAAGAGTTATCCGCATCAGCTATCCGGCGGTATGTTGCAGCGCATCATGATAGCGATGGCGCTGAGCTGCAAACCGCAGCTGCTCATCGCTGACGAACCGACGACCGCGCTGGACGTCACCGTGCAGGCGCAGATCCTGCGTTTATTGCGCGAACAGGCACAGCGCCATCATATGGCGCTGATGCTGATCACCCATGATTTAGGTGTGATCGCGCAGATGGCCGACCACGTGGTGGTGATGTACGCCGGTAAAATCGTTGAGCAGGGCGCGACTGCTGAAGTGCTGCGTGACCCGTTGCATCCGTACACACGGGGGCTGATTGCCTCCAGGCCGACGCCGGGCGAACGTCGCCGCCGGTTATATTCCATCCCCGGTCAGGTGCCTGATTTGGCCGCACTGCCGCCGTACTGCGCGTTCACCGATCGCTGTGATCGTGCGACAGACCGCTGCCGTCAGGGCATTCCGCCGCTGGAAGGAGAGACGCGTCAGGCCGCGTGTTTTTACAGCGGACTGAGTCCGGCGAATAAAATGAAAAGCAGGGAGTTGCAGCCATGAGCGCGGAATATCTGATTCAAGTCGAGGGCCTGAAAAAACATTTTCCGATCCGCGATGGCCTCTTCGGGCAGGAAACCGGCCAGCTTCGCGCGGTGGATGGCGTCAGCTTTAACATCCGCAAAGGCACGATCTTCGGCCTGGTGGGAGAATCCGGCAGTGGCAAAACCACCGTCGGGCGCACGTTGCTTGGCCTGTATGACAAAACGGCGGGCAGCGTGAGGTTTCGCGGCGAAGATCTGCAGCTGCTGAAACCCAAACAGCTGAAAGCGCTGCGGCCAAAAATCCAGCTGGTATTTCAGGATCCGTACAGTTCTCTGAACCCGCGGATCCGTATCGGTGATGCCATTGGCGAAGCCATGCTGGAACACAAGCTGTGTACGCGCGCTGCACTGCGCGACAAAGTGCTGGAGGTGATGAAGATCTGCGGTTTGTCGCCGCTGCATTACAATCGCTTTCCGCATGAGTTTTCTGGCGGTCAGCGCCAGCGTATCGGCATTGCCCGCGCGCTGATCCTGCAACCGGAATTTATTATTGCCGATGAACCCATTTCTGCGCTGGATGTGTCGATCCAGGCACAGATCATTAATCTGTTCTCGGATTTACGTGACGATCACGGTGTAACCTTTTTGTTCATCTCCCACGATCTGGGCGTGGTTGAGCATCTTTGTGATGATGTGGCGGTGATGTATCTCGGCCAGTTGGTGGAAACCGCCAGCCGTGACGCGCTGTTTCGCCAGCCATTGCATCCATACACGCAGGCGCTGCTGGCCGCGGTGCCGACCCTTGATCCTGACAGCGAACCGGCGGCGATGGTCAGCGGTGAAATTCCGGATCCTTCCAGACCGCCTGACGGATGCCGTTTTCACACCCGCTGTCCGCTGGCAACCGCACGCTGCCGTGCGGAAATTCCGGTGCTGCGTGAAGTTGAAAGCGGCCACCGCGTGGCCTGCCATCTGGTCTGATTCATTTTACCCCGCGCCGGTGAGGAGGTTATTCCTCCAATACCCGGCGGCTTTCCATCTGCATTTTCTTGCCGACGGCTTTAGTCACTTCGATCACTTTCTGCGTAGCGGGTGATAAAAATGCTCCTTCCAGCCACGTGATCCCTACGCGGCGCTCCATCACCAGCTGATCGTTATCGATGCGGATCAGACGCGAAATAAACTCTTCTTCCGCCAGAATATTTTCAGAGAGAAAACTCAGCAATCCGCTTTTGGCGATCAAACCGGGAACGGACGCCAGCGAGCTGATTTCTACTTTGACGTCCGGCGGCGGGCAGTGGTTCTCGTAAAAGATCCCGTCCAGCCACTGGCGCATCGATACGGTTTTAGCCGGTAAGATCCAGCCAAAGCGGCTGAGTTCGCGCAAAGACGTGGGTTTGCCGGCCAGCGGATGGTCACTGGAGGCGCAGACCACCACGCGGTCGGCGGTGACCGGAAGCTGTACGACCGGGCTTTCGTAATTCACCAGCGGACCAATAATAATATCTATCGCGTGGCGTTCCAGCAGGGTGAACAGTACGTCGTTCATGCCGATCTGAATTTCCAGCTTCATGTTCGGCACCTGCGACTGCAACATTTTGCAGATTTCCGGTAACAGGAACTGGGTAGACGAACCCGAAATACCCACGCGCACAATACCGCCCGCGCCGCTGCTTAGTTCGTTCATCACTTCGGTGATTTCATGATACGAACTTTGCAGCGCCAGACCGCGCTGATAAAGAATGCGACCCGCCTCGGTGAGCTCCAGCCCGCGACCTGCCCGTTTGAACAGTTTTATGCTGAGTTCTTTCTCCAGACGGGTGATAGATTTGGAAAGCGCGGGCTGAGTTATATTTAAATTTTGTGACGCAAGTCTCAAATTCATTATCTGCGCAGCCGTCACAAAGTAGTCCAGGTCTCTGTTATTTATCATGTATTCCTGAAATTCATCGGTTTGGTAAAAAAATATAGTAGAAGGCATGAGAGGCAGGGTCAATAATCTCGCGATCTTCGAGACCGCAGGCCGGGTATGGCCCGTTTTTGCGGCAAAGAATCCGCCTGTTTTAAGTAAAATAAGAATCTGAGTGCATCTATGAAAATTGTTAATTTCGTCATCAATAAAGAACACACAAAAAGTTTTGGCATCCTTAACGCTGACGGCATCGTCGACGTTGGCCTCCGCTCCGGATGCCGGGATATTAACGAATTCATGGCGCATCATCCGCTCGACTCACTGCAACGCTACGTCGCACTGTCTGCCGATCTCCAGTTGAACGACATAAGTTTTCTGCCGGTCATTGACCGTCCAGGCAAAATCTTCGGCGTGGGCATGAACTACGCAGAAAAGCGTAAAGAATTTAACGAAACGAATCCGGCGCCAACGTTGTTTATCCGCTTTGCGGATTCTCAGGTAGGGCACAACGACATCGTGATTAAACCGGCATCGACGAATGAGTTTGATTACGAAGGCGAGCTGGCGATTATTATCGGGCGCACAGGCCGCAACATTTCAGTGGAAGATGCGCTTGATCATATCGCGGGCTACAGCTGTTATATGGATGGCTCGGTGCGTGACTGGCAGCATAAATGGTACACCGCCGGGAAAAACTGGCCGTCCACCGGCGCGTTTGGCCCGTGGCTGGTGACTGCGGATGAAGTGGGTGACCCGCAGAATCTGAAAATTAAAACCTGGCTGAATAACCGTCTGGTGCAGGACGACACCACCGCCAACATGATCCACACCATCCCGCAGATCATCGCTTATATCAGCACTTTTACTCAGCTTTCACCGGGCGATGTGATCATGACCGGTTCACCTGGCGGCGTCGGTAAAACACGCGTTCCTCCGCTCTTCCTGCATCAGGATGACGTCATCGAAGTGGAAATTGAAAACATTGGCCGTCTGACCAACCGTATTCAGGATTCGGCGCTGACTGAGGTTATTGCGTCCCAGACAGCGGCCTGAACACATTAACGTATTTGATTTACCAGAGGCGCCGTCTGTTCGGTGCCTTTTCCTTTTACTACCATCAGATACGTCAGCGTAAATGACAGCCCCAGAGACAGCGTCACGCCCATCAGAACATAGATAAAGTACGGGCCAATGTAGGCGGGCAGGCTGAAAATGCTCGACAGAATATAGCCGTACAATCTCACCCCGAAGAACGCGATGAACGCCGACGCCACCGAGCTGCTGATGGTCGTCGCGATAAACGCTTTTTTGTAGCGCGTCAGTACGCCAAACAGCGCCGGTTCGGTGATCCCCAACAGCCCTGAAATCGCCGCCGAAAGTACCACGGATTTCTGTTCGCGGGTTTTGACGTGGAAGTAAATCGCAAAGGTTGATCCGGCAATCGCCATGTTGGCCATAAACATCATTGGCATCAGCATGTCCCAGCCCTGATCGGTGAAGTTTTGCAGCGCGATCGGCGTCATAGCGTGATGCATCCCGGTGAGGATCGCCACCGGCCGGATCGCCCCGACGATAAAGCCCGCAAACACGGCCGAAACGTCAAATAATCCCTGGATCCCGTACGCCAGTAGTTTACCCAGGTAAATCCCCGCCGGGCCGATAACCGTGAGTGAAACCAGCGCGGCAATAAACAACGTCAGTGTTGGTGTGAAAACGGTTTTCAGCACGTCCGGCATGATTTTATCCACCCAACGGTGGATGTAACTCAGCGCCAGTACCGAGAAAATTACCGGGATCACGCTGGCCGAATAGTTGAAGACCGAAACCGGCAGCACATCCATAAAATACAGCGCGGTCGGTGCGCCGGCGGTATGGCTGGCCAGCGCTTTGGCGGCGTCAATGAGCGTCGGGTACATCAGGCAGGCGGCAACCGCGGCGGCGAGATATTCGTTGGTCTTGAAGATCCTTGCGGCAGAGACGGCCAGAAAGAAGGGCAGGAAGTAGAAAACACCGCTGGCGATCAAATCAATGATCATCACCGTTTCGCTTTTTCCCGAAATGATTTTCAGCGCAATCAATCCGGCAAGTAACCCCTTGATCATCCCCGCACCTGCGATGGCCGGAACGATCGGCCCGAACACGCCGGAGACCGTGTCCATAAACAGCGAGACCAGGCTTTTGCGTCCTTTTGTGGAAACATTTCCTGTTGCTCCGGCGACCGGTTCCAGCTGTGACACGATAGCTTCGTACCACACATTGACCTTTGGGCCGATGATAATCTGTACCTGGCTGCTTTGGCTTTGTGCACCTAAAACGCCCGGCAGATTTTTAATCTCTTCCCACGCGACTTTATTTTCATCGGCTAAATCAAAACGCAGGCGCGTCATGCAATGCCAGACTTTATTTATATTTTCTGCACCGCCAACCAGTTTAATGACTGACTGCATTGTTTCTTTATTCACCCTGGAACTCCGTGACGAAAGGTTTTGTCAGATGGGAATGAAGTGTAATGACGCCCGTTTTTAAAAACAAACCAATAAAACCCGATCTCCATCACATAACATTACTATAAAGCCACACTATCAGCGAGAAAAGTAAAATTGGTACGGTTTTAATGCGTTATTGGTGTCGCTTTCAGACCAAAATAAATTCATTAATTTAAGGTTTACAAGCAGGATGAAAATACGTTGAAATAACCTCAATACGAATATTCCTTTGCCATTTTCTTCTGCTGGCAAGTCAGACTTTCATTATGAAAAGTATTAAGGATTTCTCATGCAGCCTGTGCTGATTACTAATATTGAATGCCAGATTACGCGCCCGGATCGCCATAATTTAGTGGTGGTGAGAATTGAAACCGACGGCGGTGTTTTCGGGCTGGGCTGCGCGACGTTCCAGCAGCGCCCTCTGGCGGTCAAACTGATGGTCGATGAATATCTGAAGCCGTTGCTGGTTGGGCGCGATGCGAATCATATCGAAGATTTGTGGCAGATGATGATGGTCAACGCTTACTGGCGCAACGGCCCGGTGATTAACAACGCTATCGCAGGCATTGATATGGCGCTGTGGGATATTAAAGGTAAACTGGCGAATATGCCGTTGTATCATCTGTTTGGCGGTAAATCGAAAGATGCAGTGACCGCCTACAGCCACGCGGCCGGGGAAACGCTGGAAGAACTCTATGTGAAAGTGGACGGTCTTCTGGCCGAAGGTTACCGTCACATCCGCTGCCAGCTGGGCTTTTACGGCGGTAATGCACGTGATTTCCACAGCACGCGTGAACCGTCGGCAGGCGCGTATTACGACCAGGATCAATACATAGATAACACGCTGGCGATGTTCAAAGCGCTGCGTGAGAAATATGGCAATCAGTTCCACATTCTGCACGATGTTCACGAACGTTTGTTCCCGCAGCAGGCGGTGCAGTTCGCCAAAGCCGTCGAGCAATATCGCCCTTACTTTATCGAAGATATTCTGCCGCCGGATCAAAACGAATGGCTGGCGCAGATCCGCAACCAGACCGCTGTTCCGCTGGCGACCGGCGAGCTGTTTAACAATCCGGCCGAGTGGAGAGATCTGATTATCAACCGCCGGATCGATTTCATCCGCTGCCACGTTTCGCAAATCGGCGGCATCACCCCGGCGCTGAAACTGGCGCATTTCTGCCAGAGTTTCGGCGTACGGCTGGCGTGGCATTGCCCGCCGGACATGACGCCCATCGGCGCTGCGGTGAATACGCATCTGAACGTCCATCTTCATAATGCTGCGATCCAGGAGTTTGTGGCCTATCCGGCGAATACGCAGCAGGTCTTCCCCGGCGCGCAGGCACCGGAGAACGGCTATTTTTATCCGAGTGAAGAGGTAGGGATCGGAGTAGGTTTTGACCAGTCGGCAGCGGATGAGTTTCCGGTGGTCTATCGCCCGCATGAATGGACGCAAAGCCGCCTGCCGAACGGCGTGATCCACACGCCTTAAGTCTGGCGGAAGGCCAGATTGTCCTGATTAAACGGGATGACGTAGGTGCAGGAATAATCGATATCTACGATATCGCTGAACGCATACACCCGTCCGCCCTGCAAAATGCCTCTGTTGGTAATGTGCATGGCGGCGATGCCTTTTTTGCAACCGAGCGTTTGCGCCTGCTCTTTACTGACCGTCACCGCCTGATAGCGGGTGAGGGAATGCGAAATCGCATAGCCTTTGCTCAGTACGTATTGCTGGATAGAATGCTCAATCGTTGTCTGATTCAGATCGGCAAACCCCTCTGCTGGCATGCGTGAGTATTCGATCTGCACATTGCGCTGATTAATGCGGCGCAAGCGGGTGAATGCCCAGATAAAATCGTCGCGGGTTAATCCGAAGACCTGCTGCTCTTCTTTGTCCGGCCGCCGTTTGTGCAGCTCGAGCATTTTGAAACTGATATCGGTGAATTTCTTTTCAGTGATCGAGTTGTATACCAGCGGATTACTGCTGACGCCCGGATTAATGTAAATCCCCGAGCCCTGTACGATCCGCACCGCCCCGATGCTCACCATTTTTTCCAGCGCCTTACGCACGGTGAAACGCGAAACCCCATACTCTTCTGCCAGCTGGCGTTCCGGCGGTAATTTTTCAGGGAGTGATCCGCTGTGTTGATAAATCTTGCTCAGCAGATCCTGAGCGATAAATTCACTTTTTTTCATCGGCGCTTCTGTGAGAACGGGCAAAAGAGTATTTGAACATGGGGGAGCGGGGAGGGCAAATCACGGTTTTATCCCTTTTAGGGATTAAGAGCATCATCAATCCTCTTATTCATTGCTTTACTACAGGTGTTCAGTGAGTCACGCTGAACATCTCCCTGCCGCTATCCTGATCCTATACCCGATCATGAATATCGTTCATGTTCAGTGAAATTAAATCACTTTTCCTCAATCAACGACTCAGGCATAAATTGTACATCGCCGTTAACCTAATAAAACATGAAGACTGCTAAAAAACCAAAAAAACGGGGAAGCCCTGAAAAGCAACCAATAAAATCAGGTTTTATATCAGAAGTCGGGAAGTCAAATTACAATGAATAAAGAATTTACTTTTACTCTTAAGAGCATTCGTTTCGACGAAAATTATAACCCCTCGGAAAGTACGCGTATTACAACCAACTTTGCCAATCTGGCAAGGGGTGAGAAGCGCCAGGAAAACTTGCGTAACACCCTGGTGATGATTGATAACCGCTTCAATTCCCTGGCACATTGGGATAATCCGAAGGGTGATCGTTATTCAGTCGAACTGGAAATCATTACTGTTCAGTTGAATATTCACATTGAAGGAAAGGCCGATTCCTTCCCGGTGATTGAAATATTGAAAACCAATATTGTTGATAAGAAAACCAACGAACGCTTTGACGGCATTGTGGGAAATAACTTTTCCTCTTATGTACGAGATTTTGATTTTAGCGTATTACTGCCAGAGCACAATAAAAAACAAACTGAATTTAGCCTGCCGGACAATTTTGGCGAATTCCACGGTAATATATTCAAATGCTTCCTAAACTCAGATGTTTATAAAGACAATTTCAATAAAACACCGGTCATTTGTCTGAGTGTTTCAAGTAAAAACACCTATTATCGTACGGGTAATGAACATCCGGTATTGGGTATGGAATATCAGCAGGATGAACTTTCCCTGACTGATGAGTATTTCTCAAAAATGGGATTACGTGCCCGTTATTTCATGCCTGAAAATAGCGTCGCGCCTCTGGCTTTTTATTTTTCTGGCGACTTACTCAGTGATTACACTAATCTTGAGCTGATAAGTACCATCAGCACGATGGAGACTTTCCAAAAGATTTACCGACCTGAGATTTATAATGCTAATTCAGCAGCAGGAAAAGAGTATCAGCCAAGCCTGAATTTCCAGGATTATTCTTTAACGCGAATTGTTTATGATCGAGAGGAACGTAGCCAATTAGCTATTGAGCAGGGGAGGTTTACTGAGGAAAACTTCATCAAACCATACCAACGTGTTCTTGAACAGTGGACTGCTAATTCCGTTCTTTGATTAACAAAATTACAAGGTCATCCATAATGAAAAAGTTATTACCTACGTCGACGGCTGGCAGCTTACCTAAGCCTTCCTGGCTTGCGCAACCTGAAGTACTTTGGTCACCCTGGAAATTGCAAGATCAGGAATTAATTGACGGCAAAAAAGATGCCCTGCGTTTGTGCCTGGAAGATCAACAACAAGCCGGTATTGATATTGTCAGTGATGGCGAGCAAACGCGTCAGCATTTTGTCACTACGTTTATTGAGAATCTCAACGGCGTTGATTTCGAAAAACGTGAGACGGTTAAAATTCGTAATCGCTATGAAGCCAGTGTACCGACAGTCATTGGCCCGGTAAGTCGCCAAAAATCCGTTTTTGTTGAAGATGCCAAATTTTTACGCCAGCAAACACGTCAACCTATTAAATGGGCTCTGCCAGGGCCGATGACGATGATTGATACGCTGTATGATAATCATTATAAAAGCCGCGAAAAGCTGGCCTGGGAATTCGCTAAAATTCTCAACGAAGAAGCCAAAGAATTAGAGGCCGTGGGTGTCGATATTATCCAGTTTGATGAGCCCGCATTTAATGTTTTCTTCGATGAGGTGAATGATTGGGGAATTGCCACATTAGAGAGAGCCATTGAAGGGCTTAAATGTGAAACTGCGGTACACATTTGCTACGGTTATGGTATTAAAGCCAATACAGATTGGAAAAAAACGCTCGGGACAGAGTGGAGACAATACGAAGAGATTTTTCCAAAACTGCAAAAATCGAATATCGATATTATTTCACTGGAATGTCAAAACTCTCATGTTCCGATAGAGCTTCTGGAACTTATTCGCGGGAAAAAGGTGATGGTGGGCGCCATTGACGTGGCGACTAATACCATCGAAACCCCAGAAGAAGTCGCGGCGACGCTTCGAAAAGCCTTGCAGTTTGTCGATGCCGACAAGCTCTATCCTTGCACCAACTGCGGGATGATCCCATTACCTCGTTCAGTTGCAAGAGGCAAGCTTGATGCGTTAAGCGCAGGGGCAGAAATCGTGCGAAAAGAACTCCTGGCTAAATAACTTCGCCAAAAGCGTTCACTAAACGAGAGTTCTGTCCGGGTTGAGCGACCAGACCGGTCGCCAACTATCCCCGGTTGAGCGATGAAAGATTTATAGAGATTCCATAATTTCCGCCAGCACATCCGCCGGTCTTTCTAGTAGCGCCAGATGCGTTCTGGCGTTCTTCAAACGTTTCACCTTAAAAATTCATGCGTCATTACGATGCGTTAATCGCTCTGCTCCTTCCGGCTCACCCGCGTCGCTTCGCCACCCACTGCTTCAACACGCTTTCGGCGCTGACCGTCAAAATGCCGAGCATAATAAGCAGGGCACCGATAATGAAATTCACCTTCAGTGGTTCGTGCAGGAAAACAACACCGGCGATAATGCCGAACACCGGTGTCATAAATGACAGGATCCCCAGTCTTGAGGCGTGATATCGGCGCATCAGGCTAAACCAGGCAAGATAGCTGGCGAAGGTAACGACCACGCTCTGAAACACCATGCTGGTGACCGACACCGGCGTGAGATGAAAGTGGGTCTGGCCAGTCAGCACCGCCAGCCCGCCGAGCAGCACGAAAGCGCCTGCCAGCTGATAGAACAGTGTCATGGTCGCGCTGCCTGAGGAAAGTTTACTGCGGCGCACCACAAGAGTAGTCATACCCCAGAATGCTCCGGCAAGCAGCCCGAAGAAATCGCCGAGCAGCATGTTGCTGGCCTGCGGTGAATTCGTGGCGTGACTGCCAAACAGAAACGCTACAATCACGCCAATGAACGTTACGCCCACGCCTGACCATTGCAGCCCGCTCAGCCTTTCTTCCGGTACCAGAAAATGCAGCCCCAGTGCGGCAAAGATTGGCGCGGTATAGAGGAATACGGCCATGTGCGCCGCCGTGGTGAACCGCAGGCCTTCGGCGACAAACATAAACTCGATGGAAAACAGCAGGCCGACCAGCAAACCGGGGCCGATATTTTCAGCGCTGAAAGGAATTTTACGCTGGCGCACCAGCAACAAAATCAGTACCGCCAGTCCGGCGATGCCGGAGCGCAGCGCGACCTGCAACAGCGGCGTGATGTCAGCGGCGGCACTTTTGATAGCCACCTGCTGCACGCCCCAGATTACACACAACACCACCATTACACTGCTGGCGAAGCCGTCCAGCGGTTTACGCGCATCCATTTCCTGTCACCCCTTAAAAAATCGAGCCGACAGCTTAGCGCGATTTAGCGATTCAGATAACGGTTCAATGTGCGGCGGCGGATTTTTTCCCTCTCAGGCTGCTCAGCGTGACCGCCATGACCGATAACACGCCCAGCGCGACGGCAGGCGCCAAGACGCTCCATCCGGCGCGTTCGATATAGGGCATCCCTTCAGCCAGAACGCGCCCCCATTCCGGCACTGGCGGCGGTGCGCCCAGCCCCAGAAAGCCGAGTGATGCCAGCGCCAGAGCGATGCCCGGCAGGCGTAACATGGCGTGGCGCAGTAAGGGGCCGGAGAGGGCAGGCAGCACATAAAATACCGTGCGGCGTAACGTCCCCGTGCCCACCACCGGCAGCATTTTCATATAGGGACGTGCCTGAATCTCTGCCACCAGCGCGGCGGTATGCGCGGCGAGCGGCGCCCAGCTGACGGCGGTAACGGCGATAATCGCACCGGTCGCGGTCGGGCCGCTGACCGCCGCGACCACTAATCCTGCGATCACCGGCGGTAGCGCGTTGGTCACTTCGATAGGACCGGTCATCGCCCGCGGGAAAGCACCGACGGCCATGCCAATAACCAGACACATTAACGATACGGCCAGCGCCTGTAAGCAGGTATTGAGCGTGCCGTGCGCGACGCGGGCAAGAAGGTCACGCCCCATCGCATCCGCCCCGAAAGGCAGCGCCAGCGACGGCGGCTGTAAACGCAGATACCCGGATGTCAGCGGGTCGCGCGGTAAACCGGCAATCACCATCGCCACCAGAATTGCCAGACACAGCAACGGGATCCACGCCCGTTGTTTATGCGCTGGCGCGGCCTGCACCGGAACCGGCACAGCGCCGAGCGACAGCGCACGTCCAAGCAACAACCGTCGTGCGCCGCCTGCCAGCATGCCGGTGACGGACGCCAGCAGCAGCAGGATCAGCACGCCGGTCTGCAACGCCGGTAAGTCACCGGCTGCGGCTGCGCCGAGCGTTGCGCGACCAAGACCGGGGATGGCGAACACTTTTTCTACCGCGACAGCACCACCTGTCAGCGCCACCAGCACAAGACCGGTTAACGGCATCACGCCCGGCAGTGTGCGCATGACGACCGCCAGCGCCGTGTGGCGGCGTTTGATGCCGAGCACGCTCCACGTCGTCAGCCAGCTTTCGTTAAACGTGCCGGTCAGTGCATCGGAATAAATACGTCCGAGGTAGCCGCCCGCAGGCAAACCCAGCGCCAGCGAGGGCAGGACGGCGTAATGCCAGCCGAGCCAGCCGTAGGGTGGAAAAAGCGACAGCCAGACCGCACCGACGATCAGCAACAGTGAAGCCAGTAAAAACTCTGGCAGCGCAGTCAGCAGCGCCGCCAGAAAACCCGCCGGACGCGGCGTACCGCCCTGCAATCCACGCTTAAGCGTTCCCGCACAGAGCAACAATGCAATGATCATCGCCACCAGCGCCGACGACGCCATCAGCGTCAGTGAAACTCCAGTTGCCCGTAACATGCCAGGCAACACTGGCATTCCCGATACCCACGATATCCCGGCATCACCGCGTAACAGACCGCTGAGCCAGTGTACAAGCGCGTGCCACGGCCCCTGATCCAGCCCGAGCGAGAGGCGGATCGCGTTCAGTATCTCCGCCGTTGCTTCCTGATCGCCGGAGCGGGCACGAAGCAAAGACAGCGCCGGATCGGTGCCGGAAAGCCATGGCAGCAGGCCGATCAGCACCACAATCGCGGCCAGCGTCAGCAGGCGGGAGAGCAGTGGCAACAACGTCGTCGGCTGGCTCTGACGAAAACGGCTGACCCCCGCGCAGGTGCGGCAATACAGGGACTCACTCATCAGTCGGTCTCTTCCACGCGCTGTGTTGCGGCATTGATCAGCGTGCGTTCACGCGGATCACGCACTGCATCGCGCACATTAGCGGCTTCACCCTGAATGACGCGTTCGTGCAACATAGGAATGGCGGCATCGGTGGCGAGGATCAGGTTTTCAGCCTGGATAATGGCTTTGCACCGTTCAACGCCGGCCGGAATGACCGACGCACGTTGCAGCGCCTGATCGATTTCCGGGCGGCAAAGCTGGGCGATGTTAAATGAGCCTTTACAGGAAAAATCACTGTACAAATACGCTACCGGATCGCCGGAATCGAGCACTGTGGCGCGGGACAGAATAAAGGCGTCGAATTTACCCGCCAGCGCATCGGTCTCGATTTGTGAATATTCGCGCACCACCTGTTTGACGTTAAAACCGGCGGCGGTCAGCTGCTGCGCCAGATACACCGCCACTTCCGGCAGTTCGGCACGGTCGCTGAAGGTCGCCAGCGTGATGGTTTCACCCGCCGGTTTACGCGCGGTCACCGGCGCGCTCACCGGTTGTCGCAGCGGCGCCGCCCAGGGTAACGCCGGGCCGAGCAATCCCTGCGCCACGTCGGCGCGTTTTTCGTAGACGTTATCCACCAGCTGCTGACGGTTTATCGCATCACGTACGGCGGCACGCAGCGACGGATCCTGCATCACGCCAGACTTCGTATTCAGATACAGCGTATTGGTGCGTGGCATCGGCACTTCGTGGATTAAGCGTTGATCGAGCAACGGCGCCTGCGAAACCGGAATGGCTTCGACAATATCCGCCGTGCCGGTACGCAGAGCTGCGCTACGGGCGGTACCGTCCGGCACAAAACTGACGTCGATGCCGCTGGCTTTGGCGCTTTCACCCCAGTAGCCATCGAAACGTTCGAGGCGCGCGCTGCTGGTGCCGTTGACCTGCACCAGTTCGAACGGGCCGGAGCCGGTATGACGCGGATCTACCACGCCGCTGGCGCTGTAGGCTTTTTGCGATAACACCGCCAGCTGCGGGCTGGATAAACGCTGTGGCAGCAGCGGATCCGGCTGTGCCGTGGTGACGATCACCGCCCGTTCGCCGTCGGCAGCGGCGGTCAGTTGCACGCCATCCAGAATGCGCGGTTTGGGTGCCGCGTGCGCTGCAACGGTCAGCGCGTTCACGACAGTGGCTGCATCCAGCGCGGTGCCGTCGTGAAATTTAACATCAGGGCGCAGTTCGAACCGCCAGCTGTTTTCACCGGTCTGCTGCCATTTTGTCGCCAGCGCCGGTTGCGCTTCACCGAGTTTATCGAGAACGACCAGCGTTTCTGCCGTACTCCAGCGCGAAAGTTTGAACGCATCATCGCTGAGCGGCGTCAGGCCTGATCGCGGCGGTTGTAACATCGCCAGACGCAGGCGCGCATCCCCGCTGTTTTTGGGGGTTTTATCGGCCTCGTTGAAGCAACCGGTCAGTAAAAGTGCAGCAGAAAGCAGCCCGGCCAGCGGGCTTATGCGTAACGGTGACATCAGAAATTCCTTGTCAGATTGCGGGAGGAGGCAGCTGGCGGCAGATTCGCCACATCGCCAGTGCGCTTAAAAACGGGACGGCGGCCAGCGCCAGCCAGGGGATTACTGCGCCGGGCGACGGCACCAGCGCGTCATCAAGCAGGCCGCCCAGGAGGAAATTACCCGCCAGCACGGCAATCCCGCCCATAGAGGAGAGTGCACCGTAATGCGCGCCCAGATTATGTTGCCCGGCAAAGCGCGGTATGAGATCCATTCCCACCGGCACAATCAGCATCTGGCCGACGGTCAGCAGCGTGATCAGCAGCACCGACGGCAGCAGGCGCAGCCAGCCTTCCGGCGGCACCGTCCACGCAAACAGCGCGACAGCGACGAAGGCTGAAGAGAGCATCAGAAACCCTGCAGGCAGGATGATTCGCGCACCAGTCCGGCGGGAGAAACGCGCCAGTGGCATTTGCAGTACGATCACCAGAACTGACGCCAGCACAAACAGCGGCCCGAGATCCTGCTCGCTGCCGCCGGAACGGCGCAGTTCTACCGGCAACGCCAGATACAGCTGGTTGTAGCTGAACAGATAAGCACTGTAAGCCACGATAAAGGCCACAAAGCGCGGCTGACGGAAGGTCTGCCACCACGGGACAATTTTCAGTTCAGCTGCGCGTTTCGGCGCTGCGGGCAGGGTGAAGAACAAGGCCACCAGCGCCACCAGGAACAGGCCGGAACCGGCCAGCGCCACCGGCTGAAAACCGTAGCCGGACAGCAGCGATCCGAGCAGCGGCCCGAGCACTGCGCCCAGCTCCGCACACACGGCTGACAGCGCGAACCACTCGGCGCGGCTGCGCTTTCCCGCTTTCTCGCTGTGCGTCCCGGCCTGCGCCAGCAACGCCTCGATAGAGGGCGAAAACAATGCGCCGCCGATGCCGGTCAGACAGGCCCCGATAATCACCGGCGTCAGCGTGTCAGAAAGCCCGAGCAGCAGATACCCGGCGATGCGCACCACACAGCCGCACAGAATCACCCTCCGCGCACCGAAGCGATCGGACAACGCGCCGCCAACTAAAAACATCCCCTGCTGCGAAAAAGTACGCAGCCCGAGCACCAGCCCGATCGCCCAGCCTGAGAGCAGCATGTCATCGCGCAGGAAGATGGCGAGAAACGGCACAACCGCGTAAAAGCCAATGTTAAATACCAGATTACTGCCGAGCAGCAACGGCGGCCAGGGTGCGCCAGTGCGCGAAAAAGTGCGGGTAAACATCCGGTTATCCGTTAGAGGTCAAAGGTAAATGAGGGATCGCCTGCAACAGCTGGCGGGTATGCGGGTGGTGCGGTAAACGCAGAATATCTTGTGTTGCGCGGTCTTCGATAATCTGGCCGGCGTGCATGACCAGCAGCCGCTCGCACAACCCGGTGATCATCGAGATATCGTGCGTCACCATCAGCAACCCCATGCCGTTTTGCTGCGTCACCTGCTGCAATAGCTGTTTGATTTGCGCGCGCAGTGGCAGATCCAGCCCGCTGACCGGTTCATCGGCAATCAGAAATTCAGGGGAAATCGCCAGCGCACGGGCGATCGCTGCGCGCTGCGCCTGGCCGCCGGACAATGCGCCCGCTTTGCGGTGCAGCAGCGTTTCACACAGCCCGACCTGCGTCAGAACTTCACGCATGCGCGACAAGATTTCGCCGTGATAACCGAGGCGTTTGAGCGGCTCCGCCAGGATCTGGCTGATGGTGTGATTCGGCGGCAGTGAACCGGCCGGATCCTGCGGAATATATTGCACGCGGCGACGGTACCCGCGCAGCGAACGCGCTGAACCGGGGCGAATTTGCACGCCGTCGCAGAACACCTCGCCGCTGTCCGGTGCGTCCATCGCCAGCAGAATTTTGAGCAGTGACGATTTTCCACAGCCGGACGCCCCCACCAGTGCGATGCGTTCATGGCGACCAACACTGAGCGACAAACGCGAGAACAGCATATTGGGCTCCACCGGTGCCCGCCAGAAAGCGCGTGGCAGTGAGAGATGGCGGCTGACGTTGTGAAGGTGCAGAAATGGTTCGGTAACCAGATGCAGGGAAGGTGACATCAGACCGCCACTGCGCAAAGAGATGACATTTGCTGAGGCAGTGCGGCCTCTTTAGCCGCGTGAACCAGACGCTGAGTGTAAGGATGCTGCGGATGCGACAGTAACTGCGCCATGCTGGCGGATTCCACCAGCCGGCCATTTTCCATCACCAGCGCATGCTGGCAAAGCTGCGCAGCGACCGTGATGTCATGGGTGATAAACAGCAGTGCGCGAGCATCACAGGCCTCGCGCATTACGTCGATGACTCTTTGCTGGGTCAGTACATCGAGCGCGGTAGTCGGCTCATCAGCGACCAAAAGGGAAGAGGATGACTGCATTGCCAGCGCGATACATAAACGCTGGCGCTGACCGCCGGAAAGCTCCGCCGGATAACGGGCCGCAAAGCGTGGAATATCGCCGAGCCCGACGGCCTCTAGCATGGCCGCGATTTCATCCTCGCAGGCAGCGGGCAGGGCGAGACGCAATTGTTTACCGAGCGTCATCAGCGGATTCAGTGCGGTGGAAGAATCCTGAAACACCGTCGCCACGTGGCCTGCATGAGGCCGCATAATCGGATGTTTCCCGCAGACTTCCACACCGTTGACACGAATGCTGCCACTGAGGCGCACACCCGCTGGCGGTGTACCGGTGATGGTTTTGGCGGTCAGGGATTTGCCGCACCCGGACGCGCCGAGCAGACAAACGCGCTCGCCCGCATGGATGCGAAAGCTGACGTCCGAGATGCGCTTTTCACCGGCGATCCATAACGTCAGCCCCTCTACCGCCAGAACCGGTGGGCACTTTTTCGCCTTTTCTGCTGTCATTCCCTTCAACCCGCTCATCGTCTTTGAATACATGATATGTGATAACATAACAAAATGTATCAATTTGATGCAAAAGGTTTTGTGATTTTTATTCTCACCGGGAATGTGCGTAGAAATAACAGGGTCTTTATTTAACCCTTATTTCAGCAGGATTCTTAAGACAAAAAATGTCCGAAACAGCGTTCTGTCAGAATCAGCGCTTATTCTGCTTTATGATAATTGCCTTGCTCGTCGGCGCTTTCAAAAATCATTGAGACAGAATTGACGCAGTGACGCAGATTCTTCTCAGTTAAATATTCGCCCTCAAAAACATGCCCCAAATGCGCTTTGCAGTTGGCACAAACGATTTCCGTCCTGCGGCCATCGGCATCCGGTACACGTTCTACCGCACCCGGAATTTCATCGTCGAAAGCAGGCCATCCGCAATGGGATTCGAATTTGTGTTCTGAGGAATAGAGCGGCGCAGAGCATCTTTTGCAGACATAACGGCCTGGCGAAAAATGGTCGTTATACTCGCCGGTATTCGGGCGCTCTGTCCCTTTGTTTTCGATGACAAAACGTTCAAAATCATTCAGTTCTCTGTTCATTATAATTGCTCCAGGCAGGTGACATTGCAGCGATAGTGTATCTCTATATTGTGGCTATAGAGTATAGCTGCAAGTGCCTTCCTGCCTGCGACGTCTTACTTCACGCCACCCCCCAGCGACTGCCACAGCGTAATCCGGTTTTCAAAATCGGTCTGTTGCAGGGCGATTAAATCCAGCTGTGCCGACCACAATGAACGCTGATTAGTGAGCACCGTCAGGTAATCACCGGCTCCGGCTTGATAGCTGCGAAGGGAAATATCGTAGCTGCTTTGCGCGGCAGCGACGTATTGCTGTTGTGCATCCATTTGCTCATCCAGCGTTGCGCGGCGTGCGAGGGCGTTGGAGACGTCTTTGAAGGCGCTTTGAATGGCTTTTTCATAGGCGGCGATCAGCCCCTTTTTCTCCGCTTCGGCATAACGTAACTGCGCGGTGTTGCTGCCGCCAGTGAACAGCGGCAGGGAAAGGCTCGGGGCGAATGACCACACATTGGTGCCGTGGCTGAACAGGTTCGAGAGCGAGCTGCTGCCGACGCCTGCGCTGGCGGTCAGCGACAGCGACGGGAAGAAGTTCGCCCGCGCGGCACCGATATCCGCATTGGCGCTTTTCAGGTTGTGCTCGGCTTCCTGCACGTCCGGGCGGCGCAATAATACCGAGGAGGACACCCCGGCAGGCACCAGCGCGATGGCCTGCGGTGACAGTGATTCGAGCGTACCCGGCAGCAGATTTTGCGGCACGGTGTCGCCGACCAACAGGTTCAGCGCATTGATGTCCTGCGCGACCAGTGTCTGATAGCTGGCGACGCTGGCGCGCGCCTGCTGATAAATCGCCATCGAGGAGCTGACGTCCGGCCCGGAGGCTACGCCTTCTTTTTGCCGCAGTTGCGTGATACGCAGGGAATCGGCGGCGCTGGTCATGGTGTCCTGCGCCAGTTTCAGATTGCTGTTATCCGCAGCCAGCGTGATCCACGCGGTGCTGGTTTCGGCAATCAGCGTCAGACGGGTGTTCAGGGCGGTGGATTCGCTCGCCAGCCAGGTCTCTTTCGCCGCCTGACTCAGACTGCGGTTGCGGCCAAATAAATCAATTTCAAAGCTGCTCACCGCGCCATCTGCAGTGGCGCTGCTGCTGACGCCCGCATCCTGCGTCCGGCTGCGGGTTTGCGACAGCTCGGCATCCACGGTGGGGAACAGGCTGGCGCGCTGCTCGCCGTACAGGGCGCGGGCGGATTCGATATCAGCAATCGCTTCCTGCAAATCACGGTTGCTGGTCAGCGCCCGTTCGACCACGTTGTTGAGGCGTGCGTCGGTCATGATGTGCTGCCAGTCGGTCAGCACGGCACTGGCGTCTGCCGGGGTTCCCTGCGCCGCCCACACGGACGGCACCGGGGCGGCGGGGCGCTGATAATCGGGATCCAGCGAAATACAGCCTGCCAGCAGCATGGACAACGAAAGAATACTCAGACGAAAAATCATGTCTTACTCCTGCGCGTCTTTGTGGCGGGTGAACACTTTTTTCACCAGCACGAAGAACAGCGGAACAAAGAAAATAGCCAGCAGGGTGGCGGTAAGCGTGCCCCCAATGATGCCGGTCCCGATTGCGATGCGGCTGTTGGCGCCTGCGCCGGTGGCAATCGCCAGCGGCATCACCCCGGCGATAAACGCCAGCGAGGTCATCAAAATCGGTCTTAAACGGGTGCGGGCGGCGGAAACAGCGGCGGCGGTCAGCGTACTGCCCTGTTTAAGTGCGGCTTCGGCGAATTCGACGATCAGAATGGCGTTTTTCGACGAAAGCCCGATGGTGGTCAGCAGCGCCACCTGGAAGTACACGTCGTTATTAAGGCCGCGGAACGACGCCGCCAGTGAGGCACCGAGCAGGCCGAGCGGAATAACCAGAATGACCGAGAACGGCACCGACCAGCTTTCGTACAGCGCGGCTAAGCACAGGAACACCACCAGAATCGAGATGGCATACAGGCTCAGCGCCTGGCCGCTGGCGAGCTTTTCCTGCAACGATAATCCGCTCCACGCCCACGTCGAACCTGCGGGCAGCTGATCCGCCAGCGCCTCCATTTTTGCCATGGCAGCACCTGAGCTGTAGCCGTCAGTGTTTTCGCCCTGAATCTCAAACGAGGTAGAACCGTTGTAGCGCGACAGGCTTTCCGGGCCATAGCTCCAGCGGGTGGTGGCGAAGGCGGAGAACGGCGTCATGCTGGTGCCATCGCTGTTGCGCACAAACCATTTATCCAGGTCTGCCGGTTTAGAACGGAACTGAGTGTCGCCCTGAATGAAGACTTCCTTGACCCGTCCGCGATCGATGAAATCGTTGACGTAGGTACCGCCCCACGCGCTGCTCAGGGTGGCGGTGACGTCACTGAGCGATAACCCGAGCGCCACGGCTTTATTGTTGTCGATATCCACCTGTAGCTGTGGCATTTGCGGTAAGTCGTTGGCGCGCACCGACTGGAGTTCCGGGCTTTTACCCGCCAGCGCCAGCAGTTCGGTGCGCAGTTTCATCAGTTCGTCACGGCTGGTGCCGCCGGTGGACATCAGTTCAAAGGTGAAACCGTTACTCTGGCCGAGGCCGTCTACCGCCGGTGGCGTCATGGCGATGACTTTTGCGTCCCGAATAACCGATAAATCCCGCATCGCGCGCCCGGCGATGGATTGCGCGGTATTGGTGCTGCCCGGTCGGTCGTCCCAGTTTTTCAGCGAGACGAACGCCATACCGGCGTTCTGGCCGCTGCCGCTGAAGTTAAACCCGGTGATGGTGAAGATAACGTTGGTATTGTCTTTCTCTTTATCGAGGAACCACTGCGTCACACGGTCGTTCACCGCTTCGGTACGGTTGGCCGTCGCGCCGGCAGGCAGGGTGTATTGCACCATGATTTCGCCCTGATCTTCGGTTGGCAGAAAACTGCCGGGCAGGCTGTACATGACGAACGCCATTACCGCTGACATGGCGCCGTACAGCAGCACCATCGCCACCGGGCGGCGCAGGCCATGCATCACGCCATTCTCATAGCGGTTTTCAGTGCGTGAATAGAGGCGGTTGAAGCCGCCGAAGAAGCCGGTTTTGGCCTGCGGTTTATGACGCAGAAACGCGCCGCACAGTGCCGGAGTTAACGTCAGCGCTACCACCACCGAGAGGATCATCGCGGAGATAATGGTGACGGAGAACTGGCGGTAGATAACGCCGGTCGAGCCGCCGAAGAAAGCCATCGGCAGGAAGACGGCGGAGAGGACCAGCGCAATCGCCACCAGCGCGCCGGAAATTTCACCTATCGATTTTTCGGTGGCTTCGCGGGCGGAAAGCCCTTCCTCGTGCATTATTCGCTCAACGTTTTCCACCACCACAATGGCGTCATCCACCAGCAGCCCGATGGCCAGCACCATGGCGAACAGCGTCAGGGTGTTGATCGAATACCCGAACAGCGCGAGCACGCCGAAGGTGCCGAGCAGAACGACGGGCACCGCCAGCGCCGGGATCAACGTGGCACGTATATTCTGCATAAACAGGTACATCACCACGATCACCAGCACGATGGCTTCGACCAGCGTTTTGATCACGTCCTGAACGGAGATTTTGATGAAGTCAGTGCTGTCTTTCGGATACGCCACGTCATAGCCTTTCGGCATGCTGCGCTGGTATTCGGCAATGGTATTTTTTACCAGCGTCGCCGTATCGAGTGCGTTGGCTCCGGGTGCCAGCATCACGGCGACACCTGCCGCCGGATGGCCGTTCAGCTGTGAAGACGCGGTGTAATCTTCGCTGCCCATCTCGACACGGGCGATGTCGCTGATGCGCACAACCGCGCCGCCGGTATTGCTCTTAACGATAATATTGCGAAACTGCTCCGGGGTTTGCAGACGTGACTGCGCCCGCACGGTGGCGGTCAGCTGCTGCGTGTCTGAAGAGGGCAGTCCGCCGATTTTACCGGCTGAAATCTGCACGTTCTGCGCTTCAATCGCACTTTGCACGTCGGACGGCATCAGGTCATAGGCCGCCAGTTTGGTCGGATCCATCCAGATGCGCATGGCGTATTCCGCCCCGAACACTTGCAGACTGCCGACGCCGCTGACGCGCGCCAGCGGATCCTGCATGTTACTCACCAGCCAGTCGGCGATGTCCGAACTGGTGGCTTTGTCGGTTTTATCGTACACCGCCATGATCAGCAGGAAGCTGGATTGCGATTTAGTGACGGTCACGCCCGCTTCCTGCACTTCCGTCGGCAGGCGCGACTCGGCCTGCTGCACTTTATTCTGCACCTGTACCTGCGCGGTATCCGCGTTAGTGCCTTGCTGGAAGGTGACGGTGATATCCACAGAGCCGTCCGAGCTGCTGCTTGAACTAAAATACAGCAGGTTATCGAGACCGGTAAGCTGCTGCTCGATGACCTGCGTGACGCTGTTTTCAAGGGTTTCGGCGGAAGCGCCGGTATAGGTAGCTTTGATTTTAACCGACGGCGGCGCGACGTCCGGATACTGCGCCACAGGCAGCGTGCGGATCGCCATCACACCGGCCATCATGATCAGAATAGAAATCACCCACGCGAACACCGGGCGGCGTACAAAGAAGCGTGAAAACATCAGGCTGCTCCTTCAATGCTTTGGGTGGTGTTGTCATTCACGACGGCGGGTTGTACTTCTACCGGTTTGACGGTGTCACCGGCGGCTACTTTATCGTTGCCTTCTACCAGTATGCGATCCCCTGCCTGCAGGCCTTTGGTAATTACCCAAAAGGTGCCGGTCGCTTCACCGGTTTCCACATGGCGCTGTTCAACTTTGTTTTCTGCCGTGACGACCAGCGCGGTGGCTTCGCCTTTCGCGTCGCGGGTAATGCCCTGCTGCGGTGCCAGAATCGCATTTTCGACTACACCTTCATCGACCGCAGCACGAATAAACATACCGGGTAATAACACGTGTTTCGGATTCGGGAACACGGCGCGCAGGGTGACAGAACCTGTGGCTTCATCGACGGCCACTTCGGTCAGCTCCAGACGTCCTTTTTCGGCATATATCGAGCCGTCTTCCAGCGTCAGCGTGACGCCGAGCGTATCGCTGTTGGTCGCCAGCGCGCGTTTGCGCAGGCTCAGTAAATCGGCACTGGATCGGGTGAGATCGACATACATCGAATCGAGATTTCGCACGGTGGCGAGCGCGGTGTCCTGCGAGGCGGAAACGAGCGCGCCTGGCGTGACAGAAGAGATGCCAATGCGTCCGTCAATGGGGGAGGTGACGCGCGTCCAGTCGAGATTGATTCTGGCGGTTTCCAGCGAGGCGGCTTTTTCATCGACGCTGGCACGGTCTTCCGCACACGCGGATTGCGCATCATCGGCGTCCTGCTGCGACACACCTTGCTGTTTCACCAACGTGGCGTAGCGCTTCGCTTTCTGACAGTCGGAAATCACCAGTGCTTTGGCGCTTTTCAACGCAGCGGCGGCCTGATCGTAGGTGGCTTTATAAGATGACGGATCAATCTGATACAGCGCCTGACCGGCCCTGACGATATCGCCTTCGGTAAACAGCCGTTTCTGAATAATCCCGCCCACCTGTGGCCGCACATCGGCAGTCAGCGTGGCGGTGGTGCGCCCGGTTAATTCGCTGACAAGATTAAACGGTTGGGCTTTAAGCGTGACAATGCCCACGTCGGTGGGGGCCGGGGCTTGCTGAACCGTCGGCGAATTATCGCAACCGCTCAGCCCGAGAATAACGAACAGGCAGGTGAGTTTTATGGGTCTTATTGGCATGATGGTTTTCCGTCAGTCTGAAACAGGCATGAAAATCCCGGTGACCGCATTATAAATATAATGCGGAAATATTAAGGGCAGATTGCGTAAGGCTTTAATTAAGCAGGGTAAAGAATGAGGTCTGGCGAAACTGACTCACCATTACTATTATAATTTTTTTATTTTATCTGTAGCTTCGTTAATAATATTTATGATTTTAACCAGTTTTTCATTAGACGGTTTTTCATTATATTTCTTCGTCCGTAACGTTATTTTAAAGTTCTCGATGGCATATATAATTTCTGGCGGCGGTGGCGGATTCGTTTCCATCACACGGGTTTTTATTTTCTCTTCGACGACGCGAATTTCCTTCCTTCTGGCGGCCAGATATTCAGATCCGGCAGGCGTCATGGAAAACTGTTTTTTGCCGCCGTCGATTTCCGCTACGCTGGCGTAGCCTTCTTCGACAATCAGCGACAAGATCGGGTAGATCACGCCGGGGCTGGGGATGTAGGCCCCCATCGAATAGCCCTCAATGGTTTTAATGATCTCATAGCCGTGCGCCGGATTTATCTGGATCAGATGCAATACAAACAACGTCAGTTCCTGACGCGTGAGCAGTTTGCTTTTGCGGCGTGCTGCCGGTTCGGACGTTTTCATCATTTTCCCTTTTCCCTTCATCGGCTACGGCCTCAAGATATATCTTGTGAGCGTTGAGGGTCAAGCCTGCGACGGGGCGTAAATGTTGCGTAAGAATAGTGTTAATCGATTGTTTTAAAACAACTAAAATTTCATTCTTGCAGATTGAATCGATAACGCCTGACAAAACTTAACATTCTGCTCCCGCCATTATCTGTCTGAATTGCAATATAAAATCAATTCATCACGGAGGTGACGGTTTCGTTATGTAAGCATTGCGAAAAAGCGCCATTTGTCAGCTGCACTGACGGCTTTTAATGCTGTTCGCAATGTCTGAAGCCACGTCGCGCATCAGCGCCTGCTGAGTGGCGACCAGTCCGGGATACCCTGCCTGCGACATTTTCTGATGCTGCGTACGGCAGGTGAGTAACTGTTCTTCTGCTGAACCCGCCTCGAAACTTAGCCGCCAGGTCACGGCAATGCTGGCGCGGTTGCCCGGCCAGGCATCAAATTGTTGAACCGCTACGCTGATGCCCACCACCGGTTTGTCCTGCGGCGGCGTCAGCCCGCTGACCTCGACGGTATTCAGTGAGCGTTCCAGCTGGCCGGTGAGCGCGCTGCGCATTTCCTCTGGCAGCGGCGATGCCCACAGGGCGTTATCTGAGATAAAGGTTTCGCCGTTGCTTTTGCGCGTCACCAATTGCGGCTGATTCAGCTGTCCCGGCACCGTCACCGGATGCATGCGGATCACAAAGGGTGCGGCGGCAGCGGCGGGCGGCGTACTGTCGCCATTCACCAGCGTGTAATAGTGCGGCGGCGTGGACGTTGCACATCCGCTTAACAGCAGCAGGGCACCGGCGATGTTCAGGGCAGTGTTCAGTTTCATGGTTTTTCCTTGGGGTCATTCTGTCTGCCGGTCAGCAGCGCCTGCGGCTGACGCGTCAGTAAACCGGTGAGCGTGCGCAGGGAATAGAGCGTGCGCTGAAATTCGGCCAGCGTTTGTAAGAGCGGCGAATCCGCCGCCAGCAACTCTTGTGCGCCGTTCATCGTCTGGTCGAGCTGGCGCAGGGTTTGCGTGGTCTGCGGTAAGACCTGCCCGTTGACCTGAATTAGCGTCTGATTGAGAGTCCCCAGCGTGGCGTTGAGATTATTGCCGATCGATTCAATGGGCATTTTCGATACTTTGCCAATCAAGGTCGCGACCTGCTCCTGTAAATGATCGAACCCGCCGTTTAGCGTTGGAATGCGCAAAGGCCGCGCGCTGAGATCGAAAGGCACCGGCGCGGCGTTGGGGACAAAATCGAGCGAAATGTACAGCTGACCGGTCAGCAGGTTGCCGGTGCGCGCCTGTGCCCGCAGCCCGTGCTGCACCAGATCACGCAGGAAGACGGCGGCCTGTTTTTCGCCATCTTTTTCAGGCTTGGGTAATTTCTCCAGCACGCGGCCTAAGCGGTTCGGGTACACCTCAATGGTGACCACCGAAATAAACCGCGAGCCTGACGGTTCAAAATCCAGATCGATGGCCGTGACTTTGCCGAGCTTCACGCTGGAAAATTCCACCGGCGCGCCGGTTTGCATTCCGCGCAGCGACTGCTGAAAACGCAGCTGAAGAATTTGCGGTGTACCGTCCTGCGGTGCCATCGCCGAAAGCTGATCGTCGGCCAGCCGGAAAACGCTGTGATTGGTGGAAGATTTTGCGGTCTCTGAATCGGGAGGATTGGCGAACGCAATACCCCCGGCAATGACCGAGGCCATGGTCTGCGTTTTCAGCTGCAATCCTTCTGAATTGAGCGACAAATCGACGCCGCTGGCATTCCAGAAACGGGTAGATGGCGTGACAAACCTGTCGTAGGGCGCATCAATGAAAATATTGACACTCACCCCTTTACCTTCCGGGCGCAGCGCGTAAGACGATACGCGGCCAACCGGGATCCGACGGTAATACACCGCCGAGCCGATATCCAGCGAGCCGAGATCGTCGGCCACCACTTCAAACTGTTTGCCTGGCATGCCGTTTATCACCGTCGGCGGCGATTCCAGCCCGGTAAACGTGGTGCCGGATTGCTTTGATGTGCCGGTGTCGAGGCTAATGTATGCGCCCGACAGCAGAGTGTCGATCCCTGAAATACCGCCCATGCCAACGCGCGGACGCACCACCCAGAAACGGGTGTCGGCTTTCGCCAGATTATCAGCATTTTTCATCAGCGAGACGGTGACCAGCACGCGCTGGCTGTCCGGGCTTAAGACGATAGACTTCACCAGTCCGACGGTGACATCTTTGTATTTCACTTCGGTTTTACCGGCCTGTAAGCCGCTGGCCGTCTGAAAGGTAATACAAACTTCCGGCCCTGATGAAGCCCACAGCTGAAACAAGAGAAACAGGCCGATTAACGCAGCCGCAGCGGGCACCAGCCAGATCAGCGAAGGGCGCAACCGGCGCGGGATAAGCTCCGGCGGCGGTGGATCATAGTCACTCATTCTTATTATTTTCCCAAAGCAAACGTGGGTCGAACTTCATTGCTGCCAGCAGGGTGAACATCACCACGGCCCCAAAAAAGACAATGCCGATGCGCGGCTCGGCGGTACTAAATCCGGGGAACTGCACCAGCGCGGCGATCAGCGCCACCACCATCACATCCAACATTGACCAGTAACCGATATGTTCGGTCAGGCGAAACAGACGCGATCGCCGGACGCGTCCGGCGGTATCTCGTCGTTTTGTGGCGATCAGCAGCCAGCCGAGAATGCCAAACTTGGCGCAGGGCACCACCACGCTGGCGGTGAAAATCACTATCGCGATGCCGTAAGAGCCTGACGACCAGAATCCGGCGATGCCGCCGAGAATGGTGCTTTCGCTGCCACGCCCGCCGACGCTGTTGTACATCACCGGTAATACATTGGCGGGCAGATACAGCAACAGGCCGGTCAGCAGCAGCGCCCAGGTTTGCGTCAGGCTGTCCGGCAGACGCGGATGCAGCGGCGCATGACATCTCGGGCAGGGCAACTCATGCACACCGCCGATGTGTTCACAGGCCAGCCCGCAAACGTGGCAGCGCACCAGCCCCTGAGATAAGGCCTGTCCCGCAATTGTCATCCGTGCTTCCCCTTTACGGTTTTCAGCATCCACAACGGGTGAACATCCTGATGATTGATCACCGGCAATAGCAGGCATAAACCGAGCAATGCCCAGGTGCCTGGACCGGTGGTGATATTTACCAGCCCGGAGAGTTTGATGGCGGCGATGAGAATGCTGAGCAGCGCCACTTCCGCCATGCTCCACGGTGCGAGCCCGGCCAGCAGACGCATCGCGGGCGCAAACCCCGGCGCAGCTTTTCTCCGGCAGGCGTGAAACAGTACCCAACTCAGCAGCAGGATTTGCAGGCACGGACAGACGATAATCAGCAGCGCCAGCGGAATGGCCAGCGGCGAGGCATAGCTATGCGCCAGCGCCATCGCGGTTTCGGCTAACGTCGTCGCCTGCGACTGGCCGTGGAACTGGATCTCCAGCACAGGAAACAGGTTGGCGATGATAAAAAACAGCGCCGCTGTCACCGTCAGGGCGAACCATTGTTCCAGACTCAGCCAGCTTCCCCGGTACAGCACAGCCCGACAACGCTGACACTGCGCCGCCTCGCCCGGCCGCACAGATTTTCGGCTATAGAGGCTGTCGCAGTGTTTGCAAATGACCTGCTGCGGATAGATTTTCATCGACTGATCCTGCTTATTGAAGCTGGTCTTGCAGCTGTTCAGCGCCTTTGTCGAGGCCGGTTTCTGCTGCACTCAGCGCACCCCAGCTCGCGCCAATATTGAGCGAGTTCGGGTATTGCTTCGAGATGTACGCCTTCAGCAGCTGGTTGGATGGAGCATCATAAATTTCCACCGCATAACTCACCGAGCCGGTAAATGAGCCCTGTTTGCCACGCACGGATTGCACGATGTTGTAAGGGCCGCCCATGAGATCAAAACGGGAGAACGTCCCGAGCACCGGTGTGGTGGTTTCGGCACCGGTGAGGGTCAGGCGAATGCGCAAGGTGCCGGGCGTGATTGCATTGGTCAGCGGAAAACGCTCGCCAACGTTCTTGCCGAACGTCTGTTGCATGTAGGTCGCCAGCGCCTGTTTCTGTTCAGGCGAGACGTCGTCGAACTGCGCGTCCGCGCCCTGATAAATCACCACCGGATCGAGGATCGCGCGGGAATATTTATTCCAGTCGGTCGGGGCGCTGAAGCTGTAAGCAATGTGGCCGGAATCATCCTGAGTATCAGGTTTCATCTGGGTAGAAGAAGTGACCCCGGTGTAGGGCACAGGCTGGGTACCCGCGCACCCGGTGAGAAAAGCCAAAGAAATCAGAGCCGCCAGAGAATAGCCGTTTGTTAACGCAGACATTCGTCATACACCTTCTGTGAATAATCGTAGCGGGACGTCGGTTTATTTTTCATCAAAACCGTACGGTACGGTATATTTATGAGTGATGACCCAAGTGATGTCAAGAAAATGTACACGTCGGTACAGTTATCAAAAGATTTCAGCGCGGAACGTGTTAAATATGTTGAAATGAAATGTGTATTTGTGTAAATAAAAGTGTCAAACATAATTGATAATCATTTTCATTTAATTGTTCTACTTATCCTGGGAAACTGACTTTCATGGCTGCACATACCTTTACTCTGCGCTCGCTTGCCTGCGCGTTGTCCTTTGCCACGCTGGCGCTCAGTGCGTCTGCTGAGGCAGAAATCAAAACGATCACCGATGTTATTGGCCGTCAGGTAAACGTTGATCTGCCTGCGAAACGTGTCGTGGTGGGCTTTTACTTTGAAGATTACATGTCGGTCGGCGGCGAAAAAGCCTATGACTCGGTAGTCGGTATCTCACGCGAAGCGTGGGAAGGCTGGGTACCGGCTAACTGGGAAATGCACGTCGCGCATCGCCCTTCACTGAAAAACATTTCCGACGTGGGAGAAGTTGAAGCACAAAGTTTCTCGGTCGAGAAATTGCTCAGCTTGAATCCGGATTTGCTGGTGCTGGCTGACTGGCAGTTTAAGGCGCTGGGGCTGGATGTGGAACGTATTGAGAAGCAGGGCATTCCGGTGGTGGTGATCGATTACAACGCACAAACCGTGGAACGCCATGTGGCCTCGACCCGCGTGCTGGGTACGTTGACCGGGCAAGAAGCGCGTGCGAAAGAAATGGCCGATCTGTATGCGTCATCGTTGAAAGACGTCTCTGAACGCATTGCCGCTTCCGGCAAAGCGAAGTCAAAAGTGTATGTAGAATTTGGCAACAAAGGCCCGGAAGAATATTCCTTCACCTATGGCAAAAATATGTGGGGCGCTATGGCGACCGCGGCGGGCGGCGACAACATTGCTGCGCCGTTCGTTGAGTGGTGGGGGCCGATTAACCCTGAGCAGGTACTGGCCTCTAAGCCTGACGTGATCTTCATTTCTGGCCGTGAGAACAATAAGAATTCATCTGCGCTGCCGATGGGCGTGGGCATCAGCAAAGCCGATGCGCGTGAAAAACTGAAAGGTTTTGAGAATCGTCGCGGTTGGGCGGAGTTACCTGCGGTCAAAAACGGTCAGTTATACGGTGTTTATCAGGGCGCATCCCGCACGATTTCTGATTTCGCGATGGTGCAGTACATGGCGAAACAGCTTTATCCGGCGCAGTTTAAAGATATGGATCCGCTGGCGAACTACCTTAATTTCTACAAAAAATATCTCCCTGTGACGCCACAAGGCACGTTTGTGGTTGGTCTGAAAGACTGATTCTGATTTTGTGTCGTACCGAAAAGCGCTGCCTCTGAGCAGCGCTTCTTTCGTTTTTTGAAAGGGGATTTTGATGACTATTTCTGCCGACCGTAGTGAGGCGATTATCGCTCATCGCTCGCGGGAACGTAAGCGCTGGCGCTACGTGGTGTTATTTCTGCTGATTACTGCCGTGAGTCTGGTATTCGATATCGCCACCGGCCCGTCGATGTTGTCGCCTTCTGAAGTCATCCGCTCACTGACCGGCTTCGGCGAACGCGCGGCGATGACCGACGCCATTGTGCGTGAATTCCGCTTACCCATGGCGCTGATGGCACTGGTGGTGGGCGCCGCACTGGGCGCGGGGGGCGCGCAGATGCAGACATTGCTGAACAACCCGATGGCCAGCCCGTATACGCTCGGCATGGCAGCGGCGGCCGGTTTCGGGGCGGCGCTGAGCCTGGCGTTTGGCGGATTCGGCCTGCACCCGATGATTTCCGTGCCGATTGGCGCGTTTATCTTTTCAATGTTTGCCGCGCTGTTTCTCTTCATGCTGGCCTCAATACGCACGGTCAGAACCGAGACCATCATTCTTGGCGGCATTGCGCTGCTGTTTCTTTTCCAGTCGCTGCTGTCATTGATTCAGTTTTTGTCATCGCCAGAGCTCTCACAGCAGATTCTTTTTTGGCTGTTCGGCAGCCTGACCAAAGCGACATGGCCGACGCTGGCGCTGACCGCAGTAGTCACGCTGGTGTGCTGCCTGATGCTGATGGCGGATTCATGGAAACTGGCGGCACTGCGCATGGGAGAAATGCGGGCGCTGAGCCTTGGCGTCAACGTTCGGCAGCTGCGGATGAAAATTCTGATTATCGTGGCGGTGATGACGGCGACGGCGACCAGCTTCGTCGGTGTCATCGGTTTTATCGGACTGGTCGCACCGCACATTGCCCGCATGGTGGTGGGCGAAGATCAGCGTTTCTCCCTGCCGATGTCGGTGCTGGCTGGAGCGCTGATGCTTTCAGCGGCGTCGGTGTTGTCGAAATCGATCGTTCCCGGCGCGTTATTCCCGGTGGGTATTGTGACGGCGATTGTCGGCGTGCCGTTCTTGCTTTGGCTGATCTTTGCGCCGCGCCGGAGAACCTTATGATTGAGCTTGTAAACGTCGGTATTCACCGGCAGGGGCGCAGCATTCTCGGCGGAGTTAGTACGCAACTGGATGCGGGTAAAATTCACGTCATTATCGGCCCGAACGGCACGGGAAAAACCACGCTGCTGAACGCCATGTTTGGTGAACTGGCGTTGGCAGAAGGGCAGATAAAGTTTGGCGATCAACACTTATTGCCGGGGAAAGTGCGTGGTAAATTGCTACATGGCTGGCGCGACACAATTGCCTATCTGCCGCAGGACACCACTGCCGATATCGATCTGACGGCGTTGGAAGTGGTGGTGCTCGGTCGGCTTGGTAAGCTTTCATTGCACATTGACGATGATACGCTGGATGCCGCGATGCAGCGGCTTGAACAGGCGGGCATCGCGCATCTGGCTGGCCGTGAAATTGCTTCGCTGAGCGGCGGGCAGCGGCAGATGGTGTTATTTGCACAGGTGATGACGCGCGAACCGAAAGCGATGTTGCTGGACGAACCGGTCAGCGCGCTGGATCTGAAGCATCAAATTTCATTACTGAATCTGGTACGACGTGAAACCCGCTCACGGGGTTGGGTCACGGTGATCGTGCTGCACGATCTCAATCTGGCCTGTCAGTATGCCGATAACTTACTGGTGGTCGCACAGGGCAAAATTCAGGCAGCGGGCACGCCGCGTGAGGTCATCACAGCAGAACTGATCGCCCAAACCTATGGCGTTGAAGTGGAGGTGTTGCAGGACCGTCTGGGCAATCCGGTGATTCAGCCGGTAAGCGGAGGGTAAGGGGGCCACCTGGACAAACGGAAAACATCCTACGCCAAGCCTGTTTTTTGTACAGGCTACTATTCACTGAGCGTAATGCGCGGTATTTATCCTGTACCAGTTTGAGGTTTGTTCTCCAGAGATAATCCCCGCTCAGGTTGATATGTACCCATCCCAGCAGTGGCAGATGGGTAATCAGTTGCTCATTAATCGGGATCTCTTTCCCTCTCAAAGAATCTTTGACTCTTTCTATTCTCAGGGTTAAAGCGGCAAATACATCGCCGGATAATGATATTTATCCGGTGAATTGATCTGTTTAAAAGATCTTATTCCCCCTGCCAAACCAATAAAACTTTATATACACAATGTCGAAGGGGCTGCGAAAGTATTTTCTTTCACTTGTTGATGCAGCCTCCTGAAACTCCTGTCAGTCAATGTTGTTATCGGGAAAATGACTAAGCACTCAGTGTTGGCTTCGTTCGGGAATGTCCGAATGAAATTCCAAAAGCAAGCAGGCCAGCCACCGCAGCAAAACTAAATAACCCAGTGCTGCCAGCGTGCGACCAGAGAAGACTTCCCATTACTGCCCCAAGAGCCATACCGACCATAGCCCCCGTCATCAACAGGCCATTTGTTCTGCTCCGCGAATCCTGTCCAATACCAGTTACAATAATCTGATGTGAAACAAGCCCGGCTTGTGCGCCAAGATCAAACAGCACGGCTCCAACAATCAACGCCCAGATACTGGGTGGCAGAGCCAGTAACCCGACAAAGGATAAAATGACCAGAATGCAGCCAAAACGTATCACCGGAAGCGGACCCTTTCTGTCGGTGTATTTACCAAAAACTGGGGCCGCTAATGCACCCGCGGCTCCGGCAATACCAAAACTCCCCGCAACAGCAGGCCCGAAATGAAAAGGTTCAGCAGTCAGTACGAAAGCCAGACAAGACCAGAATGCACCCAGTGTTGCGCCAAGGCATGCCTGTGTCATGACGGAAATCCGCAGAACACGATGTGTTCGCCAAAGAGTCCATAAGCTGGACATCAGGCGACTGTATTTCTGGTGCTCGCCCGTGTGCCTTTGCTCAGGGAGCATAAATCTGACAATAACCAGAACAATGAGCATTAAAAACGATGCCAGATACTGCATTTCACGCCAGCCCAGGAGCTGGGAGATCCACCCACCCAGCGTTCGGGACAGCAAGATGCCCGTCAGAAGACCGGTCGTTACTATTCCCACCAGATGGCCACGTTTATTGTCGGGTGCCAGCTGTGCGGCGATCGGGATAAAATCCTGTCCAATGCTACCCAGCAATCCGACCACCATACTTGCGATCACCAACAGCATGAACGAATGTGCGCTTGCGGCCATGGTCAATGCTGCAAGAAGGAGTATTGCTTTCACTGTAACGAGTTTTCGCCGGGGAAGAATATCGCCTAAAGGAGCCAGAAGTAACATACCCAGCCCGTAACAAATTTGAGTCGCGGCAGCAAGCCACCCTGCTGCATCCGGGCTGACACCAAACTCATTCTGGATCAGGGAAAGACCCGGTTGAAGGTAATAGACATTGGCAACGCCTAATCCTGAGCAGACAGCGAGACAAAAGAAAAGCCATATCGACGGGTTTGCTTTTACTTCTGATGAGGAAATCATAAAGCCTCTCTTTCACTAATAAGGGCGAAAAATTGCGTAAACATGATATGTATTGTTTCGATTGCTGAAATATCATCCAGTTATACAGTTACAGTGGATTTTCTACCCGCGACGATAAATAAGAATGCCAGTACGGAAAAAATGATACTGCTCAGTACAAGAGAATGCGTTCCAAAGCGGGAGATAAACCACCCACCTGCCAGCGAGCCAATAGTTATTCCTAAGTTAGAAAAAGAGATATACAGGCTGTTGGCAAATTCCGGGGCTCGGCTTGCTTCACGCATTAACCACGTCTGACTAATTAGTAATCCTGAGGAATGAAAAGCACCCCATATAACAATCAGTCCACACATGAGCATGGCGGAATGTCCGTACTCCCAGACGAGGAGAAAAATCAGGATATAAAATAATGGATACAACAATGTTGTTCTGACAGTATTTTTCTGTAAAAAAACACTAAATATAAAGTTACCTATCAGCCCAAATACACCAAATGCCACCAGCATAGCGCTGATATAATTATTATTCAGGTGGGTAATGGCTGACAGATAATCTGCTATATAGCTGAAACTTGAGAACATGGCAGAGAAAACAAAAGTCACCATCATGAGGGCAAGCCAGACCGTCTTGCTTCGTAAGATACTTAACTGGCTCGAGAAAGAGAGACGGTTGGTTGTCGGCATCGATGGCACGTAAAAAAGAATACCCAACAGTGCAACAAAACACGCCGCTGCTGAGAACAGAAAAGCGGCACTGAGGCTGAGGTTCTCTGCAATCAGGGTGCTAAGAGGAACGCCTATTACCAGGCCGACTGCAACACCGGCGAAGACTTTCGCTGCCGCGCCAGCACTTTTCTCTTTGGGAACCGAACGGGTTGCTGTTACCAGGGCGACAGCAAAGAAAACAGCGTGGAACAGTGCAGGAATAATTCTGAATACAATCATCAGATTTAATGCATCCGTCACTGCGTACATTAAATTAGAAAATACAAATACAGCGAGTATAGAGACCAGAACTTTTTTCTTATCAAACCGTGAAAGCAACAGAGTAATGAAGGGACCAGAAATAGCCACAACAATGGCATAGATGCTGACCAGAAAACCGACCTGCGTGGGGGTTACATGCAACGTCTTCACAAGTTCAGGGAGTAAACCGATTATTCCTAACTCTGTCGTAATAACCCCAAATACGGCCAGTGACAGTGCGAGAAGCAATAATTTATTATTTTGCATGGCGATTTTTTTGTAACCCGTTTATATAAGAAATGGATTTTTAGCGAATGAAATCCCTCACCAGAATTGATGTGTTGAAGAATTTCATTGAAACTGAATGTTCTTTTATGACTTACAAAGAATTATAAGGAGGGTAGTCAATATAACCTGTTGCATACTGTCCGTAAAAGGTATCCCAATCCGCATCAGCGATAGGCCAGTTGTTTTTTAATCTGGCGACGAGATCTGGATTACTGATATAAGGAACACCAAACGCAGCAAGATCAATGATATTGTTATTCACCATATCTTCAGCAATAGTCCGTGTCAGACCTCCTGCCAGTATTAGTGCAGTATCTGGTAAGAAACGTTTGAACGTTTCCAGCAGTGCAAAGAAATTGTCAGGATTGCTCTGCTCAGAACCATTATCTATACGTTTAAATCCGGTCTGATTCATAATGTGGACATATGCTAGCTTGCGTTGGCCGATAGCTTTAACAAGTGCTGAATAGGTTTCATCGATCTCATCATACAGTGGCATATCAAAAAGTTGACCATAGGGTGAAAGGCGGATAGCTGTGCGTTCTGCACCAATAGCACTCGATATGGTATCAATGACTTCGGTAGTAAAGCGCAGTCGATCCTTCAGGGATTTTGCTGAGTATCGATCTGTACGGTCATTGACCACGGGGTTAAGGAACTGCTCATGTAGATAGCCATTTGCACCGTGAATTTCCACGCCGTCAAAGCCGGCTTTAATGGCATTCTCTGCGGCTCTCGCAAACTGTCTGATGACATCCTCTACCTCACCGGTGGTTAACTGGCGGGGGGCCGCAGCTGGAACCAGACCAGGTTTACCATTCTGGTCATATCCATACGCCATTGCGCCTTTGGCGGATTTTGATGTTGCGCTTACTGGCTGGGCATTATCGAACTGGATGGAGGGATGAGAAACGCGGCCGACATGCCATAGCTGAGCAAAAATTTTACTGCCAACGGCATGAACGGAATCTGTCGTCAGACGCCAGCCTGCAATCTGAGCATCGGTATAAATCCCCGGATTGAACAGATAGCCCTGACCCTGGCGGGAAACGGGCGTACCTTCACTGACAATCAGACCGGCTGTCGCACGTTGTGTGTAATACAGTGCGGTCTGTTCATTCGCAATGTCATTGACTGCGCGAGCACGTGTCATCGGTGCCATTACGATGCGGTTCTGCAACATCGCACCAGAAAGATTAAACGGTTCAAATAACGTTTTCATGTTGTGTCCATATGCCAGAAGTTAATATCAATGCATCTCATAAAAGGTGCTCACTGTAGATGTCAGCAAGTTTATAAGGTTGCAGTAATAGTAACAATGACATGATATTGCATATCACTATTGCTATTATTGCATTCATAAATCATGCTCAGATCTTTATGAGATTTTGTGGGGTCGACAATGGACTTAAAAGGCTTACGTTACTTTTTAAAAGCAGCGGAAACCGGCAGTTTTCTTGAAACCGCGCGGATATTCAACACGCCAGCATCCTCCGTATCGCGGTATATCTCTTCACTGGAGAAGGATCTCGGCCATCAGATGTTCTACCGAAGCACCCGGGCAATAAGATTGACTGAGGAAGGTGCGCGTTTCAGGTTGCAGGCCAACGAAGCGCTTGAATTGCTGGACAGTGCCGTTGGTGAACTTGCCCTCAGAGATGAACAAATCCACGGCCAACTCAGTATAAATGCGCCGGAAGCTTTGGGCCGACTGCATGTTGCCGGTGTGCTAAATAAACTACAGGAGCGGTATCCTGATCTGTCCGTTGAGCTGACACTGACTGATACCTACATCGATCCGGTACGTGAAGGCGCAGATATCACTATTCGGGTTGGCCCGCTAATTGACTCAGGGCTTATTGGCAAAGTAATCGCATCGCAGCGCTATATTCTGGCCGCCAGTCCTGCTTATCTCGACAGATATGGTGTACCCGCCCGTCCATTGGATTTACTGAGGCATAACTGCCTGCTTTATCGCGGTGTAAGAGGAACACAAAGGTGGTTCTTCCGGCGAAATCAGGATCAGGAATTGAAACAATATGATGTGTCGGGAACGCTGCGCAGTAACAACTCAGAAAGCCTGGTCTCTGCTGCTCTTGCCGCGCGAGGAATTGTGCTTTTACCGACCTGGATGTTTCAACCTGAGAGTTTTGCTGAGAATCAGCTTGTGAGCATCTTGCCGGAATGGCAGATGTCCGCCACGGTTCAGGAATCATTTATACAAATTCTTTCTCCAGAAAACCGTTTGCGATCAAGGAAGGTCCGTGAGGTTTCCAGTTTTTTTGTGAACGAATTTGGGACACCACCGTACTGGGATCAGTGGTTCAGCTAAGCGTTTATGAGATGAATACTATTGATATCCGCGCAAAAAATAGTCTTAGGGTAGGATATTTCCCGTTTACCAGACGGACCCCGGTAAGAGAGGGCTTCACGGCGGTGGCAGATCGCGCATCCTTGCGCTGCAAATCCCTTAACTGCCCGACTGTTGCGGGGCAGGGTCATCCTGTAAGTTCTTTTTAAAATGCTTTTCGATCTGTTCCAGCGTTTTGCCCTGGGTTTCGGGGGCAAAAATGATGGCGAATATCCCGCCGCCGACGCCGATGGCAGCGAAGGTGAAGAAGGACATCGTCAGCCCGAAGGTTTCCAGTAGTATCGGGAACATGAACGCTATCGAGAAGTTGGTCATCTGCATGGCGAAGACAGAGACGCCGTTAGCCATACCACGGATGCGCATCGGGAACATCTCCGACAGCAGCAGCCAGGTGACCGGCGACAGCGCGCCCTGCTGGAAGCACAGGAAGATCAGCATCCCGCCTAGCACCAGATAACTGCGCACCAGGTCAGGGTGGCCGTTCACCGTCTCAGGCATCAGCCAGGTGACCAGACCGATAGCCAGCAGCGTACAAGTACACCCGATTTGTCCGGTCAGCAACAGCGGACGGCGACCAAAACGGCTAAGCAACATGATCCCGACAAATGTCATGATGACCGAAATCACACCGTTGGCGATGGTGGCGAGCAGGGCGGCATTGGTGCTCAGACCGGTCGCCTGCAACATCGTTGGCGCATAGAACATGATGGTATTCACACCGGACAACTGCTGAAGCATGGCGATACCAATTCCCAGCGCGACCAGGCGTTTCATCCACACGGAAATCGTTTTCTGGCGGCGGCTGTGCTTTTCACTTTTCGAATCCATCGATTTGCGGATTTCGCCCAGCTCTTTCTCGACGCGGCCTGATTTACGCGTGCGCTCCAGTACATCGCGTGCTTCACGATAGCGGCCATGCATGGCGTACCAGCGCGGCGTATCCGGCAGGAACAGCATTCCCACCCACAGGATCACCGCCGGAACACAGGCAACGCCGAGCATCCAGCGCCAGGTGGTTTCGCCGCCCCAGACTTCGTTTATCGCCGCGTTACTGGTGTATGCGATCAACTGCCCTGAGACGATCATCAGCTCCTGTAACGTAACAAATTGCCACCGGCGGTTAGACGGCACAATTTCGGCGATATAGATCGGCACAATCGCCGCCGCGCCGCCCACCGCCAGCCCCAGGATGAAGCGGAACATGATCATCAGCTCGACGTTCGGCGCCATGGCGCAGCCCAGCGAGCCCATCATGAAAATCAGCGCCATCGCGAGGATGATTTTTTTACGTCCGAAGCGGTCAGCGAAACGCCCGGCAAAGATGGCGCCTACTGCTGAACCGAGGATCAGGAAACTGGTGACCATCCCGGTGGTTAACGATGTCAGATGCAGGTCGTGCTTCATGAACAGCAGCGCACCGGCAATCACGCCGGTATCGTAGCCAAACAGCAAGCCCCCTAATGTCGCAATAAAGGCAATTACTTTCACCAGCGGCTCGGTCGACTGCGGTGCTTTCGCCGCGTCGTTCCCGGTACCGCTGTTTAATTTCTCAGTCACAAATACTCCCTGGATTTCGTTATTGTTGTGGTTATTCATGTGACGCAGATCACACAACAGGTAAATCTAATGCAAGATTGGGATTTTGGTAGGCGAGGAGGGAAATTAATTGCCGGAAAAGCGGTGACTGCGGGTTTTACGGACAAGTCCTACTCAAACGGGGCTGGCAGGCGCGGGAAGTTTACCGCATCACGCTCTGGCGCGGAGAACTGGGTTACACTTCAGGGGATATCTTTTTGGCTCATTTTTTATCCTTTCGGCAGAAAATCAGCGTGATTTCGCGTCAGAGATGTCTGTTTACGCAAGGATAAAGCGTCAGGTTTTGCCTGAAACGGCGCAAACCTATATTCTATCGGCCAATTTACTGAGACAGTTGCAATGAGGTCTATATGATTATCAAACCACGCATCCGTGGCTTTATCTGTGTTACTGCCCATCCTGAAGGTTGTAAGGCAAACGTTAAAGAGCAGATCGATTACGTGACCCGTCAGGGCAAAATCGACGGTGGTCCGAAGAAAGTCCTGGTGATCGGCTCCTCTACCGGCTACGGCCTTGCTGCACGTATCTCCGCTGCTTTCGGCTCCGACGCTGCCACACTGGGCATTTTCTTTGAGCGTGCGGGCGACGAATCCAAAACTGCGACGGCTGGCTGGTACAACTCTGCCGCCTTCGAAGAATTCGCTGAAGAGAAAGGCCTGTATGCCAAAAGCATCAACGGCGACGCGTTCTCTGATGAAGTGAAGCAAAAAACCATCGAGCTGATTAAAGAGGATCTGGGTCAGGTTGATCTGGTGGTTTATAGCCTGGCTGCGCCGCGCCGTACCCATCCGAAAACCGGCGAAGTGTTCAACTCCACGCTCAAACCGATCGGCAAGCAGGTCACCATTCGCGGCCTGAACACCGACAAAGAAACCATCAACGAAACTACGCTGGAACCGGCTTCTCCTGAAGAAATCGCGGGTACTGTCGCGGTTATGGGTGGCGAAGACTGGCAGATGTGGATCGACGATCTGAAAGCCGCCGGTGTGCTGGCTGATGGCGCGAAAACCACTGCGTTCACCTATCTGGGCGAAGAAATCACGCAGGACATCTACTGGAACGGCTCTATCGGCGAAGCGAAAAAGGATCTGGACAAACGCGTTCTGGACATCCGCAGCTCACTGGCTGAGAAAGGCGGCGACGCGCGCGTTTCCGTGCTGAAAGCCGTCGTGACTCAGGCGAGCTCCGCTATTCCTGTAATGCCGCTGTACCTTTCCCTGCTGTTCAAAGTGATGAAAGAGAACGGCACGCACGAAGGGTGTATCGAACAGGTTTACGGTCTGTACAAAGACAGCCTGTACGGCACTTCTCCGCTGCTGGATAAAGAAGGCCGCCTGCGCGCTGACCTGAAAGAAATCACGCCAGAAGTACAGGGCGAAGTCGGCAAACTGTGGGATACCGTCACCAATGAAACGCTGGCCGAACTGACGGATTTCGTCGGTTACAAAAGCGAGTTCATGCGTCTGTTCGGTTTTGGTCTGGACGGCGTCGATTATGCCGCTGACACCAATCCTGATGTGAAAATCAAAAATCTGGTTCAGATGTAATTTGAATTTCAGGTAGCGGATTGATGAAAACCCACTCCCTCCGAAAGGTGGGGGTGGGTTTTTTTTACAGATTTCACTGTCAAATAAATCGCCGGGTTCAGCCAGCACGACCGGACATATTCACCTGAATTTTTCCGATGAATGGCATCTTCTTTTAAAGAAACGTATAATAATTCATTCCCCACACAAGTATAATATATTTGTATTAATAACGGTTATTTATATTAATTACTGATGATATGGGTCTGAGGTTGAATTGACAATCTCGGAGGAATTCTGTTTTCAAAATCCGTAATGCTCATTTAAGAATAGCTAAATAACGCAGGTCGATTATCCTAATTCATTGATAACTCATTTTTAGTGAATGAAAAATAATAAGTAAAATATAATTAAAATTCAAGGTATTAACGACGGATGAGATAATGCAAGCAGGTTATCTGACTCTCAAATAGCGCTGGTGGATATTTCTGGAAGTGGAAAACTATTATCCCGGCGTCATAATTTGAATAACATTGATGAGCAAAATACATCGAGAGTATCCATAGGCAATGAAGTAATTATTTGTTTCGAAGCAACTAAAGGTAAAAAACCAATCATGCGATTTATAGAAAGAAATCCACGCGGTGCGAAAGCGCTCACTTTATTTTTACATGAAGATAGAGAGCAACCGCCTGAAGATGATCAATATGCAATGAATTTTTCGTTAATCACGCAGGACAGAAATAGTGTTGCGGACGGGCGTTGTTCCGTCGACAGTGAATCAGAAAGCGAAACTTTTTTACACATCTCTGCAATTTATGTCGAAGGTCATACCAATACACCAACCAAGCAGAATCCCAATCAGTACGCTGGATTGGGGCAAATCTTGGTTTTTGCCGCGGTTAAATTTGGATTTGAACATAATGTCAGATTGGCAAGACTTGCACCGCTTGATGGAAGTGAAGGATTCTATTTAAAAATGGGTCTTCATCCCGAGGTGAGAGGCAAACCCAACAGAATGACTGCCAGAGACTCTGTACTGCAGTCCCACAATGGGAAGTTAAACCCTGACTGGGTGCGTGGGTTTGAAAAATCATCATTTCTCAATCACGATTTTCGAGGCCCAACCTGGACTGGCAGCATTCCCGATATTTATCGGCGTTTGCGAGCAAATATTCTGAGCTCATGGTTAATTGTTGAATGAGTCGGGAAAAGCGGACTGAAGGCTGGAGACCACATTTCCATCGTTGATAAAAGGGCGCTCCTGCGCCCCTTATCAACCTAAACCCTGTTCGCCGCACGCGGATTGCGTTGCATCAGCTCATGGGTAAAGGGATGGAAATACCGGCTTGGCCAGATGACGCTCGGATGAATGCCCAGCGCCTGACCAATAATGATTTCACCCTTAGGCCAGGGTCTTGCGAGCGCATTCGACAGCGTCGAGGAGCTCAGACCGGCGGCGCGGGAAACGGCGGCCAGCGTTGTGCCTTTTTTGCGTAATGCGGCAATGATATCGGCCTGATGCCAGTCGTGATTATTCATCATGAAGTGCTCCTGTTTTTGAATGTGCAGGAACATCGGTGCAGAAGGGCAGAAAAGTCGGGCTATGTGATAGTTTCATTTTTTGGCACTCTAACGTGTGAATAAACCCACCGAAAGAGCTGCGAAACTCTTATTGGTGGTAGCTCAGACAAGGTTCGCAGTACCGGCACACGTTAGAAACCCGGCCAACCCAAAGGTTGCCCTGCCTGAGCTGCCATTGAATGTGCAAACACGATATCCATGTTTGACAGGTACAGCGAGGCTCAACACATAATTATTACATATGTGTTTCTAACGTGGTATTCAGGCTGCGAAACCCGGCTGCGGATTTTGCCGCTGCGGGCGCACTATAGCGTAAGACAGGGAGGTAAACCAACAGGCTACATGCGGAATTGAGGTTTGCTTTCCAGAGAAAGTGTATGCGTTGCATTGGGTTACATTGAAAGAAACCACTCCCGCTGAAAAGTGAGAGTGGTTTTTTGTATTTCGTTACGGCTAAGCTGAAACATCAGTCATAAGCCGCTTTCTGATTGATATGGTAGAAGGTCGCGGTGGCGGCCATGACGTGCTGATCTTCTTTGCCCGGTTTGTGCGATTCCACATTGGTAATGTGATAACCGGCAGCCCCTGCATCTAACGCTTTTTTAACAAATGCGTTGTTGAGTTCTTCCATGGAGGTTGCCCAGGAAACCGTGGTCACGCCGACGGCTTGCAGCGAGGCGATTTCACGATGCGATAATCCTGTGCGAACCAAAACAGGCGTAACCGTCTTGGGGTAGAATATGGATATGATATCGTTCACTAAGTTTTTCATGGATTTACCCCTCATCAGGTCAAGTTCTACATCGGAGTGTCAGAGAATGCTGTAAATAAACGAGACTGATGGCCAATCTGATTTATTCACCGGCACCGTTCCAATAGACACCCATTTTTGTTTCGACCTTTAGCTTTAATTGCTAATTAGTTGTTAAGAAAACTTCCGCCATAATTAACGCAGTTTTTCATGAAGATATTTGCAGTTGGTTACAGGTCAGGTGTTTTTGACATGCGTATATCTGCGCCCAAATTTTATTGGATAACGTCTCTAAAATGCCGTGTCATGAATACAAAAGCCGCCTCAGGAAACCAAGGCGGCTTTTTTGTTTTACACAGAACTCGTGGGGGCTTTCCCGTGGTCATGGTTTAGTCTGCTTATGAGAAATCCCGGTTGAATATAACCAGATTGCAGTAAGGGCAGACAAATTTGTAAATGCCTGGTTTAACCAATCAGCTTCCCCAGCGGCTTTTCAAATAATGTACTGCCTGCTGGGTCTGCGGCTGATTCAGATAGTTTTCACGAAACAGAATGGTGCCGTTAATTTGCGGGACGGATTCATTCATATCCAGCTGCTTTTTCAGCTCCGGAACGCCGCCGTTCACCATCCAGTCCGGTTCATTTTTTGACGGCTCGCCAACTTTATACAGCGCAATCCCGATATACAGACGTGTGTGAGTGGGTTTCACCACTTCCGCCCACCAATGGGCTAATACGTCATAACGGGCGGCCTGACGCGAGAAGGGCCAGTAGAGCTGCGGGGCGATGTAATCGAGCAGGCCTTGCTGCACCCAACGGCGGGTATCGGCATAAGATTCATCGTAAGCCGCCGCGCCGCGCGTATCAGAACCCGCCGGATCGTGTGAGGCATTTCGCCACACGCCCGCCGGGCTGACGCCAAATTCGACGTCTGGTTTTATCTGCTTAATGGTGCGCGAAACCTGCTCGATCAGCTGCTGAGTGTTGTGGCGTCGCCAGTCAGCTTTGGATGCAAATCCCTTCCCATATCTCTGAAACGTCAGGTTGTCATTGAGGCTGGATCCGGGCGATTCGGCATAAAAATAGTCATCGAACTGAACGCCGTCAACGGGATAATGCGCGACGACTTCGGCGACGATACTGGTGATCCAGTCCCGTGCTTCGGGAATTCCGGGGTCGAGCACAAAGCGATCGCTGGCGGTGCGGATCCAGTCACGATGCAGCACAAATACGCTGGCCGGATTCAGTGTCAGCGTGTTGTTTAGCTCGGCAACGGTAGAAGGTTTGGTATTGACGGAGACGCGATACGGGTTAAACCACGCGTGGACTTTCATACCGCGCTTATGCGCTTCATCGAGCATAAATTGCAACGGATCGTAGCCCGGATCCTCACCGATTTTGCCGGTCATCATATCGGACCACGGCAAGATTTTTGATGCCCAGAGCGCAGTGCCGTCAGGCTTCACCTGAAAGAACACGGTGTTGATGCCGAGTGTCTTTAGCTTGTCCAGCTTGTCGGTCAGTGCTTTCTTTTGCAGGCTGATGCGCAGGGCAGGGCTGCTGACATTCACCGACGAGACCGGCGGCCAGTCGAGGCGCGACACGGTAGTCAGCCAGACGCCGCGCACCGGTTCCTTGCCGAGCGCAGATTTTCCCGGCGGGGGTTCTATACTGACTGGAGGTCGTGGGGTCACCAGCGATTTCGGCGGTTTGGACGAACAACTGGCCAGCATCATCGCGGCAGCCATCAGTGCGGCACCGGTCTTGACGATTCTTAGATGAGGAAATTTGAGAGAGCAGACGATGGTAGACTCCGATTCTGTAAGTGTGTCGCTCGAAAAGAGCCATTCTCGTAGTATTGGGCATAAAGTCAATGTGTTAGAGGGTTAGCCGCTCACGCTTAAACGGAGATCAAAAATGCTCAGAAAGAAAAGCAATGCCAGACTCGACGAAGACATCTGCGTGCATATCTTCACTGCGTCGGCGGGAATGGTGGGCGTGTGCATCACGGTAATCGGTATTTTTCAGGTGATCACTACCCTCAGGCGCGAAGGCACACTGGGCGATGATCTGCTCGCCATCAACGCCATTTTGTATCTGGCTACCACGATTTTATCCTACTGGGCATTGAGAACCCGCAATCAGCGCCGCAATCTGCTGCTGGAAAAAGTTATCGATATTCTGTTTCTCGTCGCGCTCACCTTTACCACAGTGGTCGCCGGAGTGATTACCTGGGCGATGACCTTTACCTGAAAACGTCAGGACAACATCCCGCAATAAGCCAAATAATCAACGCCTGGCGCCGCCAACGCCGCGATAACGCGCGCGTCCTATATGATTGAAATGACGTCTAAACTTTCTCCAGCCCTTGCCGATAAACCGTTCAAAGGGCGATCACCACTTTGCCATCCGACGCTGACGCCTTCCTGTGAGATCATTGCTGTTGTATGAGGAATCGATATGGGATTTACCATCAAAAGCCGGTTGATTGGCATCGTTGGGTTGTTGTGCATTTTGCTGACCGTCGCCGCGCTGTGGGCGATTTTAGGGCTTCGCGCTGCCGATCAGCGCGCGATATCGACCTATCGCACCGAATTATTGCCTTTACAGCATTCCGCGAAATTATACCGTCTGGCGCAAATGCAGTCGGCGACACTGTTTGAATCGCTGCGCTATTGGACCGATCCGGCTGAAGTCGATCAACGTGTGGCGCAAATCAATGCTTACGGCCAGCAGATTATTGCCGAACGTAAAGCCTATCAGGCGACATTTGCCGTTCCGGGCAGCGAAACGCTGCGTGCGACATTCCTTAACGATCTCAATGATTATCAGGCCGCGATAGTCGATGCAGGCAGACTGGTGGCGAGTGGTAACCCGTCCGGGGCGCTTGTGATGATCGAAACCCGGCTGAAAAATGGCAGTAAGGCGTTGCAGCAGGATATCGACGGGCTGGACAACCTGATGCGCCAGCACGCTGAACGCAACTATGCAGAAAGCTCGCAGGCTTACGTCACTATGCGTAACAGCATGGCCGCGATCCTGGCGGTCGGTTTGCTGGTCGCCGGTATTGCGGGCTGGCTGCTGGTGCGTTCGATCACCGGCGCGGTGCGTCGTGTACGGCGTCTGGCGGAGTCGATTTCAGCGGGTGGGTTGAATCACCGGCTGGGGGCGATCCCGCAAGATGAAATGGGCGAACTGATGCAGGCGCTGGCAAATATGGATGCACGGCTGAGCGGCATTGTCCGTGAAGTCGGAGAAAGTGCGCTGGCGCTGAGCAGCGCAGCCGGGCAGATGGCCGACGGCAATAACGATTTATCTTCCCGCACCCATGCGCAGGCCAGCTCGCTGGAACAGACTGCCGCGAGCATGGAGCAGATGACCGCGACGGTGAAATTCAACGCCGATAACGCTGCGCAGGCCAGCCAGCTTGCGCAAACCGTGCGTGAACAGGCGCAGCAGAGCAGCAACATTCTGACCGACGCCGTCACCGCAATGCGCGATATCGAAGAATCCAGCAAGAAAATTGCTGACATCAACCGTGTCATTGACGAAATCGCCTTCCAGACCAACTTACTGGCGCTTAACGCCGCAGTAGAAGCCGCCCGCGCAGGTGAACAGGGGCGTGGCTTTGCGGTTGTGGCGTCAGAAGTACGTCAGCTGGCGCAGCGTTCTGCCAGAGCGGCGCAGGAAATCAAATCCCTGATCCAGACCAGCGTCAGCAAAGTGGATGCCGGCAGTAAACTGGTGCTGCGGTCCGGCGAAACCTTGCAGGAAATCAACGGCGGCATGACGAAGATGGTCGAATACGTCGCGGAAATCGCCGTCGCCAGCCGTCAGCAATCGAGCGGGATCGATCAGGTCAACGTCGCCATTGTTCAGATGGACAGTGCGACCCAGCAAAATGCAGCGCTGGTTGAAGAAGCCAGCGCTGCCAGCCAGACGGTAAATGAACACGCAGCACGACTGGTTGAGAAAATGTCGTTCTTCCATTTGCGGCCCAATCCACCGTCTCAGCCGGGTTCTCCTGCCGAAGTTAATCGCGGGCAGGGCGTTCTTGAACCGCTGACCGCGCTGAACGCCCCTGCACGTCAACCGCGTCTGGCGAATGCCTGATCTGAGAAGGAGCACCACCATGTCAGGTCTTTTTCACAGACGGATCCTCAGTGTGCTGCTGCCGCTGGCGTTTTGCGCCAGTGCGCAGGCGCAAACCGTGGTTAAAATCGCCACCATCGCCAACGGTGATATGACGATCATGCAGCAGATGTCCGGCGAGTTCGAAAAAACGCACCCGGACATCAAACTCGAATGGCATGTCATGGATGACGGCGAACTGCGCAGGCAGGTGCTGAGCGACATGAACAGCGGGCAGGCGAACTTTGATGTGATCACCGTCGGCACTTATGAAGCGCCGCTGTGGGGCAAAAAAGGCTGGCTGCAACCGCTGAACAATTTGCCTGCCGATTACCACGTTGATGACTTACTCAGGCCGATCCGCAGTGCGCTGTCGTGGAACGGCACGCTGTACGCTTTGCCGTTTTACGGTGAAAGCAGCATGACCTATTACCGCAAAGATCTGTTTGCCGCCAAACATCTGGCGATGCCCGCCAATCCGACGTGGGATGATGTCAAATCTTACGCTGCGGCGCTTACGGACAAATCGCAGGGTGTTTACGGTTTATGCCTGCGCGGGCTGGCCGGCTGGGGGGATAACGTTGCCTTTATCACCACGATGGCGAACGCCTACGGCGCGGAATGGTTCGATCAGGACTGGCATCCGCGTCTGGACAGCGACGAGTGGCGAGCGGTGCTGACCGATTACGTGCAGATGATGCATGATTACGGCCCGCCGGATGCCAAATCAAACAGCTTCGGACAAAATCTCAAGCTGTTCTCGCAGGGCAAATGCGCGATGTGGATCGACAGCACCGTCGCCGCCGGTATGGTCATCAATCCGCAGATTTCCCGCGTGGCCGATAAAGTCGGGTTCGCACCTGCCCCGACTGCGATTTCCACCAACGGATCGCACTGGCTGTGGGCATGGGCGCTGGCAGTTCCGCAGCACGCCAGCCATAAAGATCAGGCGCAGCAATTTATCACCTGGGCGACGTCGCAGGCGTATATTCAGGACGTGGCGAAAACGGTTGGCTGGGGCGCAATCCCGCCGGGCAGCCGCTATTCTTCTTATGCGCAGGTGAAATACCAGAAACTGGCGCCTTACGCTGAGGGTGTGAAACAGGCGGTTGAAACCGCGACGCCGGAGACGCCGACACTCTACCCGGTGCCCTATCAGGGCGTGCAGTACGTGAGTATTCCGGGCTTTGATCAGATGGGGGACGCGGTGGGGAAAAACATCTCGGATTTGCTGGAAGGCAAAAAAACCATTGATGAAACGCTGAACGCTAATCAGCAGGTCGTGACAACTCTTTACGCCGCCACGGCGCAGGGTAATTAGTGCTGGGATTACAAAATCACAGGATGTAATAATCCTGTGATTTGCATTCTAGATTAAGTAGTTGGCGTCTACTTGCGACCAGTCCACACCGTTTGCACGTTACAGAATTCGCGCAGTCCGAAGTGTGACAGCTCACGGCCATAGCCACTTTTCTTCACGCCACCAAACGCGACACGCGGATCTGATGCACTGTAACCGTTGATAAAGACGCCGCCGGTGTCCAGTTCGCCCGTCATCTCTTTCGCCAGTTCCATATCGGCCGTGTAAATTGTCGCGCTCAGCCCGAAATCGCTGTCATTTGCCAGCTCAACCGCATGTGACGCATCACGCGCCACGGTAATCGCAGCAACCGGGCCAAACAATTCCTGACGGAATGCGGTCATTTCTGGTGTCACGTTACCCAACACGGTCGGCGTGTAGAAATTGCCTTTACCTGCGATTTTCTCACCGCCGAGCAGCAGCGTGGCACCCTGCGCCAGACTGTCCTGAACCTGTTGATCAAGCTCATCACGCAAATCGAAACGCGCCATCGGGCCAATGTAGGTGGTGTCATTCAGCGGATTGCCCATCACCAATTCCTGGGTGGCGGCAACAAATCTCGCCGTGAAGTCTTCCAGCACGCCTTCTTCAACGATCATGCGTTTGGCGGCGGCGCACACCTGCCCGGTATTCTGATAACGGCCTGCAACGGCGGCGGTCACCGCGTCATCCAGATTAGCGTCATTGAGCACGATGAACGGATCTGAACCGCCCAGTTCCAGTACGCATTTTTTCACCGATTTTCCTGCCAGTTCGGCGATTGCGGCACCTGCCCGCACGCTGCCGGTCACGGTCACTGCGGTGACGCGGCTGTCGGCGATCAGTTCTGCCACTGCGGGCGTATCGACATTAATCACGCCAAATACACCCGCCGGGAATCCGGCTCTCAGCGCAGCCCGTTTGACCAGATACGTGGTGCCCATCACGTTGGGTGCAGGTTTGAGCAGGAAAGTATTCCCCGCCAGCATGGCAGGAACCGCGCCACGCAGGATCTGCCAGACCGGAAAATTCCACGGCATGACAGCCAGAATCATCCCGGATGGGCGATAGTGAATATGTGCTTCACCGTTATCGACCTGTGTGGGTTCCGGTGCCAGCATTGCCGGGCCATTTTTGGCGTACCACTCGCAAAGACCTGCGGATTTCTCGACTTCGGCCCGTGCCTGCCTGACCGGTTTACCCATTTCGAGAGCAATCGTACGGGCAATTTCCTCACTGGCATCACGCAGTTCGGCAGCCAGCTGAATCAGGCGGTTTGCACGTTGGTTAATATCCACCTTGCGCCAGTGTTTAAATGCGGTGCTGCCCTGAGCCACGGTGGCTTCGAGCGCCAGTGCGGAATCGTAAGGGTATACGGCGATGCGTTCGCCGCTAAACGGGTTCAGTGAAATGGCTTGAGTCATTTTGTTTTCCTCTTTGAGAACGTTGGAAACAGGATAGCGACTTGCATGACTCAATAAAAATGAATAAAAATAAGCTTTCCTTTCACATTTTGAGAATGGCCATGAATTTGTCACAACTGGAGATGTTCCGTGCCGTCGCGCAGACAGGCAGTATAAGCGCCGCTGCGCAGCTCGTTCATCGCGTGCCGTCGAATCTCACAACGCGCATCAAACAGCTGGAGGCCGAACTGGGCGTCGAATTGTTCATCCGCGAGAATCAGCGCCTGCGTTTGTCACCGGCCGGGCGCAACTTCCTCAGTTACAACAACCGCATTCTCGATCTGGTGGAAGAAGCGCGGGCATCGGTTTCCGGCGATGAGCCGCAAGGCGTTTTCACGCTGGGCGCGCTGGAAAGCACGGCTGCGGTACGTATTCCGCCGCTGCTGACGCGATATCATCAAAAGTTCAGCAAAGTGGAGCTGGCGCTAAGCACCGGCCCTTCCGGTGAATTGCTGGAGAAAGTCCTGGAGGGCGAGCTGGAAGCGACCTTCGTCGATGGCCCGGTAGTGCATCCGGTGCTTGACGGTGTGCCGGTATATCAGGAGGAAATGGTGATTGTCGCGCCGCAACATCATGCGCCGGTCACGCGGGGACAGGAAGTGAACGGGGAAATTGTCTACGCGTTTCGTTCCAACTGCTCCTATCGCCGACATTTCGAAAGCTGGTTCAGGGAGGATGACGCGGCACCTGGAAAAATCTATGAAATGGAGTCCTATCACGGAATGCTGGCTTGCGTGATTGCCGGTGGCGGGCTGGCGCTGATGCCGCGCAGTATGCTGGAAAGTATGCCGGGCAGCAGTACGGTCAGCATCTGGCCGCTGGCGGATCATTATCGGTATCTGATGACCTGGCTGATATGGCGGCGGGGAACATTAACGCGAAATCTGTCTGAGTTTGTCGCGATGGCGTCGGAAGCGAAAATCAGCTCTCCGCCACCTGCAAAATGATTTGCCAGTCAAGCGCCAGCTTAAAAGCAAGGCAGGCGGTAAAGACGAAAAAAATGGTTTTGTACATGGGGTAATAATGACTCTTTTGTGATGATTGTCACATTCTACGGTGGGGGATGTTAAATCTTCCAGCAGATTTTTCGGATTCCTGCGCCTTTTGAATAAAGAAAAGGTATTGCGACCCTTTCTTTACAAAAACGCGGAGTATATAAGCAACATAATATCGTAGTATCGTGTTAATCCTTCACGCAGCGATACTATTAAAAGTATGAGTAAAAATTTCACTTATCGTTACAAATGAGAGTACCGATAGCCTGACTGTTATCCTTCTGGCTTAATCATCGATAAGAAATTGCTACGGGAAAAAGTATTACCGGTTAATACCAAGAAAGAAACGGAAAAATAATTGCGTAACAAGCTGTAATATTACGCTGCTGCAATTGATATAGTTATTTCTTTGTGTAGAATCAGATGCACTTTCAAAAAAATTAATCTCTCATACTGGCAGGAACATCATGGACAACGCATTAAACGTTTTGAATAATATCCGTACACTTCGCGCGCAGGCTCGTGAAATGCCACTGGAAACTCTTGAAGAAATCCTCGAGAAGTTAACGGCGATTGTTGAAGAATCTCGCGAAAATGTGAAAGCAGTCAGCGCACAACAGCAAGAACGTAACGAGAAACTCTCCAAATATCGCAAAATGCTGGAAGAAGATGGCATTGATATCGACGATCTGGTGACCCATCAGGGCGCGAAAGAAACCACCAAAACCAAGTCTAAACGCCAGCCACGTCCTGCTATCTATGAATACAAAGACACTAACGGCGAGCACAAAACCTGGACAGGTCAGGGCCGTACCCCATCAGCCATCAAAGCAGCGATGGATGCGGGTGCAACTCTGGAAAGTTTCCTGATCGCACGTTAATAATACGACCGTATTACTGATGTTCCTGAGATTTCCTGTTTTGTTAACACAAAACAGGGAATCGCTGGAGACAATAATATCGTCGCAGTGAACGTTTTTTTTCGCCTGTTTAGTGACCCAACAATAACTTCCCCATACGTTCTGCGATCCTGAAAGATCCCTTTGTGCCATCTGTCCCCTTTTCGTAAGTAAAATCACTTCTGTTTTTATCTGCTCTCAGCCCTGATGGATATGCTTATAAGCAAATTATGCTGAATTGGCTGATCTTTTGCATACCCGACCTGACATTGTTTATTCACCCTAAATTCATTTACGTTATTAAGTAATTTACAATTTCATCCGGGGAAATAGCCCGTATCGATAACGGGCGTTAGAAAAGAATTAATCGGATTTCCGTGTCAGTTGATAAACGCAAAGATGTGTATAGGCGGCCTGTAACAGCGGGACATTTATTCCCACACGAATTGCACGCTCAACCAAATCGCCGATGATCTGATCGGCTTCCACCGCATTGCCCTGCGTCATATCGCGATACATTGAGGATGTCTGCGTCGAGGACTTGTCGGTCACCGCTTCCCTGGTTTTTGCCACAGCAGCCGCGCGTTCCGCGTAGCCAAAGGCTTTCATGGTGGTGAGCGCCTCATTCACAATGCCCAGAGCAAACTCTTTGCCGCCTGGCGCAGAGGCCACCTGACCGATATTGCCGCGCAGGGTGCAGGTAATTGCGCCGACGCTTGAAAGCAGCAGCCACTTCTCCCACAGATCGCTGATGATCGTTTCGGAAAGGAATGCCTCGAAGCCGGCATTTTGAAACACCTGATCGACACGCTGAATACGCTCGCTCTTGTCGCCGTTGAGTTCACCGTAAAAAATCTGGTGCATGGGAGTCATCTGATGAATATGGCCGTTTGCATCAAGCGTAGCGTTAATCTTACATAAGCCACCGATCAGCGCATGTTCGCCGAAACGCAGGCTCAACGTCTCCATATGTTTCATGCCATTAAGAACGGGCAGGATCATCGTTTGTTCACCGACCACCGATGCAATGTCTTTCATCGCCGTTTCCAGCCCGAAGCTTTTCACCGTCAGCAGGATAAGGTCATAAGAGCCGGTAAGTTGTGAAGCCTGTAATACCGTCGGCTGAAAATGGAAATCCCCGTGCGGACTGTGCACCGTCAGCCCGTTTTCCCGCACCGCCAGTGCGCGCTTTTCACGCAGCAAAAACGTCACGTCCTGGCCTGCTTGCGCCAGTCGCGCACCAAAATACCCGCCAGTTGCCCCGGCGCCCACCACTAATATCCGCATGCGTTATCCTTTTGTATCAAAACTTTCAGAAACCCCGTGTCTGATTAAACTACGGGAGGAGGGCGGCAGGGATCAAGTGACTGTGATGAAAGAAGGATTTTTGATGATTTTGACGCGTGATACTATGCCCCATCATGATTTCATCAAGGAGCACTGAATGGCAGGTTATCAGCCACCGTACAGCATCACGCCGCACATTCTCAACCGGGTGGTGGACGTCGGCGAATTACTGGGGCGTTGGGCTGCACATGCGGAACAGTCATCTGTATTGCTGCGAAAGGAAAACCGCATCCGCACGATTCAGGCTTCACTGGCCATCGAACACAACAGCCTGTCAACGCAGCAGGTGACGGCCATTATGGAAGGCAAGCGCGTGCTCGCGCCGCAAAAGGATATTCAGGAAGTGCGTAACGCCATCCTGACCTATGAACAGTTACCTGCCTGGAAAAGCCATCGTCTTGAAGATGTTCTGAAAGCTCACCAAATACTGATGACCGGGCTGGTGGATGCGCCAGGCCATTTGCGCAGCGGCAACGTGGGCGTATATCGCGATAACCAGCTCATTCATATGGCGCCACCCGCCGGACAACTTCCCCGCCTGATGTCTGATTTGCTGCACTGGCTCAAAGAAACGGATATTCACCCGCTTATCGCCAGTTCGATTTTCCATTATGAGTTTGAATTTATTCATCCGTTTGCTGACGGCAACGGCAGGATGGGACGTTTGTGGCAGACCCTGATCCTCAGCCAGTGGCGTTCAGAGCTCGCCTGGCTTCCGGTGGAAACGCTGATCCACAATCAGCAGCAGGATTACTACCGTGTGCTTGGAGAATGCGATCGCGCCAGTGACTGCACGGCGTTTATCAGTTTTATGCTTGATAAATTGGCTGAGGCGTTGCGTGAAGGTATCGAAACCCAATCTTCGTACTGAATGTAAAAATTCAAAAATGGCTGTCTTGTAGGGGAAACCCGCCCAAAGGCCGGGTTCCCCTGATCCGCTTATTTCCCCCGCGCCAGCACCCGGCGGTACAGCACCGGCAATGAAATCACCACGATCAGCATCGCACCGACAATCACCGACATCACAATACCCGGCACGTTGAGCAGGCTGAGGCCGAAGGTCAGCAGCCCCATCAGGAACGCGGCGATAATCACCCCGGTCATGCTACCGGAGCCGCCGAGTACGCTGACACCCCCGAGCACGGCCATGGTGATCACGCTCAGCTCCCAGCCGAGCGCCAGCGTTGGACGTGTGCTGCCAAGACGTGAGGTTAGCAGCACTGCCGCCAGCCCGGACATCAGGCCGACCAGCACGAACAGCGTCAGGTTGTGGCGTTTGACGTTAATCCCCGAATACCACGCCGCGACCGGATTATTACCGATGGCGTAGGTCCGGCGGCCGAAATTAGTTTTGTGCAGCAGGAAGTAAAATACTGCGCCCAGCACCAGAAACAGCGCGAATTCAAACGACAGCGGGCCCCAGACGTAACCCTGACCGAACCAGGCGAAACTGGCCGGATAATGGTTCAGCGACTGATCGCCGAGCAGTACATATGTCAGCCCGCGAAACAGGCTCATAGTACCGATAGTGATGACGATGGACGACAGATTCAGACGTGTCACCAGCAGCCCGTTCACCAGCCCGCAAAGTAAACCGACGCTCAGCCCGACGCCCACTAACGCAGGCGTCGGTAAACCGGCCTGTGCGCAAAAGCCCATGACAGTTGAGCTCAGCGCCATGGTAGACGCGACCGACAAGTCGATTTCACGGGCGATAATCAGCATCGCCATCGGCAGCACGATAATGGCTTTTTCGGTGAAGTTGAACGTTGCGTCCGACAGATTCCATATATTGAGGAAATACGGTGAGGCGAGCGCGTTCACCACGAACACCAGCAGCGTCACGACCAGCAAAAATCCTTCCCAGCACAAAAAGCGGCGGAAGAACGGCGTCACCGCCATCGTCCCGCTTTCCCGCGAAGCGTGGCGAGACGTTAAGGTTTTACTCATGATCTTGCTCCGCTTTCAGGTTGCGCAGAATGGACGGGTGCAGAATGGCGTAAAATCAGCCGTCCCTTACGTTTGTTAGCGCGTTCGTTGAGGATCACCGCAATGACAATCACGCCGCCGGAAATTGCCATCTGCCAGAAAGGCGAGACTTCGATCACCGGTAATGCATTGTTGATGACGCCGAGGAACAGCGCGCCGAGCAGGCAGCCCACCACCGAACCGATGCCGCCCATGGTACTGATCCCGCCGATAACGCACGCGGCGACAATCTGTAATTCAAAGCCGTTGGCGACGTCCACGTAGGCGACCGCAAAGCGCGAAATCCACAGATAACCGCAGAAACCGGCCAGCGCGCCGGAGAGGCAGAAGCTGACAAACTGCATTTTTCCGGCGTTGATGCCGGTGTAATACGCCGCCGTCGCGTTGCCGCCCGCAGTGTACAGCGCCCGTCCGGTGCGGCTGTAACGCAGGAAATACGCCACCAGTATCAGCGCGGCAATCCCGCACCAGCCTAGCAGTGGCAGGCCGATAAAGGTCGCACGCGGCAAACTGAGAAAGTCAGGACTCATCTGATGGGCGTTGATCCAGCCGCCGTTAGAGAGCAGGAAAATGATGCCGCGATAAATACTCATGGTGCCGAGCGTGACCACAATCGGCGGGATGCCGATTTTCCACACCAGCAGCCCGTTGATCGCCCCCATTACCAGCCCGAGCACCGTCGCCAGTACCACCAGCGCCCAAACCGGCACATCAGGATGATGGAAATTGATCAGTGCAACGATCATGCCGGTCAGCGCCAGATTCGCTGCCATCGAAAGATCGATACCTTTGGTCAGCAGCACCATCATCTGGCCGAGCGCCAGAATGATCAGAATCGAGGTGTCATTGAACATTTCCAGCAAATTGCCGACGCCGATAAACTCCGGTGAACGTGCGCCGACGCCAAATACCATCAGCACAATCACCACCGCCAGCAACAGCTCACGGTACTTGAGCAGATTTTTGATCATGCTGCCTCCTCGCCCGCACCGCTGGCGGCACTGACAATCATTTCGGCGCTGGCTTCGCCGGCCTTGAATTCTGCCACCATCAGCCCTTCGTGCATCACAATGATCCTGTCCGCCATGCCCATGACTTCAGGCAGTTCGGAAGACACCATAATCACAGCCAGCCCGCGTCCGACCAGCTCGGACATAAACTGATGCACCGCAGCTTTCGAGCCGATATCAATGCCTTTGGTCGGTTCATCCAGAATGATGATGTCCGGCCTGGTCGCCAGCCATTTGGCGATCACTACCTTTTGCTGGTTACCGCCTGAAAGCGTGCCAACCGCTTGTTTCCAGCTCGATGCCTTTACCTGCAAACGTTTGGCGTAGTCATCGGCCAGTGCCCACTCTTTTTTATCGTTGAGCACACCGCGCGGATTCAGCTGGCTGAGCTGCGGCAGGCTGATGTTCTGGCTGATCGGCAAATCAATGATCGCGCCCTGTTTTTGCCGCTCTTCCGGAACATAGACAATGCCCGCGCGGATCGCCTGCGAAGGGCGCGTGAAATGGTGTTCTTTGCCATGGATAAGAATTTTGCCACCGCCCGGCTGCGTGACGCCAAACAACGCCTGCATCAGTTCGGTCCGGCCAGCGCCGACCAGCCCGTAGAAGCCAAGAATTTCACCTTTGCGCAGTGAGAAATTGATCCCGGCGAATTCGGTCGGATGGCTGAGGTTCTGCACTTCCAGCACCGTTTCGCCTGGTTCGCAGTTCACTTTCGGATACGCCTGACTCACTTCGCGCCCGACCATCATCGTCACCATGGTTTGCTCGGTGATGTCGCTGATTTTGCCTGAACCGACGTAGCTGCCGTCACGCAGCACGGTGTAGTAATCGGAAATTGCGAAGATTTCGTCGAACTTATGCGAAATAAACAGGATGGCTTTTCCCTCGTGTTTCAGGCGCTCGACTATCTGATAAAATTCGGTGATTTCATGCTGCGACAGCGCGGCGGTAGGTTCGTCAAGAATGACTACCTGCGCGTCGAATGACAGCGCTCGGGCAATCGCCACCATGTGACGCTGTGCAATGCTCAGGTCTTTCAGGGTGGCGTGTGGATCGATATTCACTTCCAGCCGCGTCAGGATGTCGCGCGCCTGCTGATGCATCGCCGGCCAGTTCAGGCGTTTGAATATCCCGGAATAAATATAGTGGCCGACGAAGATATTTTCGGTGACAGAAAGCTCGTCAAACAGCACGGTTTCCTGATGAATCGCGGTGATCCCGACTTTGTGCGCAGATTCGGGGTTGGGCAATTTAATGGGAATGGCTTTATAGCGCAGTTCGCCTTCTTCCGGCTGATAAATGCCGGTCATGACTTTGACCAGCGTCGATTTTCCTGCGCCGTTTTCGCCAATCAGGGCGGTGACTTTTCCCGGATACAAATCCACATGCACATTATTCAGTGCCCTGACGCCCGGAAAGACTTTGCTGATCCCCTTTAAGGACAGCAACGGTGTGATATCGGTCATAGATTTCCCCTGACGAAGCACAACGAAACGGCCAACCGGAGACCGGTCAGCCGCATTCAGGATCAGAATATTTTGGAGAATTTGTCGATGTTGCTGGCGTCGTAAATAAAGGGTTCAGCCATTGCCCCGCTGCCGTCGGCGTCCAGTTTCACTTTACCTAAACGTCCCATGCTGGCTTCGGTTTTCGTAGCCGTGCCTTTAACCAGATCGTCGGCCAGATAGGTGGCGGCGTAACCCAGATCAATCGGATTCCAGATGGCGAAACTTTTGGTCGCGCCGGATTTTATCGCCCCGGCCATTTCAGAAGGCAACCCAAGACCCGTGACGTACACTTTGCCAATTTTGCCCTGATCTTTCACCGCCTGCGCCGCCGCCACGATACCGACAGAGGATGGCGAGATAATGACTTTCAGGTCGGGATACGACTTCAGCAGCCCAATGGTTTCACGATAGCTTTTATCCGACAGATCATCACCATAGGCTGTGGTCACCAGGTTCACCGAAGGATACTTCGGCAGCACCTTTTTCATCTCGGCGATCCATAAATTTTGGTTGGTCGAGGTCGGTGTGGCGCTGAGAATGGCAACATCACCCTTCTCCACGTTAAGCGCTTTCAGCGCATCAGCGGCCAGTTTAACGTTCGTTTCGCCAATCAGTGCATTGTTAGACGGATTGAGATGGATCTGACGCCCCTCTTTCGCTACACCGGAATCCCATGACACCACTTTGATGCCGCGCTGCATGGCTTTTTTCAGCACTGGCACCAGTGCGTCCGGGTCATTGGCAGAGACGGCAATCGCGTCCACGCCCTGAGCAATCAGGCCGTTCAGTACTTCGATCTGCGCTTCGGCGGTGGTAGTCGTCGGGCCGGTGTATATCACTTTTACATCGCCCAGCTCTTTCGCAGCCTGCTGTGCGCCCACGTTGGCTGCTTCAAAAAATCCGTTGCCCAGTGATTTCGCCACCAGCGCAATTTTAACTTCAGCCGATGCCGCACCGGCCATCAGGATGCTGCTCGCGATCAGGGTAAGGCTCAGTACGTGTTTTAATTTCATTTTTGTACTCCGCATGCTAATTCGCAAAATCTGCAAAAAGGGTAACGACGAAAAGTTGCCGACGCGCCAGGCGCATGATCACGACTCTAGGAGGTTGCTGACAAACTGACCTTTCCGCGAGTGCCAGTTGTTAGCCAACTATGGCAAAGGTGCAAAGGTTTGGTAGAACAACCTCACAAATTGATAACAATCTTGTGGTGCGCTGCCAAAACGGTCAAAAAAACACAGTGATTTACCGTTAAAAAGGCGCACTAAAATGAGGCGTAAATCTCCGTCACACAGCGCATTTCACCAGACTTAGCAGAGAAATACGGGTTTTGTTCAAAAGCGACTGTCCGGTCACAGTTTCGGCCCGATGCATACGTCATCGCCGACTAAGATATTACGATAATGTTAATAAGGAGTCGGAAATGACGGTGTTACGCAGTAGTGAGTATTTCCCCTCAGGAGATTTCCCGGTTGCCATTGAACCCCGTTATCCTCAGGAGACCTTTCCTGAACATCATCATCAGGATTTTAACGAAATTGTGCTGGTCGAACAGGGCACCGGCACCCACGTCTTTAACGATCAGCCGATGATCCTCAGTGCGGGCAGCGTCTGTTTTGTCCGTCACCGCGACCATCATTTGTATGAAGATACCGACAATCTGCACCTGACCAACGTGCTGTATCGCAGCCCGGATGCGTTTCGCTTTCTGAACGGCGTCGGCGATCTGTTGCCGCAGGAAGTTGACGGAATATATCCGGCTCACTGGCGTATCAATCCCGGACAGGTCGCGCAGGCCAAAACACTGATCGACCTGCTGGCGCAAAAGCCCGTCAGCCAGTCGCCGGAGTCGCAGGCGCAGCAGGAACTTTACTTTATGCAGCTGTTATTGCTGCTGCGTAAAGGCAGCCGTGATGTCGGTTATGGCGGGCAGGGCGGCGATCTCAATAATTTGCTCGACTGGATGAACGAACATTACGACGAAGAAATCGACTGGCCGGTACTTGCCGAACGGTTCTCGATGTCTTTGCGCACGCTGCACCGACAGATGAAACAACAGACCGGCTGCACACCGCTGAACTACCTTAATCGCCTGCGGCTGATCAACGCCCGCAACCTGCTGAGGTTCAGCGACAGCTCGATCACCGATATCGCCCATCAGTGCGGCTTCTGCGACAGCAACTACTTTTCAACCCTGTTTAAACGTGAATTCGGCTACGCGCCGCGTCAGGTTCGTCAGTAACGCTCCCCATTCCTTTCTCATAATTTGCAAAAATGTTACGTCGGGCATTCCGACCATGACATTTTTGCCATTTCCCGCACCTGACTGGCAGCCACGGAAAGGTAAAGCTTCGGCGGATGGAACAGGCTGTTAAAAATTCACAAAAAAGAACTTATTTTTAACAATTCGTTCATCACCACTATCCGTACTTTGGAGACACCTTATATGGGCACAGTTCAGAAACGTATGTACATCAACGGCGAATTCGTTGAAAACACCGGCGGAAAGTGGATTGACGTTGTGAATCCGGCGACGGAACAGATCATTTCCCAGATCCCGGAAGGCTCTGCGGAAGATGCCCGACGCGCCATCGACGCTGCCGAAGCGGCGCAGCCGGGCTGGGAAGCATTACCTGCGGTAGAACGCGGTGTGTGGCTACATAAAATCGCCGCCGGGATCCGTGAGCGCGAACCCGAACTGACCGGGACGATTATTGCCGAAGGCGGAAAAACCTACGGTCTGGCGCAAACCGAAGTGTTGTTCACCGCCGATTATCTGGATTACATGGCCGAATGGGCGCGCCGTTACGAAGGTGAGATCATTCAAAGCGACCGGCCGAACGAGAACATTTTTGTCTTCCGCAAAGCCATTGGCGTGACCACCGGCATTCTGCCATGGAACTTCCCGTTCTTCCTGATCGCCCGCAAAGCTGCTCCGGCGCTCATCACCGGTAACACCATCGTGATTAAACCAAGTGAAATCACGCCTAACAATGCGGTTATCTTTGCCGAAATCATCCATAAAATCGGTTTGCCAAAAGGCGTGCTCAACATCGTCACCGGCTACGGCCCGACCGTTGGCCAGGAACTGGCAGCCAACCCGAAAGTCGGAATGGTCAGCCTGACCGGCAGCGTCGCCGCCGGTATCGCCACCATGACCGCCGCGGCGCAGAACGTCACCAAAGTCTCGCTGGAGCTCGGCGGTAAAGCTCCGGCTATCGTCATGGACGATGCAGATTTAGATTTGGCGGTAAAAGCTATTGTGAGTTCTCGTGTCATTAATACCGGGCAGGTGTGTAATTGCGCGGAACGTGTTTACGTGCAGGAAGGTGTGTACGACGAGTTCATCTCACGCATCAGCCTGGCGATGAAGGCAGTAACCTTCGGCAATACGGCGGAGAAAAAAGAGCTGGATATGGGCCCGCTGATCAGTGCGGCCGCGTTACAGCGTGTGGAAGATAAAGTGGCGAAAGCAGTTTCTCAGGGCGCGAAAGTACTGCTGGGCGGTAAGCGCGAAAGCGGCACCGGCTTCTTCTATCCGCCGACGTTGCTGGTGGATATCAAACAGGACATGCCGATTATGCATGAAGAAGTGTTTGGCCCGGTGCTTCCTGTTGCGACATTCAAAACGCTGGAAGAAGCCATCGCGATGGCCAACGACAGTGAATACGGTCTGACGTCCTCTATCTATACCAGCAACATCAACACCGCGATGAAAGCGCTGAAACAACTGAAGTTCGGTGAAACGTACATCAACCGCGAAAACTTCGAAGCGATGCAGGGTTTCCACGCCGGCTGGCGTAAATCCGGCGTGGGCGGCGCGGACGGTAAGCACGGTTTGCAGGAATATCTGCAAACGCATGTGGCTTATTTGCAATTCCACTAAGATTCATTATTTCAGAAACCGGAGTAAGTGAATTACTCCGGTTACAAAAAAAGAACAAAATATGTACAGCCGAGTGTTAATATAAAATTAAATCTCGCCATTTTTAATTAAAATGTTCTGTTTATATGACTTCTATCAATTAAATTATCTTATGTAAGGCATACTTTACTTCATGCAAATAGTTCATGGAACATTGATTATTTGTATGTTTTATGGCTTTAAGGTTTATTGCGCAAATGATATCTGGAGGGACTCTAAGTCTTTGCGAGGAGGAAAAACGAGCTGTTCTGTATTTGTTAACTAAAACAAACTAATTAGTTATATCTTAAAATAACAGTAATAGAGGAAAGAATGCCATTACTAGAAAATAATACATTTAATTTTTCGCAGTTTTATGTGCTTGATTTAAATAAATCTGATGGTTGGTGTGCCGGTATTAGTGTTTCAATGATGCTTTATTTAAAAGAATGCTTTCCTCAATTGACGGATAATTATCCTTTAGACGGTGTTTTTCAAAGAACAAAAGAATATGCAGATATGCTGAGGATGAGCTTCAATTCTTTTGAGGGAAAAACGACTTTAGGGACTGAGGATTTTAGAGGAAATATGGAAAAATTTCAGTCTGCTTATATGTACAATTTTGCAGCGCCAGGGAAGTGGGAGTATCAATTTGATAAAAATGGAGTTTTTTTATTAAACCTGAAGAGTTCAGACTCTCACCAACAAGTTGGTAGCCAGTTTTCGAAATTCTATGATTTTTGGGGAAGCTCCGACCATGCAGGTTTTCTTGTGACCGGTGACTCAAACAGATTCTTTGTTTTTGACCCTAATGCCGGTGGCGGAATTTTTTCCTGGACACAGTGTAGTGATATAAAAAACATAACATGTGCAGTTGACAAAGCATTAGATCGTCTTTATCAGAAAAACGACCGCCTTAGGGGAAGAAGGATCGTTAGATTGAAAGCAGCTAAAAGATTAGATTTTAGCAGCAGTCGATATCATCATGCGGTGTGAATTTCATGATATTTACCCAGAGTGGAAGTATTAAAATACCAGTTTGAGATGTTCTCCACGATAATGTGATATAAGTCATAGGGGTCGGGTTACCCCTATAGCTTAATTAAATGAAGTATTAATAAAGCAACTGACAATTAATATTACCTTCAGTTAACGGCAATCAGAATTTCCAGAACTCCAGCATTAAGAGATATTCCTCTCTGGAATTCCCAATTCGAATGCCTGAACTAATCTCCGTCTACAACATATTTATTGCCAGTGTTAAATTATCGTATCAATCTTTTCAATATTCCAGTATGCAAACGTGTGAACTCTGAGCATATGCTTCCCTGCATTCTTTATCTCGCCGTTTAAATCACGTTGCTGCACCTGCCGCCGCCTGTTCAATCAGCGCTGCGACCTCCTTGGGATGCGATTCATACACTGAATGACTGGCACCGGCGATTTCAACGGTGTGGCTGTGTGCACGTTTGGCATACATACGCTCTAAATCTGGATTAATGATTTTGTCGGCCTTGGCAACCATGTACCAGCTGGGTTTCACTTTCCATGCAGGGTCGGGAATGTTGGCGGTGAAGACGCTGGCGGAGGTGAGCATCTGTGCTTTTGCTTCGAACTCTGCCTGCTTCAAAGGTAAATCTGCGGCGAAGTCAGAAGGGAAGTTGACCGGGTTGATATAGAGGAAACCGTTCGTTGTTTTTTCAAACGGATGCGCCGCGTTAGGGAATTTCTTGCCGTTGATCGCTTCTGTTTCGCCTTTATCCAGCGCATGTGCGGCGATGTAAACCAGACCGGCAACGTGCGGATCGTTACCCGCTTCGGTGATAATTGCGCCGCCATAACTGTGGCCGACCAGAATCGTCGGACCATTTTGCATCGCCAGAATACGTTTGGTCGCTGCCACATCTTCCGGGAAGGAGGTCAGCGGTTCCTGAACCAGCGTCACATTATATCCATCGTGGGTCAGGATTTCGTAAACCGGACGCCAGCCCGAGCCGCCTACAAACGCGCCGTGAACCAGCACAATATTTTTCACTGGCGCGGCGGTCGCAGCCTGAGAAGCGAAAGCCGCCGCAGCGGCGACTATTAATGTCGAAGCGAAACGATAATGCATGGCAAATACCTCGTGGAGTCGGAAATAACATCAGGGTGTACAGCCACGATGCGCGCCGGGATCTGACAGCAGCGTGACGTACTGATGACATAAACGACATTGATTGCCTGTTGTTTCGGTACTCCTCATGTTGAAGCTCGGTATCAATGCGGCACGCGCGGGTGAATTACCATTACCGGCATTCAGTCTTTTGCACATACAGCCCGCTATGACTTTTCCCGCAGGACGACGCACTCAACAATCCAGTAGACGCCTTTGTCCGCGTGCTGACAGCGAGAATGCGCTGATGTCAGTGGCGAAAGGAGTGGGGTGTTTACGGGGGCGGGGAGTACGAAAACGCCCATCCTCTTGAGCAAGAAAGCGGATTAATACGCGTCAGAACATTCAAAACAGGGGCATCATTCTTAAATTTCTCTTCTATTTCCATTTAAAAACCGTGATGTTCATCACTGATATCCTGCCCTGTTAAGATTAATTTCCCCCTCGCAAATTTTTATTTATCACAATGATTTATATAATAATTATTATTGGCCTGGTTAATGGATTACTAAATAATTCACATTTTGATGAATGAATTCACTCATCGTTAAAGGATTAACATCATGCCACTCAACGGAACCCGCTTTACCTTCACCGCAGGCACCGCGACGCGCGACACCTTCGCCGTCGTCAGCTTTCATCTTTCCCAATGTTATTCCGAACTTTTTACCCTGAACGTGGTGCTGGTGAGCAGCGACCCGGCCGTCGGCGTCGATAAAATCCTGGACGAAATGGCGACGCTCACCATCTGGCAGGGCGATGAGATAAAACGACGGGTGCGCGGCATTGTCACTTTTTATGAGCAGGGGGACACCGGAAAACACCAGACGCAGTACCAGGAAAAAGCCTCAAAGACGTTACACCAGCACACGGTGTATGACGTTAAACGAGATGGCCGTTCAACGCCTGAAGGGCTTTGGCTCAACACGCCGTGGCAGGAGTGGCACAGCGTAATGCCGTATCTGGTGCCATTGCGTGCTGACAGCCTGTTTCTCAACTGGGTCGCCGAAACGTCAGTTACTCACTGGGGATGGCTGGCATTGTCTTCATATCCTCAGCAACAGTTGGCCGGACAACTTAAAAGCATGACTAAAGTGAATCTGCACGGGGATAAAGACGTTTTTTTCAGGTTTTGGAATGGTGGTTATCTTTCTTCCGTTCTGATGTCCTCAACGGCGGAGCAACAAAGAGATCTGATGCAAGGTTTTGCCTCAATATGGACCTGCAAAACCGCAATTGATTTACCATCCTGTACTGAAATTCACCCAGTGACTTCCCCTGTCACACTGACGCTGACACAACTGAATTCGCTATATCAACAAAAACAATCCCAGCGCTGGCAAATGTTAAAGGACTATTTTGTACAACGTTATCCTAAACGTAGCCGAAGTTTGGGAGAGCAACAGACTCAGTTATTTATCACGCTCATGCTGGATAACAGCGGTAAATACGGAATAACCCGCAACGATCAAACCAGACAATATCTCGACCTGGCACTCATGCTGGGTAGCTATTTTGATAGCGATCCGATGCTGGCGCCTTGGGCAAATGTACGACTAAAGAATGCTGCGGAGGATGTCACCAGCCTTAATTTACTGAGAGACGATTTAGCACCAGCTTTGCAAAAGAGTATGGGAAATGACCTGTCAGTTTATTTGATGCGTTTAAACGATCTTGCCGGTCGTGACGTCGATAATCTTACGGTAATTACTCACGAGGCAGATATTCCAGATGTCGTCAGGGGTTACTATCCAGAACGTCATGATCAATTAGCCGAAGGTACACTCCAGCGCTTATATCATAACTCACTCCCACTGTATTACCAATTTGGATTCTTCAACCTTACAAGCCATAGTATATTACTCTCATTGCAGTTGTTCTTAGGCTATCAGGTGTTTAGCGATCCGTTATATCCGTGGGTAACGAATTTAGTTACGGGAAAAGAAAGGGTGGCAGAAAATAACCGGTTACGTGAACTTTTATCTTATGCAAAAAAGAGAATAAACAAGGAGATTGTAATGGTCAATAAATCATTGGAGAAGAAATAATGTGCGCTACAGATGGAATTATTTACCCTGGCTTTCCTTACAAAAATAAAGATGATAACTCTATTATTTTACCTGATATTGAGGAGCAGATGGGTCATATAACTACAGAGTGTCTAAGGACATTGGTTGTATTCATCGGTGGTGCTGCAGATGATGACTATCAGCCCATGTTAAAAGGTGTGTTCTCAAGGTATGCTCAGGATTATGGTCAAGGTAAAGAACGTAAACAAGATGTTTGCTATTCCGAGCATGGTGGAGGGAACGTCCCGCCTGTAATGCAAAAGTGGCACGATGCAAATCAGAAAATTGTATTGGTCGGCCACAGCTGGGGAGGTGACCGGGTAATCTGTTTGGCAGAAGACAATACAAGTATCCCCATTGAATTGCTGGTAACACTTGACCCTGTTTCAAGAGGTAAGAGCGGTAAACAAACAAAACCCGTAAATGTTAAACGCTGGATGAATATATATGTAGATTATAAATTTGCTGATTACAGTAGCCCGAATGATATTGCACGAGCTGGTGGGGCCTGGGAAGAATGTTCATGTGCTGATATGAACAAAGCAATTAATGTTGGAGAGATTCAAAATGAGAGTGGAAGAAAAATAATTTCAAAGATGAACGATTACGGACATGCAGATGCAGATGTAATGTTTAGTGAAGTGATTGGTGACGTCAATGTTATGTAAGAAAATTCATATCTTAGTTTGCTCTATGGCATTATCTGGTTGTATGTACGGTGATATGAATAAAAGGTCAATTGAACATTTTAGTGATGATGCAGAAATGTATTGTAAAGCAACAACAGGTAGGGAATGTGAAAATTATAGTAAATGCTATGAAAATGTATACTCGAGCTACCCAGTAAAATTCCTTAGAAACAATTTATTAATGTATTCTGTGATAAAAAAAGAGAATAATGCCAGCAGCCACAAGAATCTAATGGCGGATGTGCACGATAAGTTTGTAAGGTTAGAAAGGGAAGGACGAACCGACTTGAGTAAAGAATACAGTTACATGCTCTATGCTCACAACTATTGTGCGATTATCATGACGGGTGAAAAGTATGATATTTCAAAATACGAGCCATACATAAAAGAAGAAATTAGGCGAAAGTTTCAAAGTAATTTATAAGAAGAAGGAGTGGCGAGTAGAAAAATCTGCCAAAATTCGAACAGATACCTCGAAATATTTAAATATAATCAGGAGTTAAACCATGCCATATTTACCCGTAATCCTTAAAGGTGACAAAACCACCCATGGTGGTACCGTTTTAGAAGGATTTGAGCAGGTAACATGTTTGGAGATTCCCGTGGCAGGCATCGGGCATAAGGTTGCCTGCCCGATGTGCAAAGGAATATTTCCCATCATGGAGGGAACGCCGCAGATTTCATTCAGTGGTGTAGCTGTCGCTGTTGAAGGGATGGAAACCGCCTGTGGCGCAAAGTTAATGGCTTCACAGCGGATTTTCACCGCATAAATATGTTAATGGCTGATAATTGCGCCGCCATAACTGTGGCCGACCAGAATCGTCAGACCATTTTGCATCGCCAGAATACGTTTGCTCGCAGCCTGAGAAGCGAAACGATAATGCATGGCAAATACCTCGTGGAGTCGGAAATAACATCAGGGTGTACAGCCACGATGCGCGCCGGGCTCTGACAGCAGCGTGACGTACTGATGACATAACCGACATTGATTGCCTGTTGTTTCGGTACTTCTCATGTTGAAGCTCGGTATCAATGCGCCACGCGCGGGTGAATTACCATTACCGGCATTCAGTCTTTTGCACATACAACCCGCTATGGACGGTGGCGTCTTTTTTGTTGAATTTCACCCTGCATTGATTTGTATCGCTAATTCTGACCGTAAGTATTTGCCCGTCTTTGACGCCGCTGACATAAATTTCGCCGTCACTGTTAGCGATGCTGTTGGCGTCGGTGGTCAGCGTTGAGCCAAAGGGTAAAGGTTTCCCGTGCCGCGTGAGTTCGAAAAGCACCCGATAACCCACGCGGGTTTGGAACTCGGCTAAAGCCAGCGCACCGTGGGTTGGGATCACCGTTTTTTGCGTATCCAGTATTTCGGTGTGATCACCAAAAGAACCGGCGTCCAGATGCACGTTGCTTTGGCGATATGCCTGCGCGGTGGGAACGATAGCGTGACCACTTCGATCGGTCACCACGTCCCGCCGGTTTTTGATTTTAATCCCGGAACTGCCCTCGGTTTTAACCAACACGGCGGAGGTGGTTTCAGAAAGTGTGTTTGGCGCGAGGGTGATGCCATAAGGATGTGCCACTACGGCACTTTTCCAGCGCCATTGATAACTCTGACTTTCATTATTCATGTTGCTGTAACCCAACATGCCTTGCCCGACCGGTGAGGAATAGGTCGCGCTGATGGCCTGACTCTGGGTGTGACGCCCGCTGGTGGTGCGGTCAACGCTCTGAGAAACGTTGTAATCCAGCGGAAGGTCTTTGGCAGAACCTGTCACACGACTGGTCAGCGAATTATTGCCACGGCTGGACTGCGTGTAACTGTTGTAAAGCCTTGCTGAAGGAGCATTTTTCGAGAAAATGCTGAACGGAATACTGACCGTGGCGCCCATAATATTTTCTGTCACTTGCGTATAGCGGTTCTCACTGCGGTTCACACTGAGCGTCAGTGAGGAACCCAGGACTTGTGTGTTCCAGCTTGCTGAGTAACTCAACCAGTTGCTCTGCTTATTGTAATATTTCTTGTCATAAGCGCTAAGCCGCAACGTACCCCAGTCAGCCAGATTTTGCGTGGCGGAAAGAGAGGTAGTGCTTTTTACCGAATTCTTTTTAGATGTCGTGGAATACTTGTTGATGTCGTCGAAGCTGTAAAAATCAGTGGTGTAGTTTGCCCGCGTCAGGCTCAGTTGAGTCTGAGTCGGCAACAGGTACTTCTGATAACTCAGCTGCGTAAAATAGCCTTGCTTGTCGCTGCCATCGGCGAGCACAGATTTTGCGCCGCAAACCAGCGTCGTCAGCGATCCCAGATTCCCTAAGTTAAGGCCCATGCCAAGCGCGGCGTGTTGATAGTCTTCACTCAGCAAAGCACCGCCCAGTACAGTCGCGGTGTTACTCGCGCCATATATCAGTTCACCCTGCACGAAACGTTTTCGCGTATCACGATGAGTCACGTCGCGGGAACTGCCGTCTGACCAGGTATCCGTATCATTATCATGCTGCCCGATGCTCAGGCTGTATTTCATATTTCCGGGGCGCAGCAACGTGGCCGATGTGGAGACCGGAACGGTGAAAGTACGCACGGTGCCATCTTCTTCCGTCACACTGACTTCCAGCTCTCCGGCATTGGACACGTTGACATCGCGAAGAACAAAATCTCCCGGTGGCACGAAGGTCTGGTAAATCATGCGGTTGTTCTGACTCACCTGAACGGTGGCATTGCTTAATGCGGTGCCCTGAATTTGCGGCCCAAAACCATTCTCCCGGGAAGATTGCATTGCGGAGACCGATTCCAGTTTGGCGCCGACAAAGCGAAAACTGTCGATGACCAGCCCTGTGGTTTCCGTTTCCCCTGCACTGAATCGTGATAGCAGGCTCTGAATGTCGCGGCTGATCCAGGTTTTATCGGAAGTAAAATCCGAAGAGTTTGCGGTTTTCTGATAGTAGCTTTGGTTGCGCAGTCGCCATGCACCCAGATTTACGCCGTTAGTCAGATTTACGTACTGGTTTTCACTGTCACGCCCGTTCTGGCGTTTGGTCTGATAACCACTGGCATTGATGTTAGTGAAAACCATCGGGATCCCATGATCCCATTCCTGCGGCAACGTTTCGCCTTTCGGCAGCAAATAATCAGCGGGCACGGTAACGTTGAGGGGTCCGGCCAGCACATTGGCTTCCACACGGGTTCCCGGCAGCGTCTTAGTGATGTCTGTTACAGGCTGATCGTCTGTCAGGTTTTCAATGCACCATGCGTGCGGAATTTTGTTAAAAAATTACATTCGTAAAGTTACGTATGTACTAACAGGAAGAAAATAACTATAGTTAGCACCTTCCTGATTCACCATCAGATTGATGGTTTTTTGTCTACTCCTAAAGTCTAAAAGTGAGATGTGTGTCGTATTTTAGCACGACCCTTAAGCTCCCACTTTTAGCTAACAAGAAAGAACGCCTAAAGTGAACGCCAAAACCTCTGCTTTTATCATCACCTTTTTGTCATTTTGTAGCCCTGTTTCAGTCAGTTACGCACTGTCAGCCACCGATACGCCGAAAAGCGACACCGACGACACTTCAGACTCGTCCTCACTGATGATCATCAAAAAACAGGGTGCAACCGGCCTGTCCGAGCTGGACACCCCGGCGGCGGTAAGCGTTATCGACGGTGAGGATTTCCGTAACAGTAAAGCGCAGGTCAATCTATCCGAAAGCCTCGGCAGCGTGCCTGGCTTACAGGTGCAGAACCGTCAGAACTATGCGCAGGATTTACAACTTTCCGTTCGTGGCTTCGGCAGCCGTTCGATGTACGGCGTGCGCGGCGTGCGAATTTATGTTGATGGTATTCCGGCCACTATGCCGGACGGGCAGGGGCAGACGTCGAATATCGATCTGAACTCGGTTGAGCGCGTTGAAGTTCTGCGCGGGCCGTTCTCGGCACTATACGGTAACGCCTCCGGCGGCGTAGTTAACGTTGATACCCAAACCGGCACGCAGCCAGCTACCCTTGAAGCGGGCACCTATTTCGGCAGCTACGGATCCTTTCGTAACAGCGTTAAAGCCAGTGGTGCAACCGGTGACGGTACCCACTCGGGCGATGTGAATTACCTGATCTCCGGTTCGCGCTTCACCACCGACGGTTACCGCGATCACAGCGGTACGCAGAAAAACCTCGGTAACGGCAAACTGGGCGTACGTATTGATGACGCCAGTACCCTGACGCTGATGTTCAACAGCGTCTCCGTTGATGCTAACGATCCGGGCGGCCTGACAGAATCCGAATGGCACGATAATCCGAAACAGGCGACGCGCGCCGATCAGTACAACGCCCGTAAGAGCCTCGATCAGACACAAGTCGGTCTGCGCTACCAGCGTCAGATGACCGAAAATGACGAATTCAGCCTGATGACTTATCACGGCGAACGTCACACCACGCAATACCAGACCATTCCGGCCACGGCGCAGAAAAATCCTCTTAACGCGGGCGGCGTGATCGTGCTTGAACGTAAATACTCCGGTGTCGATACCCGCTGGAAACATGATGACCAGATCGGCTCCGTGCCGTTCTCGGTCACCGGCGGCGTGGATTATGAAACCATGACCGAGCGCCGTTTCGGTTACGAGAACTTCAACGACCAGGGTGATTTGGGCGTGAAGGGCAACGAGCGCCGTAACGAAAAGAACGTGATGTGGAACCTCGACCCGTATCTGCAAACCACGTGGAATCTGACGCCTCGCTGGACGCTGGACGTCGGCGCGCGCTACAGCACGGTTAACTTCGATTCCACGGATTACTACATCACCGGTAATAACCCGGATGACAGCGGTTCGCGCCGTTATCACAAGCTGCTGCCGATGGCGTCTTTGAACTACGCGGTGACACCGGCGCTGAACACTTATATCTCTGCCGGTAAAGGTTTTGAAACGCCGACAATCAACGAACTTTCTTACCGCACCGATGGCAACTCTGGCCTGAACCTTGGCCTCCAACCATCAACCAGCAACACCGTCGAGCTTGGCAGCAAATGGCGCGTCGGCAATGGGCTGGTGACCGCCGCCGTCTTCCAGACCGATACCGACGATGAGCTGATCGTCGCGCAAAGCGTCGGTGGACGCTCGAGTTATACCAACGCCGGAAAAACCCGTCGTCGCGGGCTGGAACTGTCATTAGATCAACAGATTGAAGAGAACTGGCGTGTGAAAATGGCCTGGACCCTGCTCGATGCGACCTTCCGCAATGAGACCTGTGGATCCGGCGACTGTACGCCTGCAGGCAATCGCCTTCCGGGTATCGCCCGTAACATGGGCTACGCTTCATTAGAGTGGGCACCGGTTGATGGCTGGCACGCCGGGGCGGATGTCCGTTACATGAGCGATATTGAAGTGAATGACGAAAACAGCGAACAGGCTCCCGCGTATACCGTGGCAAGCGTGAACGCGGGTTATCGCTTCAACTGGGACAAAGTGACACTCGACCTGTTCACCCGCGTCGACAACCTGTTTGACAGAAATTATGTCGGATCGGTCATCGTTAACGAAGGGAACGGACGTTACTTCGAACCAGCGCCGGGCAGAAACTACGGTGGCGGCGCGACGCTGTCTTACAGCTTCCAGTAAGTTCGTATTCGTGAAGTAAAGGATTTTCAGTCAGTAAAAGTAAAGCACCACGCGACGCTGCCAACGGCCTGCAATTATCAAAGCCCGGCAGCGTACGCACGGAATGACACCCGGTGAAGACCGGATGTTCTTGAAGATTTAGCTCATCCTAAATCGACGATTATAAAATCAGTAAGGTCATCAACTATGGAAACGAAAGCCTCGTTATCACGCATCGTCGTAATAATTACCGCTTTGTTCGCCGCGTTAAGCGGGATTTATCTTCTTGTCGGCGGTATCTGGCTGGCAAAATTAGGTGGTTCTCTTTATTACATAATTGCCGGTGTGATATCGCTGGTTACTGCGTGGCTGCTGTTCCGCCGTCGCTCTTCTGCATTACTGCTTTATGCAATCTTCCTGTTCGGCACCACGGTGTGGGCCGTCTGGGAAGTGGGCACAGACTTCTGGGCACTGACGCCGCGTTTAGACGTCACCTTCTTCCTGGGGCTGTGGATTTTATTGCCGGTTGTTTACAACCAGATGCTGGCCAAAAACGCCTTCGCACGCGGTGCACTGGCGCTGTCACTGGTCTTCACCGTGGCGGTACTTGGTTACTCCATCTTCAACGATCCGCAGGTGATCAACGGCACGATTAAAGCCGATGACTCTGCGCCGGCGAAATCTGATTCCGGCATTCCTGACGGTGACTGGCCTGCCTATGGCCGTACTCAGGGCGGTACCCGTTACTCGCCGCTGAGCCAGATCAACGATCAAAACGTCAGTAAGCTCGACGTGGCATGGACTTTCCGTACCGGCGACCTGAAAACAGCCAACGATCCGGGTGAAATCACTGACGAAGTGACGCCAATTAAAATCGGCGACATGCTGTACCTGTGTACGCCGCACCAGAAGCTGTTTGCTCTGGATGCCGCGACCGGTAAAGAGAAGTGGAAATTCGATCCGCAGCTCAAGCCGAACCCGACCTTCCAGCACGTAACTTGTCGTGGTGTGTCTTATCATGAGACCACGCCTGCCACAGAAGGCAATGCAGCGAACGGCGCAGCACCTGCTGTGTGCGCACGCCGCATCATTCTGCCGGTCAACGATGGCCGTCTGTTTGCGCTGGACGCTGAAACCGGCGCACGTTGCCCGGCATTTGGTAACAACGGTGAACTGAACCTGCAAAGCAATATGCCTAATGCAGTGCCGGGCCACTACGAACCGACTTCACCGCCAATCATCACCAAATCTGTGATCATTGTGGCCGGTGCGGTCACCGATAACTTCTCTACCCGCGAGCCTTCCGGTGTTATCCGTGGCTTCGACGTTGAGAGCGGTAAGCTGCTGTGGGCCTTCGATCCGGGTGCGGCTGAGCCAAACAAACTGCCAGCAGACGGTGAGCACTTCACACCAAACTCCCCGAACTCATGGGCGCCTGCGGCTTATGATGACAAACTGGATCTGGTATATCTGCCAATCGGCGTCGCGACACCGGACATCTGGGGCGGCAACCGTACTCCAGAAATGGAACGTTTTGCGAGTGGCCTGCTGGCGCTGAATGCCTCCACCGGTAAACTGGCCTGGTTCTACCAGACCGTCCATCACGATCTGTGGGATATGGACGTTCCGGCGCAGCCAACGCTTGCGGATATCACTGATAAATCCGGCAACAAAGTTCCTGCGATTTATGTACCGACCAAAACCGGTAACATCTTCGTGCTGGACCGCCGTGACGGTAAGCTTATCGTTGATGCGCCAGAGAAGCCTGTGCCACAAGGCGCGGCGAAGGGCGACCATGTTTCTCCAACTCAGCCATTCTCAAAACTGACGTTCCGTCCGGAAGCCAAACTGACGGGCAAAGACATGTGGGGCGCCACGATTTACGACCAGCTGATGTGTCGTGTGATCTTCCACAAACTGCGTTATGAAGGCACCTTCACACCGCCATCCGAGCAGGGCACTCTGGTCTTCCCAGGTAACCTCGGGATGTTCGAGTGGGGCGGTATCTCCGTGGATACCGATCGTCAGGTAGCTATCGCTAACCCGATCGCACTGCCGTTCGTGTCTAAATTGATCCCGCGTGGGCCGGGTAACCCAATCGAGCCAGACGCTAACGATAAAGGCGGTTCCGGTTCTGAGTCAGGTATCCAGCATCAGTACGGCGTGCCATTTGCCGTGACGCTGAATCCGTTCCTGTCTCCGCTGGGCTTCCCATGTAAACAGCCTTCATGGGGTTACATCTCCGGCGTTGATCTGAAAACTAACGACATTGTGTGGAAAAAACGTATCGGCACCGTGCGCGACAGCTCACCGCTTCCGTTACCGTTCAAAATGGGTATGCCAATGCTTGGTGCACCGATTTCCACTGCCGGTAACGTGTTCTTCATCGCAGCAACCGCAGATAACTACCTGCGCGCGTTCAACATGAGCAACGGTGACAAACTTTGGGAAGCAAGACTGCCAGCGGGCGGCCAGGCAACCCCAATGACTTACTCTGTGAATGGCAAGCAGTACGTTGTTATCGCAGCCGGTGGTCACGGTTCGTTCGGCACCAAACTGGGCGATTACATCATCGCTTACGCACTGCCAGACGCTGACGCTAAATAACTCACCGTCACACGTTTTGACATATGCTCTGCAATCTGAGGCCGCGAAAGCGGCCTTTTTTTATACGTATCTATTACAAGAGAGAGATTCTGAACTTTGAGGTTCAGTGCTCTTAATCCCTTCTAAGCTGAATGATTTATCGCGCTTAACATTTCACTGGCCGCCATTTGTGTTGATGATTTTTTGCACAACCCCGTCCTGACTGGAAAATCTCCGGGTAAACGCAGTTTTGTGTCAGATTTATATAAGTATTTTATAAAAATGACATTAATAATATTAATATAAAAATCATTTCGTTCCTCATTATATTATTTTTATATTAATTTATTTCCGCCAATTGAACGGTATGCGTATTTTTGACTGGCAATCTTTCACACATTAGCTATAACTCTTAAGGCAAATTACTTAAGAAAGTTCTTAGGTATTCATTAATCCTCGTGACATTTCTGCATGGCTTTCCGGTATCTGCGTTGTTGCCGATGAATTCTGCACCTGGCTTGCCAGGGTGTGGGGATATATTTCATTGCGTGAATAAAATCATATCTCATGGAAAATAACTGAACTTATACAGGGCGAGAAAATTATGCTAAGGACACAAAATGACGTTCTATCAAATAAGAAAAAACGTGAGCTTAAAGATTATTCCTTAAACAAATTGTATATCGCCATGAAGATCATCTTATTTTCCTCTGCCTTCGGGATGCAAAATGTCTATGCCGTAGATTTGCCCTCGGCGGATGCAGGGTGTGCTGGCGGCGGAGCGACCTGTAATGTGATCAGCGCGCTCGGCACCGACTTTGATATTACCAGTAATATCACCTCGCCGACCGACGCTGTCAGCGCCGATGCTACGGTGACGGGCAGCACCTTCACCCTGGAAAGTGGGGTGAGTGTTACGGGAGGAACTACCGGTTCAGGGTTTAATTTTGATACCGGCAGTAGCGCCAACACCATCACCAACAGTGGCACTATTCAGGGCGGTAACGGCATCAGTTTCAACAACGGCACAGATTTCACCATTATTAATAATGGCCTGATTGACAGCAATGGTGGCGCATCATCCTATGCCTTGAACAATTTTGGCAGCGGTCTGACCCTGACGAATAATGAAACTGGGACTCTTTCCGCCACGAATACCGTTATTTTGGGGAGCGCCACCTCTGCGGGTGGGGCAACAATCAATAATGCCGGGACAATAACGTCTGGTGCCGGGACTTCAGGAACGGCCATCTCACTTTTTGGCGACAATAATACCCTTAATTTTCACACCAGCTCTCTTATCACCGGCGGGATTACGCTCGAGAGCGGGCAAACCAATAACATCTTAAATTTATTAGACGGAACGGCAGCGAGTGCCGTTTTTAATAACAGCGTGACTGACGGCGGAATTAACTTACTCAATGTTGATGCTAACGATAAAGAATGGGACATCACCGGGCCGCTGACGGTCGCTGGTGCGATTCATGTACTGAGCGGGAATGTCGTTGTCACCGGTGAAGTAACCAATACCGGTTCGGGCGGCACTACACTGGATACCGGATCGTCGTTGTCGATTGGCGACGGGGGCACCGAGGGCTCTCTGACTGACGACGTCATCAACAACGGCACTCTGACCTTTAATCGCAGCGATGATGTAGGGTTCAATGACAATATCAGCGGCACCGGTGTGGTGATACAGGCAGGAGAGGGTCAGACCAATCTGGCGGGGAGTGGCACCTGGAGTGGCGGAACACAGGTCATCTTGGCACTGGCCCGATAAGTGTGACCAATGGCGCTGTCCTGCAACTGGGTGACGCCTCGACTTTCACTGATTACAATTTCTCCGCGAGCGCACTCACGCTCGAGGCTTCAACCCTGCGCATGAACGGTACGCAGGCCACACCCCTCAACGGTGCTGTGACGTACAACTTCGATAATCTGACTGCGCCAATTTCCCTTTCAGATTCGACGCTGGATTTCGAGCAATCAGCCGCTGCGAACATCATTTTTAATGGCGACGTCGACGCCATCAACACCAGTTCGCTGAACTACGTTGCGGACACCGGCGCTCACACCTTGGCAATGAACGGTAATCTCACCGGTTCGGGCACGTTCAGCGTAAATATGTCTGAGGGCACGCCAGATTCACTTGGCCTCTCGTTTAACGGTGCGGCGAATAATTACACGGGTACGATAAGCCTGAACGGTGATGCCTACACCGTAGACGTCAATACCCTGTTGGGACAGGCTTCCTGGACGCTGACAGGCGCACAAACGTTGAACTTTAACGGTAATAATGCGCACGCCGCCACCGCGATAATCACTGTCGACAACAGTGTTGTGAATATCACCGATGCGGACACGAGCTTACAGATTGGTGCGGGGACGATGAATGGCGTGATTGGTGGACTGGGGAGTCTGTCGAAAAGCAGCACCGGCACTTTGGCGCTCAATGGTATGAATACCTATACCGGCCCGACCACAATCGTCAACGGCACAATCAATCTCGGCGTTGCTGATGCTATTGCTGCCAGTTCCTCGGTAACAATGGATAGCTCCACCATTCTTGGTTTTAAGAATTTCGATCAGACATTGCAGAATCTCAACGGGACGGGAACCATCACCCTGGGAACCGGCAGTCTGACCTCGCTAAACAATACGGATACTGCGTTCAGCGGCAAAATTAGCGGCACCGGTGATCTGATTAAAACCGGTGCCAGCGCACTGACGCTTTCCGGCAACGCCAATTCGGTCGGCGCAACGACAGTGGAGGCGGGTAATCTGCACCTGGCTCAAAACGGCGCGTACGCCACCACCAGTCTGACGGTGAATACCGGCGCAACGGCGCAACTCGACCAGAGTGCGCAAATCACTTCTGTGGGCGCGGCGGATATTGAGGGCACGCTGAATGTCGCGCTTGGCGGCACGACGCCAAAAATCACCGCCTATAGCGCTACGCTCGGTTCAGGTTCTGCGCTGGAAGTCAGCGGCTTTAGCCCGGTGGCGGCGACCAAAGCCAGTGATCTGAATGGTGCGCGCACGGTGGTACTGCAAACCACGAACGGGATCACTGGCGATTTTGGCACGGTAACCGGCGTAACCGGCAGCGGCGTAGATTATTACTTTAACGACGCTAAACTCTCTGCCGATGGCAAAAACTACAGTCTGGGCAGCGAACTGGCCTGGACGTCCGGCACCTCGCAGGCGACGGGGAATTTCACCCTGACCGCAGCGGGAGACGCGTTTAACGTCGATGTGGCGCTGAGCGATGAAACTGCCAACGGCTCAACCTGGGACGGTAAATCCCTGACCAAACTGGGCGCGGGAAACCTGACGCTGTCGCAGGCCAATACCTACACAGGCACCACTGATATTGAAGCGGGCACGCTGACTGCGGGCATCGAGAATGCGTTTGCCACCAGCAGTTCGGTGAATGTGGCTACCGGCAGCACGCTTGCGCTCAACAATTTTAACCAGACTGCACAGGATCTCACCGGCGCGGGCGCTGTCACGCTCGGCACCGGCAATCTGACCGTGCAGAACAACAACGACACAGCATTCGACGGCGCGATCAGCGGCACTGGCGGACTCACCAAAACCGGCGCCGGTACGCTGACGCTGAGCAGCACCGGTAACAGTGTAGGTGCGGCAGAGGTCGCTGCCGGTATTTTACATCTCACTCAAACCGGCACCTTCAACGCCGCCAGCTTGCTGGTTGATGCCGGTGCCACGGCGCAACTCGACAGCGCGTCGCAGGTCGTCACTACTGGAAACGCCACCGTGAACGGCACGCTGGACGTCACCCTTGGCGGCACCGGCCCGATGCTGACGGCCTCTGATGCCACGCTGGGTGACAGTTCGGTGCTCAATGTCGCCGGCTTTACGCCGGGCACGGCCAGCAAAGCCAGCGATCTCAGCGGCGCACGTACGGTAATCATTGATACCACCGGCGGCATCACCGGAGATTTCAGTTCGGTGACCGGCATTACGCCAAGCGATGTCGATTACATTATCAACGATGCGCGTAAATCCACCGACGGCAACAGCTACAGCGTGGGCAGTGAACTGACGTGGAACGCAGGAACGACGCTTTCCAACGGTAATTTCACTCTGACCAGCGCCTCTGACGCGTTTGACGTAGATGTCTCACTGGCGGACCAGGCAGCCAGCAGCACCGGCTGGGACGGTACGTCGTTAACTAAACTCGGCGCAGGCAACCTCACCCTGTCTGCCGCCAATAGCTACACTGGCGCGACCAGCATTCAGGCGGGGACGCTGACCACCGGCATTGAAAACGCCATTGCCACCAGTGACAGTGTCACCGTTGCCAGCGGCGCGACGCTGGTGCTGAACAATTTCAATCAACTGGTGCAGGATTTGAGCGGTGCCGGGATCATTGCGCTCGGCACGGGGACGCTGACGACGCAAAACAACAGTGACACGGCGTTTGACGGGACGGTCACCGGCACCGGCGGTCTGACCAAAACCGGCACCGGAACACTGACGCTTTCTGCGACCGGCAACTCGGTCGGTGCAACTGACGTCAACGCGGGAACGTTGCATCTGACCCAAAACGGCATGTTTAACGCGACGAGTCTGAGTATCGACAGCGGCGCGATCCTCAGGCTGGATGCGAATTCGCAGATGACCGCCAGCGGCAGTGCGCTTATCGACGGTACGCTGGATGTGACGTTGGGCGGCACCGCACCACTGCTCACCGCCGCCGATGCCACCCTCAACACCACCGACTCTGTACTGAATATTTCCGGGTATAGCAGCGGTCCGGTAGCGAAAGCCAGCGATCTGGAGGGGGCGCGGACGGTGGTCATTCACACCACCGGTGGCATTACCGGCGATTTCAGTGCAGTGACTGGCGTAGGTGCGGGTGACGCGGATTACATTGTGAATGATGCGAAAAAATCCGCCGACGGTCTGGATTACAGCATCGGCAGCGCGCTTGCGTGGAATGCCGCAGCCCCGCTTTCATCGGGAAAATTCACCCTGACCAATGCCAGCGATGCCTTTGACGTCGACGTGGTTTTAGCCGATCAGGCGGCGAATGGCAGCGCCTGGGACGGACAGTCACTTGACAAGCTCGGTCAGGGAACATTGACGCTGTCAGCGGCTAACACTTACACCGGTACTACACACCTGCTGGCGGGGACGTTAAAAACAGGTGTTGAGAATGCCTTTGCTGACAGTTCATCCCTGCTTGTCGGGGTAGGCGCCACGTTTGATCTGAACAACTTCGATCAGCAAGTACACAATATCGTCGGCGGAGGGAATATTGCGCTGGGAACCGCCACCCTAACGATGGATATGGAAGATAACCTCGGGCTGGGCGCGGTCATCAGTGGTACTGGTGGCCTTGTGAAAGAGGGAACAGGAACGCTGACGCTCACAGGTGACAGCACCTACACCGGAGGCACGCAAATTAATGCCGGGAAATTGACAATTACATCTGACAATTCGCTAGGTTCAACAACCAGTAACGTGGCTATCAATAATAATGCCACGTTTGATATCAGTAAGGCGGGCGAATTAACTAATAGCATCACGCTGGGCAGTGGCGGCGGAACCATTATCGGTACGTCGGGAATCAACATCAGCGGGTTGATCGACGGGACCGGCCAATTGACGACCAAGGGGATTATCGATCTTACCGCAGAGAATACTTACAGCGGGGGGACGACGATTAGCAATGGTGCGACCCTGTCTTTGGGTCGAAACACCACGACGGGCAGCATAGTAGGTGATGTTATCAACAACGGGACACTGGCCTTCACCCGCACTAATGATTTCACCGTTGATGGCATTATCAGTGGCACCGGAAAGGTCGATGCACTCGGTGCGGGAACCGCGACGTTAACCGGCGCAAATACCTACACCGGCAGCACCAATGTTTACGGCGCACTGCGAGTGACCGGGGGGGGATCGCTGGGCAGCGGGGCCGTGGCTATCGCCGCACCGGGTTCTTTGCACATTGATGCGCCGACGGCTGGCAGCTATAGCTTCACCAATGTACTCACGGGGGACGGGACCTTACAGGCTACTCTGACGGCGGCCACCGACACCTTCGCGTTTTCTTCTGCGACCGGCAACGCCTTCACCGGCACGGTCGCTTTAGGTCAGGGCCAGTTTACGCTTGACGGTGATAACACCTCGGCGCTGACTAACGCAACGCTGCAACTTGATACCGGCAACACGACTACCGTTGCAGCGGCAGATCAAAACATCGGCAATTTAACCCTGAACGGCGGCACCATGGCGTGGAGCGGGCAAACTCCACCGCAATCGCCAGTAGGGATCGTCAACGTGACTGACCTGACGATTCACAGCGGCACCGTGCAGGTAGACATTCCGGTAACCAGCGGTGTGCCTAACCCGGCGCCTGCGCCGGGGCTGAACTTGCTGGCCCAGGACGACGGTGAGATCCAATCTCAGCTGGTCGCTGCCAGTGGTTCAGTGACCGGCGACGCCTCTTCCCTGGGGCTTGTCGACAGCAGCGGTCAGGCGATCAGTAATCCGCAGACGCTGGCGATCACCGAAGGCACGACCATGGTGGCGAACGGCAGCTATGATTTCATGCTCTCCACCGGCAGCGGTAACGACGGGTTGTATGTCGGGTACGGCCTGAAAGGGCTGGATCTGCTGAGCGGTCAGACGCTGCATCTGGCAACGGACAGCAACTCGGTATCCAACGGCGCGGTGCTTAATGCACAACTGACCGGCAGCGGTAATCTTGACGTCAACGGCAGCGCCTCTGCCGGTCAGACGCTGACCCTAAGCAACGCCACCAACAGTTATACCGGCACCACCACGGTCAGTGGCGGAACGCTGGTGGCGGGCAGTGATAATGCCCTCGGCGCGACGTCTGAGCTGGCATTGCAGGATACCACCGGCTTTGATCTCAACGGTAAAACGCAGACTGTCGGCACGCTGAGCGGCGCAAGCGGGTCCACGCTCAACGTCAATGGCGGCAACCTGACGCTGAGTCTGGGCGGCCAGAGTGAGGGTACGCTGACCGGCGCAGGGAATCTGACGGTGAGCGACGGTACCCTGACCGTCAACGGCGCGAACAGCGGCCTGAGCGCCGCAGTTGTCCTCAATAATACCGCGCAGGCACGGCTCAGTGACGTGGCGGCTCTTGGTACCGGCAGCCTCAGCCTCAGCGGCGCAACCACCGGTGTTCAGCTTGACGCCGCAACCGGCACGCTGGCGAACGCCCTGAGCGGAACTGGCGTGGTCGGGTTACAGGGAGCCTCGGCGGTGACGCTTTCCGGCGATAACAGTGGTTTTGGCGGCAGCTTTACGGTCGATAACACGAGCAGCCTGACGGCAGGCAAGGCGCAAAACCTGGGTACGGCCGCTGTCAGCAACGACGGCGCGCTGGTACTCGACAGTGCCACCGACTGGACATTCACCAACGTAGTCAGCGGCAGCGGTACGCTTGAAAAAGCGGGCAGCGGCAACGTGTCTATTGGCAGCAACAACACCTACACCGGCGGCACGACGGTTAGCGCAGGTACGCTGACACTAACTAACGCACAGGGTGCAGGTACGGGCACGGCAACCATCGCCGCGCCGGGCACGCTGGCAGTCAATGTCAGCGGGGGTAATTTCAGTAATGCGGTCGATAACAGCGGATTAATGAGCGTAAGCGGAGCCGGTAGCGAGCTGAGCAGCACCATCACCGGCAGCGGCACCAACCGGATTTCAGCCACCGATCTGATCCTCAGCGGGGATAACAGCGGATTTACAGGCGTGTGGGATCTGGCCTCCGGCAGCTCTTCCAGCGTTGCGGCCGCGCAAAATCTTGGCGCGGGCAGCGTGCTGCTTAACGGTACGCTCAACGTGACACCGGCCAGCGGCGATTTCGCCTTTGACAATGCGCTGACCGGGCAAGGTGCGATGAATGTCGCGATGGCGACGGCGGCGGATCGCTTCTCCTTAAGCGCGGGCAGCGGCAATGCCTTTGCCGGGCAGGTGAATCTTGGTCAGGGTGCGTTTGTCCTGTCCGGTACGGATACGCAGGCATTGACCAGTGCTACGCTGCAAAATCAGTCAGCCAATATCGTGGTGGGTGCGGGAACGCAAGCCATCGGTAATCTGGCGCTGAACGGCGGCAGTACGACGTTTGATGTGCTGACTAACACGCTGATTACCACCAATCAGCTGGCGCTGAACGGCGGAGAAGTGCGGGTCGGCGGGCTGGAAACCCTGCCGGATCCGGCGAACACCGTTGGTGAACCTTTATTACAGCAGGATGACATTATCGGAGATCCGCTGATCCTCTCGCAGGGCAATACCGGTTCTTCTGCCAATCTGACGCTGACCGATGCCTCAGGTAATGTGCTGGCCCCGACCACCGCCGATGTGACGCAGTTTGGCAATGTGGTGGGACTCGGGACATATAACTACGGCCTGACAGGCAGCAATCTGCAAGGGCAGACTGGCCTGTTCCTTTACTCTGGCCTGGTGAAACTCGATTTGCTGGCAGGCCAGCAGGTTTCTCTGGTGCAGAACTCCAGCGCACCGCTGGGGGGTAACGAAATGCACGCGCTGATCACCGGTGCCGGTGGACTGAATGTGGATGTGGCGACAACGGCCACCCTCAACAACCCGCGTAATGATTACACTGGCCGGACGACGGTCACCAACGGCACGTTGCGTCTGGGCTTTGATCACACGCTGGGCAATACGTCGTCATTGGATCTGCTCGGCACCAGTCAGGTGGATCTGAACGGTAAAACGCAGAGTATCGGCGCACTCAACAGCATGGCGGACACCGTGGTGGATCTTAACGGCGGTACGCTGACCATCACTGACAGCCAGCGTGCGGCGGGCGACACCAACGGCGGCACTATAACCGGTCGCCTGACCGGCAGCGGTCAGCTGATTGTTGACCCGAGCGTGCTCAATATCGATGGCGCTAACCCGAATCTGTCAGCCTCAACGCTTATTACCGGCGGCTCGCAAGTCCGTCTCAACAATGTGCAGGGTCTGGGTACCGGCAGCATCACCATGGACGCGGCGGATGACCTGCTGACTTTCGATACCTTTAACGGCCAGACCGCCAGCGGCGCGTTTAACAATGCGCTGCTCGGTGCGGGCTCTGTGCAGCTCGACAGCACTGAAGTCATCAGCCTAGCGGCGGATAACAGCACCTTCAGCGGTAACTTCACCATTGGCAATGACGCCAAGCTGATCGCCTCTGAAAATGCCAACCTCGGCACGGCAAGCATCACCGATAATGGCTTATTGCAGATCGACAACGCCGCCGACATGACGCTCACCAATAGCGTCACCGGCACTGGCGGATTGTTGAAAACGGGCGCAGGCGCGTTGACGGTTTACCAGCCTGCTTACTCCGGCACGACGGAGATTAACAGCGGCGCGCTGATCGTTGGCAACGGCACGCAGGCCGGGGCAAAACTGGGCGCGGACGGTGCCGGTGAAGTCAGCGTGGCATCGGGCGCAACGCTTTCGGGGGACGGGACGGTGAGCGGCAATGTTACCAACAGCGGTACCGTGGCCGCCCTTAACAGCCTCTCGGCCTACGGCTCGGCGGCAGCCAGCGTGTTCAACCTCAGTGGTAATCTGACCAACAACGGCTTGCTGCAACTGGCGGGCGGCACGGTCGGTAATACCTTAGCGGTCGGCGGAAATTACATCGGTGGCGGCGTGCTGGCACTGCAAACGGTGCTCGGTGGCGATAACTCGGTGACCGATAAACTGGTGGTGGCGGGGGATACTTCCGGCACTACGCAGGTGACGGTGAAAAATGCCGGAGGCAGCGGGGCGCAGACCAACACCGGGATTCAGGTGGTGGATGTGGGCGGGCAATCGAACGGTGTGTTCAGCCTCAATGGTCGTGCGGTGGCCGGGGCGTATGAATATCATCTGGTGAAAAGCACCACCAACGGCGACTGGTATCTGCAATCTGGCACTGATACACCGACGCCACCGCAGCCACCAGAACCCCCAACGCCTCCGACGCCGTCCTCGAACAGCTTCCGTCCTGAGCCGGGCGCCTATCTGGCGAACCAGCGTGCGGCACAAAACATGTTCCTGCACACACTTTATGATCGTTCCGGCGCAGCGCGCAGCAGTCAGGACACCGACATGGCGAAAGGCTGGGTGCGTCTGGGCGGTGATTACACCAAACAGAAAAGTAACGGCGGTCTGTACAATGAGAAAACCCATACCACGCTGTTACAACTGGGCAGCGATTTGTATCAGCTCGACGGTGCAAACGGTGACCAGATTAACGCCGGTGTGATGGCGGGCTACGGCCACTCGAGCAGCAATACCAGCGTTAAAAACAGCACGTATGAAGCCAGCGGGCAGGTGAACGGTTACAGCATCGGGGCTTACGGCACCTGGTACGCGCAGCCTGACCGCGTGACCGGTACCTATGTCGACAGCTGGATCCAGCACGCCTGGTACAAAAATGACGTCAATGGCGACAGCCTGCCGCAGGAGTCTTACGACAGTCAGGGGACGGATGTCTCGCTCGAAACCGGTTACGGCTTCGCGCTGAAACAATCCGATGAAGTCCGCTGGGTGGTCACGCCTCAGGCGCAGCTAATCTACAGTCACTACGAAACCGACGGGCACACCGAGCAAAACGGTACCCGCATCAACGCCAATGGCGACGACGGCATCAGAACCCGTATGGGTGTGCGCCTGAGCCGTCAAAACACGGTAGTCATTAACAGTGCTCAACCGTTCCTTGAAGTGAACTGGTACAACGGCCAACCGGCATCAGACAGTGTGGACTTCAATCAGGTCCGCTTTGAAAATGCCACTTCGGTAAACCGTTACGAAGTCAAGGCTGGGGTGACCGGCTCCATCAACCAGAAATGGCAGACCTGGGGACAAGTCAGCAGTACCTGGGGCGACAACAACTATCAGGGCTATCAGGGAATGGTGGGCGTGAAATACCAGTGGTAAAACACGAAGTCACTGCAAAGCCGGGCGCGAAAGTGCCCGGTTTTTTTTATGTGGCGTGAGCTGCGGCCCGGAGATGTCCGGCAGCCGCTCAAGTCTTATCCAGCGGACAATCTATCACTGCGCAACCGGCTCACGCTGATCACCGTCGCCAGAACAGTCGCGATCACCGCTACCCATAAGCTGACCTTCACCGCCTGTGCTTCCTGTAACACACTGCTGGCGGAGTAAATTGTCAGGATCACCCCGACGCAGGCTGCGCCCAGACACTGCCCGAAGGTGCGCATAATCGCCAATACGCCGGAAGCGTAACCGCTGTTTTCCCGCGAGGCGTTGGAGAGCATTTCACGGTTATTCGGGCTCTGGAAGCAGCCAAAACCGATGCCGCAGACGAAACTTCTCAGACCGATATCCCAGAACTGCGGCTGCGCAGGCAGTTGCGCCAGTAACAGTAATCCCACTGCAAATATTGCCAGACCCACAGTCGAAATAATGGCGGCAGGATAGCGGTCAGCCAGGCGTCCGGCATGCGGGGCAGCGAGAATAATCCCCAGCGGCCACGGCGTGAAAAGTAATGCGGAAACGAACGCGCTGTAACCGTAAACACTTTGGAACAGGAACGGCAGTGCGACAAAGGTGATGCCCTGGCTGACAAATGAAGCCAGCGACGTGAATGCCGCCAGTGTAAACCGGGTGGAGGCAAATATACCCAGCGGCAACAGGGGTTTAGGCGCGCGACGTTGACGCCAGACAAAGGCCAGGCCTGCAATAATCGCTGTCAGGCCATACGTCATGGCGGTAACAAGTTCGCCTGCGCCGGGATGTGAGAAGGATTCTGCCGCCATAATCAGCGCACCCAGTGCCACCGCCGATAACACAGCGCCCGCGCTGTCAAACGGCTGACGCGTACTGGCAGGGTTTGAAGGCACCGCCCGCAGCGTGAGAATGACGGCAAGAATGCCGAGCGGAATGTTTATCGCGAACAGCCACTGCCAGCTCATCGCGGATAATATTGTGCCGCCAAGCACAGGCGCGACGGCGGTGCTGGTGGCGATCATCAGAGCATTCAGCCCCAGTATTCGGCCCAGCAGCCGATTGGGAAAAGCGGAGCGCAATATCGCCGGTCCGATACTCAGCGTCGCCGCCGCGCCGATACCCTGAAGCACTCGCATAACGATCAACATATCGAGGGATGTTGACAGGGCGCAGCCCAACGAGGCGAGTGTGAATACCGTCAGCCCGGAGAGAAAGAGCGGGCGGAAACCAATGTGGCTGGCCAGTGCGGCGAAAATCGCCAGCGTCATGGATGCGGACAACAGATAACCATTCGATACCCAGACCGCATCGCCAGCGGATATATCCAGCGCCCGTGCGATTTGCGGCAGCGCAATGTTGACCATCGAGCCATCGAACACTGACATTGTCGCCATGATCATTACGGCAGCCATGGCAAAACCGCGTTCGCGGCCGGGTAATCCCTCATCGCCTGGTTTATCGGAAAATAACTCCATAATGCTATCGCTCTCATTGATATTTAGTGAAGTCACTATACCGGTGGGCAATATAGTGCGGAAGGCGCAGCGTTTGCACTTAATACCTGCACCAGACGCCTTCTCTCGAATTTCAGCCTGAGTTATCATGAGGTATGACTGAACCCGATTTGAACTTACTCATTGCGCTGGACGTGCTTCTTGCTGAAGGAAGTGTGGCGGGTGCTGCCCGTCGTTTAGGCCTGAGCGCCTCGGCCATGAGCCGGACACTGAGCCGCCTGCGCACGACGACCGGCGATCCGCTGCTGGTGCGGGCAGGGCGTCAGATGGTGCTGACGCCTTACGCCGAAGAGATCCGTGAACGCACGCAAAACGCTGCGCACGAAGCGCGCGCGTTGCTGCGTCCTTCGGCATCGGTACTCAATTTACCGATGCTTGACCGCACCTTTATCCTGCGCTCTAACGACGGTTTTGTGCTGGCCTTTGGCGCAACGCTTATCGCCGAAGTGGCGGCGGTGGCGCCGCGGGTCTGTCTGCGATTTGCACCGAAACCGGAAAAAAGCTCCTCACATCTGCGGGAAGGACGGGTCGATCTTGAGATAGGCGTGCTGAGTAATATGGGGCCGGAAATCCGTATTCAGACACTGTTCCGTGACCGCTTTGTCGGGGTGGTCAGAAAAGGCCATCCGCTCGAACTAAAAGGTGAGATTACCGCTGCCGACTATGCCGCGTGCGGCCATGTAGTGGTGTCCCGTCGCGATGGTATCCGCGGGCCGGTGGATGATGCGCTGGCTGAATACGGCTTAGAACGTAAAATCTCCACCGTCGTGCCCGGCTTCTCTGCCGCACTGGCGATCGCCCAGGCGTCGGATTTGGTGGCGCTGGTTCCGGCTTCTTTCCTCATCAGCCAGCCGGTTATCGAAAGTAACGGCGCGCAGGCCACGCTCTGGATTTTTGATCTGCCGGTAAAAACCCGCGAAATCACAATCTCGCAGATGTGGCACCCGCGCTCTGAGGTGGATCCGGCGCACCGCTGGTTGCGGCAGTTGGTACTTAACGTATGCCGGCAGAAGCTGTCGGGTCAGGAACATTAAGAATCAACGCTACCGGGCATCAAGGTAATGTTTAAGCGTCATCCGTAAATCTGGCGTTAACTCTTTGATGTTATTTAGCATCCAGCGTAAATACATCGGGTCATCCTGGGCGATTTCCTCAATTTTCATACCCCGGTATTTACCAAACATCATGGTGGTGACCAGCGCAGGACGCCCGGTAATGCCGACCATTTCTTCCGGCGTCCAGTCTGATTCCTCCATGATACGGATCAGTAATGCTGCGGTGATGTAACAGTCAAACAGCGCGCGGTGGTGATGCAATTCCGCGGGGGTTGTTACATTGAGTTTGAGGGATTTGTATAACGCCATGTTGCTGTACTTGATCCCCGGCCACAGGCGACGCGCCAGTTTCACGGTGCAAATCCAGTCACCCGGCATTTCCGGCAGCATACGCTGGTCGAAACTGGCGTTGTGGGCCACATAATAAGGGCTGCCGTGGTAACGGGGGATCACCTCTTCAATCCAGGGTTTGTCGGCCACCATCGCCTCAGTGATTTTGTGAATAGCCATCGCCTGATGGCTGATAGGGCGATCGGGACGTACCAGATCGCTCATCGGGTTGACGATTTGTCCATCCACAATATCGACCGAGGCCACTTCAACGACGCCACCCTGCAATCCACAGGTTTCCGTATCAATTACTCGCAACATATTTCACTCCAGAGGGGCATCCGACGCTCGTCAGATAGTGAGTACGATCCTAATTTATCTTGCCTTTTAGTTCAATCCGGGGAGGCCAGGCTCCTGACAGCGCGTAACTGGAATATTTCCACACAATCAATCCGCCTATTTCCTGTACAGATCACACTTCACCCTGCTTTCGTGAAAATGCTCACATTCCCCCGTGCAGATGCCCAAAAATACGACGAAATTTTCGGCTTTTAGCCGTGGAAATGTGCAAATAAAGTGGCTAACTTCGATAATGAAACGCTATTTTATTAATGTTGGATTGCGGTTTTAACGAAGTGTGAGTGCGCTCACAAAGCGGACGGAACCCGTAATCCCGGAGCGCCCTGACGGGCAGTCACTCTCTCAGTAATGGCAGGTATCGCTGTGAAAATAAGTTCTGTTGAAGTTTCTGTTTTTACTTATCCGACGCGTCGTGTATCAGACAGCGCGGGTCATTCGCATCCGGGTGAAGAAAGTCTGGCAAAAATGGCGATGTTGACCATCTCCACCGATGAAGGCGATTGCGGTTATTCGTTCGCGCCACCGGAAGTAGTGCGTCCGCACGTGGTCAATGCCTTCTTTAGAAAAGTACTGATTGGTCAGAATCCGTTCGACCGGGAACGTCTTTGGCAGGATCTGGTTCACTGGCAGCGCGGCAGTGCGCACCAGCTGACCGAGCGTGCGCTGTCGTTTGTCGAGCAGGCGCTGTGGGATTTAATGGGCCGTAAACTGAATATGCCAGTGCATAAGCTCCTGGGGGGATTCCGTGAAAAAGTGCCTGCCTACGGCAGCACCATGTGCGGCGACGAGCTGAAGGGCGGGCTGTCGACGCCTGACGAGTTTGGTCAGTTTGCCGAAAAGCTGGTGGCGCGCGGTTATCAGGCGATAAAACTGCACACCTGGATGCCACCGGTGGCGTTCGCGCCGGACCCGAAAATGGACATCAAAGCCTGCGCCGCCGTGCGTGAAGCGGTCGGGCCGGACATCGAACTGATGCTCGACGGCTATCACTGGTACAGCCGCGCAGGAGGGTAAAATACTGTTATTTCTGATTAAAATACCTCTCCTGCAAAACCCCTGCAAAATTCCTCAGCAAAACCGCATAACAATTAAACCGCCACTTCCTTCCATTCCTTACCGCGATCATCGTGATATTTTTCTGTCATCTGGCTGGTTTTGTGGCCCAAGAGACTCTGCGTATCTATCCCCTGAGCACTATATAAGCGTTCACATAAAGACCGTTGCTCATGGAATGTTGGGGGAGAATTAGCATCAAATTTAATACCTGACTGGTCTCTAGCCTTAGCGAAACCCCGAGATAAAGTATCCTGATTCAACTGGCCACCGCGTTCGCAGTTACTCAGTGATCTGTGATGATGCAGGATCCATTTACTCAAGACGACATCACGACATTCGGCGATCACGTCCCGGAGACAAATATCTAAAACGTCACAGCGAATAGATAATGGGATCGCTACCTTTGCCCCGGTCTTTTGCTGGATCACGTGAAGCTTGTCATCCCAAATATCTGAGAATTTCATGGCCGCAATATCTCCGACCCGCTGCCCGGTGAGTATCGCAATCATCATGCCGCGCCGAACATAAGCAGGCTGCTCTGATGCCTTCGAATATATGGCTTTCCATTCATCGAGAGAAAGCCGTTGCCTGGTAACTTTTGCCCTTGGCTGTCTTGTAGCAATTGCCGGGTTATATCCCACAGGGACTTCACCCATATGCTGAGCTTCTTTGAACAGATCGCTGAGAACGGAGCGCACCATTTGTGCCATTCTCCCTTTGCCCTGCTCAATGTATATATCTAAAATGCTGGCGATATCGCGCGCGCCAATCTCAGGTAAAGGCTTGATGCCGCACTGTTCTACAAATGCTTTTAGAGCTGGTTCTTTCCCGGCAGCAGTTTTGGGTTTTATTTCTCCGTTATTAACCTTTTCCTTCAGCATTTTTCGATATTTATCTACCCAAGAGTTTGCCGTAATACCTTTATCAGTTTCCCTGCTGATATCGTTTCTGACTCTTATAAGATTTGCCATCTTCTGCTCATTCAGTTTCATATTTGCATCGATAGCTATAGCTCTAGCTTCCTTTTCGTTGTCGCCTAAGCCATGAAATTTGCCAGTAATCGGATGTTTGTAACGCCAGTAAACCTTTTTGGTTCTGGCGTCGGTATAGCAGGAGAGTCCGGGAATATTCACATTGTATTTACGTGGACGAGCCATCTTCGAGAATCCTCATTAAACGTGGATCTAAGTCCTTGCTGATCTCGGGCTTCTCGGCCATGCCAATAAAGCGCGCTGACGCTTCCACACGCCAGCATCGCCCAGCCTTAACGGGAAGAGGGTAAATCATTCCGTTTTTGGCATACCTCATCAATGTTGCTCGACTTGGTACTGGCGCTGAGAACTCTTCGAGAGCCCATTCATCTAACGTTAATGTTCTCGCCATAAATTACTCCACACGTTTAGTTATAGCCGGCTGCACACCGGCTTACAGATTTGAAAGTTTTTCGATTGCCTTGTCGAACGTGTCCACCGCAACATCGAGATCAGCAAAACGGACATTGGCTTTAATGGCGCGGACTTCCTCCGGTGACTTGGCCGCTTTAATCTGTGCCATCAAATCCAGAATGAAGCCTGGCGCTGAGTCAGGTGTTATGGCTGGCGCTTCCGCCCGGCGTAAAGCCAGCAGCTCTCTGGCCATGATGCGATCCTGCCTCTGCGTAAACATGTCCCCAGCGATAATGCATTCCAGTTCTTCTGCCGTAAATTTGTAGTCGTCAGGTGGAAAATTAACTTCAGCCCACAAAGTTTTTTTCATGTTTTCCTCTCAAATTTAATTTTGTAATAGGCCTGTTCAAAACCCCTCCAGTATTTCCAGTATTGGAACCTCTGCTGAAGCCAGTGCGGGGCCATATCACTCACCATCCTTCACGATGCCGCCTGCGGCCTCGATTGCAGCTGTGACATCCTTGCGACTAAACCATTCAGTTTCAGGGGCGCTCATTCCTGCAATGATGTCACGCTTAAAGCCTTTGCCTAACAACACGACCGGATTTTGCGGGGCGGCGAATAGCTCCTGACCGAGAACCAGCGCCCCCTCATAAAGTTCACGAACGGCTTTGCGACGGGGAATGTCACCTCGAATTTCAGCAACTGTAAGGTTGTCATTGGGTTCGACGACTGCCACCGGCACCTGCTCGCCTTTAAGCGCTGCGATTTCTGCCGCCAGACCGCGCGCGACCTGTTCATAGTTTCTGGACTTTTGCTCTGCTGCGTCACGCTCAGCAATCACATTTCCCCAGCCGTCGTTAGCATTATCAGCCCGTTGGCGTTCTGCTTCGAATGCGTTCAGAACCAGTAAAATGTTTTGAGCCTTGAACGTGGTATCTGATTGGTCATACAGGTGAATGATTTCTTCACCATTTGTGTTTTCACCCTGGCATTCGACAATACGATCAGCCAGGTCTCGCATATCTCGCATCAGTGCTGCAATATCAGTTTTGTCAGTCATGGCTGTTCCCCTGCTGGCGCTACACGTTCGAATTCGATCACCCAGACCCACGGGTTAGACCCCCAACTGCCCTCACCGTAAATCGATTCCCACAACCAGGAATAAACTTCTTTAGCGCTGTGGCTTGCACCACCGAAATGCTGGTCACCGGGATTGATGCAGTAGCGGCCAGAAGCCGGAAGCTGACAAATACCCTCGCGGACAGCATCACCTGAGCTGATATCCTGAAGACGCTGAATGCCGACATTCGATATTTTCAACTGAATACGACTGGCCCAGCGCGGCATGTGGATGGAGGGACGCCAGCGGCCTTCGGTGCCATTAATCAGGTCTGGATACCAGGTTGCAAACCTGTATTTTTCGAGGTTTGGATCGGCCTCTTCGCCATCTTCTTCACCAAGGTCTCGGACTTCACCATCTGCCCGGTAGGCGACAGAGGGGCAACCTGAATTATTCACATCAGACCAAGTCTCACGTACCCAAAGCTGATCGCCGGGCTTCCCCAGCGGGCAGTTGCGATAATCACCAGCGGCAACTTCTCCAGCCAGTTCATTTCCCGCGAGCTCACAACCCATGTCTTTATCGATAAGCGGGAGTTTAATAACACGTCGCGTCTGCGTCTTGCGACCGCTGAGAATGGCCTTAACCATCTCAGCGTTGAATAAAATAGGGCGCTCTTTCATATCTGCATTCCCAAATAAGTGATTGCCATAACCACGCCGAGAGCCAGAAAAAAGGCGATATCAGTTTTCATGAAATACCCCTCTGCTGATTTCGGCGTAATCGAATCCCTTGCCAGTGATGGCAATTTAATTTCAGTAATAACGATTCACTAAATGCCCCAGCGGGTCAGGGCATTTAAGGCCGCGCTATCAGGCTTTGAATTCACCGATGAAGGTTTCAACTTCTACGTGGGTGAAGTTGGTTTCGAGCAGTTCGCGGAACTCGGTCGCCATATGCTCTTCTTCGGTTTCCAGCTGGACAATGCGCAGAACCAGCACCGGAGCATTGCCGCCGGTCAAGACGCTGTAACGAAGGCGGAAGCGGCGATCATCCAGACCTTCATACGGCACGCACTTAAATTCAAAAGCCGCTGGCATGACTTCTTTGCTTTTCGCTTCCACGCTTTCCATTACTGACCGTTTGGCACCGAAATCACTGTCTTCATGATCCGCCGAGCTGGATGCTTCGATGGTGATCTTACGAACGCCGCCGATCGCTTTCTTGATGTCCAGCACTTCGCCGTCAGCGGTGAAAGCAATCAGGAATTCAGACCAGTCTTCCAGCCACTCGGCCAGATCTTTCTGTGAGTTTTTGGCACCGTTGATATTGAGCAAAGCTTGGAATGGGGCAGTGCGTTTCAGCTTCAGTACAGCGGTGTTATCTGCGTGCCCTGGCATATCCAGTGTGCCGAGGTTGAATACTGTCACCGCTGCCATGTTGTCGGCGTTGATAAAGCTGCGGACGCCAGCACCTGCATACTGTTTACAGTAGCGACAGAAGTCTTGAATGCTGGCGGTTTCCATTTTCCCGCGGAAACGGAAGCGGCCATCCTGCAGGCTTTCGAGAGAATGAATGCGGACTGACTCTGGCAGAGCTACAGCTGGGCAATCAGCAGAGGAAAGACGCTCTTCCAGCAGCGTCGAAAAAGACATGTCGCGGACTTCTTTGATTGCTGATGCGTCTAAAACTTGAGACATAACTATTTCCTTTTTCAGAAGGTTTAATGCGATGGTTATCGCGCGTCGCGGAGTTTGCCGTCAGCAGCACCCGCCATTGTGAACAGTTGGCCTTGGTCTTCCTGCATGATGGACAACTTGCCGCCTTTGCCGACGTACATCGGGGTTTCGGTGGTGTCTTCTTCCGACGTTTTCCCGCGCGGCGTTGGTGCTGAGAACTTCAGTTTGTGAGCCAGCATTACGCGTTTTTCTTCCATCGAATTACTGATGCGGGAAACATCAATCTCGATGGTTACTTTGCCTTTACCGCCGTTGTTAAGAACGCCCAGAGCTGCGGCATTCAGCGCGGCGGCGATTTTGTTTTCGAAAATACCGGCGTCCAGTTCGGAGAGAAACTCCGGGACGTTGGTCATACGACTTTCAGCCATTTTCATGCCCTCGTTATCGCGGCGCACACCGCGGGAAATTACTCACACACATAGAAAAGGGCCACCGGTTGCGCACTGGGTGTGCTGGTGGGGCCAGCGAACCCTTGTCTATGTCTGCGAAAAAATTGGCGGTGGTCATGATCAGAACATTATCTTCGCTCCCCCTTGGGTAGGTTGAAGAGTCATGCCACCGCCTAAATAAAACTACACACAGCAATTACCACTTTTCCAGAGTGATTAGGCGTGTGGCGGCTGGAGTCGAACCAGCAATCGGGTAGGGAACCCGACCATCACCAGGATGCTTAGTGCCACAACGTAGAGAGCACTGATTGAGTGTGCAGCATCAAACGATTGGATTGGGTTATGGGCCCGTCAGTCGCCAGTGCTCTCTACGTTGTGTGCTGGTCTTTCCCAGCTGTCATTACGTGTAAGTCATCACGCAAACTTACCAACTCTCTCGTTGGCGTAGCCGGTCTTTCCCGGCGTCAGCGGTCTACTTCCCACAGTCACTGCCATTGTTTGGCCAGACATCCGCCCCGGGATTTTTAAGCCATCGGCGGGCTATTGCGATGGTAGGAGCTGATCCCTACATTTGCCGGGGAGGTTGTTCGCCTTGGTCCCCACCGTTCCATACCCTGGCAAAGGGCGGCACTCGGTTTCGCGCATCAGCCTGCGCATTCACCACAACGTTAAGAGCACTGATTCTGTGGTTCAGAAGGTTGATTGTTAGTGAGACGCTCAACAACCAGTGCTCTTAACGTTGTGCTGCCCTGACGTATAAAAATATACTTACAAGTAAATGATAAGTAAATACCCCAAAGTAAATTTCACTAATTGAAATTTTAATTATTTGAATTTATTGATTATTTATTTAATGGAATGTGGGATGTAGGAGTATTTAATTTAAAAGAGATGATTTAGAGGTATACCAAGAGAATAGGAATGGAATAAGGTACGCGGCGGGGCTGAATAGGCGTGGTTAATCTAATCTAAGTGCATGAATAATAAGGCCGGTTATAAGGATGGCTAAAGCAAGTGCTGCAAGTCTTCTCCAAGAGATTTGAGTACCATCCCCCTCATCTTGCAATGTAGGGGCTGACAGAACCTCACTACCGCAATGCTTGCATTTGATAGCTTGCCGTCTTATTGGCTCAGCGCAAAATGGGCAAGAACGACTATCAGACGAATTTATATACGTGGCGCTATCTGAAGGGATCACCAAAACGTGAATGATCGCCACGATAAATAGCAGGGCACCATAGAGCCACCAAGCACCAAAGGATCTACCCTTACTTTGTGCAATAAATGCAGGTATTAATCCAAGAATTGCTGCAATGAAGAGTAGGCTCATTAGCTTAATCGCCTTATTTTTATAATAAAATCAGATAGTAAGATTAAGGTAGCTTTGCAATTTTGGCATCAACTACAACACCAATGATTTTGCAATTGCCGTTAATCTCAGTCATTGGCCAGTGAGGATTGAGTGCTTTCAAAAACTTTCTGCCCGCATCGACAACATATTTTTTAAATGTTGCTTCATTGTCCGATTCAAGTTTTGCAACAACCAACTTCCCATTAGTCGCTTCAACTTCCGGATCAACTAAAATTACCATGCCTTCAGGTATGCTTAGCCCTGCCGGTGCTGTCATTGAGTCACCTTTGACATCAAGCCAAAAGGAGTTTTCGGAGCAATCTACAGTTGTCTCGAGCCACCGGTCGATGCTTTTCCTATGATAGGGCTCAACAGCTTCCGACCACGCACCGGCACTCACCCAGCTTATTACAGGATAGCAACCCGCTGTTTCATTAAAGCCTGCAAATGATACGTTGTTGTTTTCTTGCGTAATTCCATCCATCCAGCCCCGACTTAGTTTTAATGCATCCTCTATTTGTCGTACAGCCTTTTCTCCGATATTCCTCTTACCCGCTTTACCTTCAGGGTAGAGCATCCGAGAAATTACGGTCACATCAATACCAGTAGCCTCAGAAAAGGCTCTCTGCGTTTCAAATCGCTCTACCAACTCCTTCAACTTCAGTCGGCGGCACTCAAATACCTGGGAATTTTTGTCTTCTTTCATACCTGCATCTTACTAAAAATTACTCGTAGGTAAATGACCTGTGAGTATTGATTAAAGTTTACTTGTAAGTATACTTTGAGGTACTAACTCAGGAGGAAACATGGACACACTAAGAATTTATCTCAACGCCCTGAGCATCGGTGAACAGCGTGACTTTGCTGCTAAATGCAGCACATCCGTTGAATACCTTCGCAAGGCAATCAGCAAGAAACAAAAATTAGGGCCCGCTTTATCAGTATTGATCGAGACAAATTCTGACGGGGTTGTGAGTCGTAAGGTTCTGCATCCTGATGACTGGCAGGGAATTTGGCCCGAATTGAATTCTATAGCCCCTGCGGCTTAATCGTAACCACAGAGAGAGGCAACGCATTGTGGACAACAAAAACTTTCCTACTCCAGAAGATATAACAGCAGCAATACACAAACTGGTCACCTCATTCCCAGGTGGCTATGGCGCCATGGCAAAGCAGCTGGCGCACGACGGTACCCATAACGCGCTCAGTAACCGAGTTCGTCAGGTTGGCGGCCAGATGGTTCCACTAGGGATGGCTATCGATATGGAATCTATTTCTGGGCGATCAGACATCACCGAAACAATGTGCAGGCGTAACGGAGGAACTTTCGTGAAATTCCCGGATGTTGCAGAGATGGGAAATGAAGAACTGCTCATTAAATTTAACGAGCTGCTTGCGGCGCTCGGTCAGTTTGCCCAAGCCCACAACGAATTTACCGCTGATGGTGTGCTGGATCGCGATGAAAGCAAACGCATGTATATCAAGGGTTATCGGATTCAGAGTTTAGTCGCGGAAATTATGGTCGTGACAGAGATGTTGTTTGGAGAGGGTGACGCCCGAAGTGTGCAGCCTCGGGCGTCGGGTGCGCAATTAAACAGTGTGGAGTAATCAACGCATGAACAGTGTAAACCGCGTTCGACCAACAGTGCAATTCCAATGTGTCTCACTGTGCCCGTTCGTGTATGTCCGAATAGTACGGGAGCCAGGTAAGCCCATCAACCACAAGGTTGAGACTAATGATGTGGTTGCTACCGATTGGAACGCTTTCACAGCTGCTGGTATCGCCGCTCGTCAGGCCACCGCCGAAAGCAAAGCTATTGCCGGAGGTTCCGATGGAAAACGAACAGATAGTTCCATTTGAGATGGATTGTCGGGATAAGCGTGGGCGTTTGGTTCATGTGGTCGGAGTTGATCAGGCAAATCACAGAGTGCTGTACCGTCGCCCTGATTATCAGTTTGGCCTGTGCTTCTGCCCGCGTCGTGATTTTGGAACAAAATTTAAGAAGGTGTCGGAATGAGCCGGATCTTTGATGTAGTCCAGTCTCTATCTGGTCAAAAAAACGTGGTTGTCATCCCGCGGCCTTACCTACGTTTTTTCAAAGGCGAACAGCAATGCCATGCACTTGCTGCAGTGTTAAATCAGCTGGTCTTTTGGTCTGGGTGCTCAACGCTTGAAAAAGGCTGGTTCTACAAAAGCCATAAAGAATTGGGCGAAGAAATTGGTGAGCTGAGTGAAGACCAGACCGCCCGATTGGTCGACAAACTGATTAAAAAGCACCTCTCAGATGTTATTGAAACAACTTTGCGAAAGGTAAACGGGACACCTCAAAAACATTACCGTATCAGCGAAGAACTTCTGATAAAACGTATTTTCCCTGAGTTTTCTGATTCCGCGAAGTCACGGAATGGGAATCGCGAAGTCACGGAATCCATTCCGCAGAATCGCGATATTCATTCCGCAGATGTGAAGATTGGAAACCGCGAAGTCACGGAATCTTTTCTTTATACAGATCATAACAAACAGATCAGTAAACCTACTTGTCAGCCTGCTACGCAGTCAGACGACAGCTCTGATGAGAGTTTTTTAGCTGTTCACCCAGAAGCTGTTGTGTTCAATGCCAAAAAACGCAAGTGGGGCAGTGCCGACGACCTGACCGCTGCCGAATGGATTTGGAAGAAAATTTCCCACATGTACGAGCAGGCTGCTGAATGCGACGGCGAGATTTCCCGCCCGAAAGAACCGGACATGACCCTGTGGGCAAACGAAGTCCGCCTGATGTGTACTGCCGATGGCCGGACCCACAAACAAATCTGCGAACTGTTTGGCCGGGCTAACCGCGACACATTCTGGTGCAAGAACATCCTGAGCCCGTCGAAACTCCGCGAGAAGTGGGACGATCTGACAATCAAACTTAGCGCTACCGTCCCGTCTGACACCTCTGCTGGCGGACACTGGAACAGCGCAGAAGCATGGGAGAACACCCTGTGAATAAAATGATGATGGCAATTCAGAACCGTGACGCCGGTGCGCTGGCGCAGTTGATGCCTGATGAGAAGCCTCAGCGTGTCGTGAATGCGGATGCCGAGAAGCTGGTCGACGTGTTGTTCACGAACTTGATGCAGATTTTCCCAGCAGCCCGCCAGACTGCGCTCAGCACCCCGGCTGATATAGCAGCGGCGAAACGCCAGTGGATCCTGGCATTTGCAGAAAGCGGCGTGACTACGCTGGATCAGGTGAAGGCCGGTATGCGCATCGCCCGCCAGCAGGAAACGGACTTTTGGCCGAGCTGCGGCAAGTTTGTTGGCTGGTGCAAGTCTGGCGCCGCAGAGAGTGCTGGCCTGCCAGCTGTCGATGACGTAATGGAAGAATTCAACAGTTACTGCGCGCGCCGCGGCGACTACACCACACCAGCTGATTACCCATGGTCAGCGCCCGTTATGTACTGGATCGTGACCGATGTTCGCCGTCTTATGCTGCAGAACAATTACACCGAGGGTGAGGTTCGCAAATCCGTTCAAAGCCAACTTGTCCGCTGGGCAAAACGTTTGGCGAAAGGTGAGCAGATCCCGGCACCAGTTGTGATGCTTTCCGCACCTAAAGCACCAGCTGGCCCGACACCAGCGCAACTGATGTATGCCGAATACCAACGAAAAAAACAGGCGGGCTGGTTATGAAATCATACCCAGAGTTAGTTCTCGAAGAGCTACAACGCGATAACACCCCGCGTACATCGGCACAGATTGAAGCCCAGATCACCGCCAGAACAGGCGTTACGCCGCACAAGACAGCAGTGCACGGCGCAATCATCGCACTGAGAAAGCGTCCTAACGTGCATCTGATTCATACGTTGAACAATCCGCGCAAGTACAGCCTGGTAGTTCCATCAGCAACAGTGAAAACCCCGGCTGAAATCAATGCTGAGTTTGAACGTAATTTGTGGGCAGTACGTCAGGGAAGGGGACAGGTATGAAATCTGAATTTGCGAGCACTACACCGATCGAGCACAAAGACCGCTGGCAGACGCCGGTTGAAGTATTCACCGCGCTTGATCTGGAGTTTGGTTTTTATCTGGACGCCGCCGCCGACCACCAGAACGCGCTTTGCGCCCGGTACCTGACTGAAGGCGATGATGCGCTGGCAGCTGAGTGGGAAAGTTACGGCGCAATATGGTGTAACCCGCCATACAGCGCGATCACCCCGTGGGTGGAGAAGGCCGCCGAGCAATGCCGCGCCCAGCACCAGCCGGTGGTAATGCTGTTGCCCGCCGATACCTCAACAGGTTGGTTCTCGCTGGCGCTGTCCACTGCCGACGAGATCCGCTTTATCACAGATGGGCGCCTGTCCTTCATCAATGCCGGTACCGGCAAGCCAGGGAAAAACGGCAACAGCAAGGGCAGCATGCTCGTTATCTGGCGCCCATTCATCAAACCGCGCGGCCAGTTCACCACTGTTTCGCGTGAAGCGCTGATAACTGCTGGCGCTGAATATTTGCAGGAGGTGGCAGCGTGACTAAGAACCAAAAAATCAGACTCCAGTTTGTTGATGCAATGTTCACAGTGCATGGGCACGTCAGCAGAGCTCAAATTATAGATGTTTTTGGTGTGGCCATGGCCTGCGCGTCAAAAGACCTCAGTGCTTATAACAAACTTAACTCTCAGGTTTATTTCAGTCATCAGCATCTCAGTTATCTTTGCCGGAAATATTTTATTCCGGTTGAAGGGCTTCTGGATTTGCCTGCCGTCAAATTCCTTGAAAGCCTCAGCATTGTGTTTTCCGTGTCCAATCTGGCGCTTAAAGAAAACGTAATGCCAATACCTCGGGACATCAGCCATGAATGAACTCCAGAAAATCTGGCTTGATGCCTATCGCAGCTATCTCAAGGCTGCATCACCTACTGGCGAACTTTGCCCGTCGGATCACGATAGTGCGCTTGATCATGCCGATGCTGTGCTGAATAGCCTGCTCAAAGCAGGGGAGGTGAATTGTGATTGATGAACCGAAAGACGACAGTGAAAACGTTCTGGCTTTCACCAAGCGCTTTGAGTCAAACGCCGACATCAAAGAAATGCTCAACCTCGTCAAAGCGGATAAGCCAGAGCATGCGCCTTATCGTTGCGGCCATGTAAATGTTTTAGTTGATGAGCACCTCCGTCAGCTCACATGTAGGCGCTGCGGTGCCGTCGTGGATGCATTCGACTGGATTAATGCACGCGCCGAAGGCGAGCAGAAGATCGACTGGGAACTCAAATCCCTGCGGCGGGAAGTCGTTGATCATCGTGATGGTCTTGAAAAGCTGAAACGAGAAGAGCTGAACACCCGAAACCGTATTAAAAACGCCGAAGGAAAACTGGCAAAAATCAGCATGGAAATCGCCAACAGGAGTATAGCCGCCGGTATTCCAGTCGCCGCCGTCACCCGTGACACCTACACAGACGCGGAGAATTCATGATGCAACTGATCCTGCCATTCCCGCCAAGTGTTAACGGTTATTGGCGCGCCACCAGCAAAGGCATGCTGATCAGCGCCCGCGGGCGGGTCTACCGGTCAAACGCGATTGCCGCCGTGTATGAGCAGTTGAAGCGTAAGCCGCAGCCGCTAACTGCCGAGCTCGATGTGCATGTTGTGTTGTTCCCGCCGACCCGAGCACGCCGGGATCTGGATAACTTCCAAAAGGCGCTGTTTGACAGCCTGACGCACGCCGGAGTGTGGGCAGACGACAGCCAGGTGAAGAGAATGACCGTTGAATGGGGAGACTTAACGCAAGACGGAAAAGCAGAAGTAAGGATCATTGATTTCAAACCCGCCGGTGTGCAGCCGGCTTAACGTGTGGGGTAATTATGTCGAATAGTTTGCTGTCAGGAAAAGTAGTAACCATGTCGAGCCGTGAGATAGCGGCGCTGGTGCAGAGTAAGCACAGCGATGTGAAGCGCTCAGCTGAAAGGCTTGTAGTTGGTGGAATTTTAAGCGCGCCATTGGCGCACACCCCCTATTTGCATGAGCAAAACGGTCAGGAATATCAGGAATACTGGTTCAATAAACGTGATTCTCTGGTTTTGGTCGCTCAGCTGTCTCCGCAGTTTACGGCGGCGGTTATTGACCGTTGGCAGAAATTGGAAGAACAGACTCAGGTTCCGCAGTCACTACCTGAAGCGCTGCGCCTGGCTGCTGATCTTGCAGAGGAAAAACAGGTTCTTGAATCTCAGCTGGCGCTGGCGGCGCCGAAAGTGGAATTCGTTGATCAGTATGTCATTGCCAAAGGTTCGATGGGCTTTCGGTCTGTTTGCAAGCTGCTCAAGGCAAAAGAGCCAGAATTCAGGTTGTTCATGATTGATGAAAAAATCGTATACCGCCAAGACGGGCAATTTACGCCATACAGCATGCACACCGATGCTGGTCGGTTCGAAATGAAGACCGGCACAAACCCGGCCAATCAGCATGCGTTCCGTCAGGCTCGTTTTACTCCCAAGGGGATCCAGTGGATTGCCGGATTGTGGGCTGAATATCTTCGGAAGAAACAGGAGAACGCCGCGTGAGAGTATTACTAAAGACATACCCACAGAGGGATTTGGGGATCGTGCTGTTGCGGCCGCCGGGCGACATGCTGCAGCACTTTAGCGGTAAACGTCTGCTGATCACCGACGAGCCAGCAGACCTGCGCGGCGTGCCCGACGGTCTGGTACCGGTAGAGGCTCAGCCGTTATCGCGTGATCCGCGTCTCGCGCCCTTTCTTTCGTCAGAGCGCGTGATTGGTCTGGCTGGTGGCTGGGATGCGCTGAAGCTTTGGGTTAAGCGTAACCGCGGCTGTCAGTGCACCGACTTCGGCGGCCAATATCATCATCATGAGCTGGTGCAGGTGCGCCGGGCGCGCGGCATGGTGTCCCTGTGCTGGTTTCACGACAATGAATACCGCGACAAAGAATCAGCCAAATTGGACGCCGCTTCGCTGGCGAACGTCACTGAATTCGTGACAGAAGCAATCCGCGCGCGGTCTCGGCTACCAGACGGCCACCGCCTGACTTTACCGGAATTGTGCTGGTGGGCAACGAGTAAGGGGCTGGCGCAGCGGTTGCCGGAGGAAATCATTTGCGAGGCTCTGGGCGTGAAATACCGTGCGCCTGGCACCCAGCTGAAGGAATCCGACACCAACCCTTATGAGAAAGAACCGCGTGAGGCGCTGGTGAGCAACATCAAACCTGTGCTGGCGCTGGCAATCGATCCGGAGACGCCGGAGTCATTCTTACTGCGCCCGAAGCGCCGCCGGTACGAGAACACGAAATACACCCAGTGGGTAAAGCGCCAGCCATGTTGTGCCTGTGGTAACGGGTCTGATGATCCGCACCACATCACCGGCAACGGATTTGGTGGAATGGCGACAAAAGCGCATGACCTGTTCGTGATCCCGCTGTGCAGACGGTGTCACGACTCACTTCATGCGAATACCCAGGATTGGGAAACCGAACACGGTACACAGGAACACCTGTTACTGACGACATTAGACCGCGCGCTGGCGATGGGTGTTATCGCTACCGGCAAAGCAAAATAAGAGTGTGGAGAGAATAATGCGTGATATTCAACTGGTACTGGCTCGTTATGGCGTTTGGGCGAAAGATAATTCAGGCGTTGACTGGTCACCTATTGCCGCAGGATTTAAAGGTCTACTGCCCACTGAATCCAGCAAGGTCGAATCCTGTTGTGATAATGATGGCCTGATTGTAGATGCTGCGGTAGGGCGTCTCGCTGCCGTCCGTAAACCGGAAGAGGTAACGCTCATTATGCTGCATTACCGCATGGGTCTGTCCAAACGGAAAATAGCGAAGATGTACAAAGTGAGTGAAGGTTTGATCCGCCAGCAGCTGCAGGTCGCAGAAGGGTTCGTTGATGGTTGTCTGGCAATGACCGGCGCGGTGCTAGAGATGGACGCTTACACTCAGAAAATAAGGGTGGCGAAAGTCGCTTAAAATATTTCTAGTGCGCTACGCAAAAACTCTTGTAACCTGTTAAGAGTGGTCACGTAGTCACAAAGCTTAGAAAATCTCTGAACCTCGCAAACGCGGGGTTTTGGCTTCAAAATCCTTATTAGCAATTGCTATTAATAACTATTATCAATTACAGCCATGAATTAATAATGAAGATGATTCTTATTGACATGGTGATCTTGCTAAATTAGGTGTAAATTTATGCTCATCTAGAGATAATGTGAGCAAATTATGGAATCCAGAGGAAGCTTTTTAGTCAAACCGATCTGTGAACTAGGCCATGGAACATTTGGGCGAGTGCAAAAAATTGAGTTATATAGCGCCTCAGGTCACTTGAGTGGCGAGTATGCGAGAAAATTACTTTCTGTTAATCCAGCTTTGATTAATGAAATGTTTACAATTGATGACTGGAAGCGACGGTTCGAACGAGAGGTAAAGTACCAAGCCAAGTGCAGGCATGATAATATCGTTCATATATACATCCATCATTTGAATACAGAAAATCCTTGGTTTGTAATGGATTTGGCTGAAACTGACCTGCAAACAGAGATTGAGTCAGGTGCTTTATCTGATGAAGAGAAATTAGCCGCTATTAGAATGGTGCTGAGTGGTGTTAGATATCTTCACCAAAAGAATCTATTACACCGTGATCTGAAACCAGAAAACATTCTCAAATACGAGAAAGGGATTTACAAGATTTCCGATTTTGGATTAATTAAAAATATCAAGTCTGAAGCTCAATCGGCCTTCCTTTCTGACGTGCTCCAGAATAACGAAATCGGGATCGGTACTCTGAAGTATATGTCCCATGAGGCTCAGAAAGGGGTGTATTCTGAGAAATCAGACATTTTTTCTTTGGGTGTAATTATAAGTGAAATGAATCTTAATCACGTGGAAGGTATTCCAGCTTTGATTGATAAATCTGCTGCGTTTACTCCGCGCACTAGATATGATTCGGTCGCAGAAATGATAGATATTATTGACATTATAATTAGCCGGGGTGAGAAATGATTACTTTGCTGAGTTGCGGCGCCTTTTCTCTTCCTAAGTTTCCTGGACGAGATAACGAGGACGCTTTTTTGCTGCCTCGACTTGTTGAAGACGGTTATGTTTTTGCAATAGCAGATGGAGTTGGTTCATACGCGGGGGCAAAGGAAGCGGCCCAAACAGCAATCAAGCATCTTGCTGGCATTAACCAAGCGGAACTGTTGCGTCCAGAGGTTGCACTCCACCTTATAAAAGAAAACATTTCTGATTTTAGCGAATCTAACCATGAACTTCTGAAAGCTGCCACCACACTTTCTTATTGTTACTTAAACTCTGAAAATCTTAATGTGATTCATGTTGGAGATACCAGAGTATACATAAAAAAAGGCAGTAAACTTCACCTTCTTACAAAAGATCATACGCAGCATCAAGGGCTTTTAGATGAAGGGCTTTATACTAAGAAAGAGCTCGAGACTCTTCCTGGTAAAAACACTTTGACTTCAGCACTTTCTAAACCTTTGCCTGTGCGATATCAATACCTAACTATACCTACATCAGAATTAATCGATGAAAATGGCTTTATTACGCTGTTTATCATGTCTGATGGTGCTCACGAGTTTTGGGAACGTCGTCCACGATTTTCACACAACACATTGAGTAATGTTAATAATTTCTCAGCAAGTCTATTTAAGCGTATTCAAAGAGCAGGAGCTACTGATGACCATTCATTAGTTGCTGTCAGATTTCAAATATAAATGCTCAAATGATTTGAATACATCAATGTGAAAACTCTATAGCCCCGGTAAGTTCGGGGTTTTTTTATGCCCTCAATTCGGTTGTGGGGCACCAGCAGCGATGAGTATTATCGATTGAAAAAAAATGCCCCTGCATTGGCTAGGGCTTAATTGTTTGTGGAATGGGCGGCGTACATGATGCTGATAACATCGTGCACGCCATTCGCCCGTTAGTTGGTCACGAGCGAACCTAGGCCCATTGCTGATGTGCACACAGCAAATGGAGCCTATCAAAAAGGGCGTCTCTGATCTATGAAAAATACTGTGAATTTAAACAGTGTAAATATTATTTGTGCTGACTCACTCCAATACATCAAAACCTTACCTGATAACTGCATTGACCTGATAGCTACGGATCCTCCGTATTTCAGGGTTAAATCATGTAAATGGGACAATCAATGGCCTGACGAGTCAGCTTATCTGGCGTGGCTTGACGAGATGTTTGCGGAGTTCTGGCGCGTACTAAAACCATCAGGCAGCCTGTACGTCTTTTGCGGTTCGCGTTTGGCTGCTGACACAGAGTTGCTGATGCGTGAGCGGTTCAAGATTCTGAACCACATCATCTGGGCCAAACCTTCAGGGCCGTGGAACAGGCAGCACAAAGAAGACTTGAGGTCGTATTTCCCAGCCACTGAGCGGATCCTCTTCGCTGAGCATTACAGCGGGCCTTATAGAGGTAAGGCATCAAGTTATTCCACGCAGTGCAAGGAGCAGCGCAAAAATACGCTCAAGCCTCTGGTTGATTATTTTAGTGATGCCCGCAAAGCGTTGGGGATCAGTGCTAAAGAAATTCATCAGGCAACGGGTAAGCAAATGGCTTCGCATTGGTTCAGTGAGAGCCAGTGGCAATTACCCAGTGAGAAAGACTATCTGGCGCTTCAAGGCTTATTTGATCGCGTAGCCCGCGAAAAACATGCGCGGCAAGAGCTGGAACTTCCTCACCATCAGTTGGTAGTTGAATATCATTCATTATCCCGACGTTATGCGGATCTGGTGGATGAGCTAAAGCGATTGCGACGACCTTTCACAGTGACGAGTCTCGTACCGTTTACAGACGTATGGACGTATAAGTCAGTTCCTTATTATCCCGGAAAACACCCATGCGAAAAGCCAGCGGAGATGATGAGAGACATCATCAACGCCAGCAGTCGACCGGGTGATGTAGTGGCTGATTTTTTCATGGGATCAGGTTCCACGATAAAAGAGGCAATCAAGCTGGGACGTTTCGCGCTGGGCGTGGAACTTGAAGAGGAACGGTATAACCAGACGTTGGGAGAAGTATTCCCTGAACAGTCGAATACCTCATAACACATTACAGCCCCGGCATAGTCTGGGGCTTTTTTATGCCCTCGATTCGTGGAGGACAATAACAGCGATAAGGGGTTTATCAATGTCTGATCCATTGTCTGGCGCTGCTGGTGCCACTGTGGCACTTGCTGGCGTCAGTATATTCGGATGGGTTAGCGGTCTGGACTATGGCGTAGTTTTCGGTTCCTTTGCTGGCGCTATGTTCTATGTCACCTCAGCCACTGACCTTACTCTTCTTCGCCGGGCCTCTTATTTCTGTGTGTCCTTCATGGTGGGGCTTTTCGGGGCTGGCGTGACGGGTTCGAAATTATCTTCATGGCTCGGATATAGCGATAAACCATTGGATGCTCTGGGCGCGTTAATCATTGCAGCAATAGCAGTTCAGTTGCTGACCTTCGCGAGCAACAGGGCGAAAAACCCAACATCACTGATTGATCGGTGGAGGGGGAACAGTGGTAATAAATGACCCGCTGGTGATTGGCAACGTAGTGCTTTGCAGCCTGGTTGTCATTCGCCTCAGCTTCTTCCGTAAGAAGGGCGCTACCCATCGGACGTGGGCTTCATGGCTGGCATACCTGCTGATCCTGGCATATGCAACGGTACCGCTCCGATTCATGTTCGATCACTACACCAGCACCCACTGGGCGGCTTTCGCAATCAACGCGATCATCTGCGTTGCTGTATACCGCACCGGTGGCAACGTCGCCAAACTATTCAGCGTCCTGAGACATCCACAATGACAAAAGACCAATTTACCAAGGCGGCTTCTCTGAGCGCCGACTTAGCCGCGCGCTGGTATCCGCATGTGGTGTCCACGATGGCTGAATTCGATATTTCCACTCCAGCGCGTCAGGCGGCATTCATTGCGCAGGTGGGGCATGAGTCCGGCGGCTTTAAAACCCTGGTCGAGTCATTTAACTATTCGATCGCCGGGCTTTCGGTGTTTACGCGCCTCACTGCATCACAGCGTGAGCAGCTCGGGCGCCGGAATGGTGAAGGTCCACTGCCTGTTGAGCGCCAGCGCGCCATTGCCAATCTTGCCTATGGTGGCCGGTACGGCAACAAAGCAGCGGGCGATGGTTATAAATTCCGTGGACGTGGTCTGAAACAAATCACGTTCCTCGATAACTATCTGGCCTGTGGCCGCGCGCTGGGCATTGACCTAATCACCGATCCTGACTTGCTTCTGAAAGATGAATACGCGGCGCGGTCGGCGGGCTGGTTCTGGAAAGCCAATAACTGCAACAGCTTTGCCGACTCCGGCGACTTTGTGGGGCTGACCAAACGAATCAACGGTGGCGTAAATGGTCTGGCCGACCGGCAGGCTCGTCTGGCAATTGCCCAGAAAGCGCTGGGCATCTGAGAGGCACGACGTGGAAACATCATTGTTCGCTGCTTTACTTAAGGCTTACTGGGAATCGGCTGTTGCCATATTACTGGCCGCCGCGCTGGTCTGGTGGATTGAGGGGCTGCGCTGGGACGCCGACGTGTCAAAGCTGAAAGCGACCCACACCGCAGAGCTGAAGAAATTCAGTGATCAGGCCGTGATTGACCTGACCAAACAGAAGAAGCGCACCGAAGCGGCACAAACCGCGCTGGCGGCGCTGGATGCCAAACACACGAAGGAATTAGCCGATGAACAGTCCAAGAATGACAGGCTGCGCGCTGATGTCGCTGCTGGTACTCGCCGGGTGCGGATCGCGGCAGCAAACCTTGCCACCTGCGAGCTCGTCGGGAACAGCACTACCGGAACCGGCGGCGTGGGCGATGCAGCACAATTCGAACTCTCTGGCTCTGGTGGACGGGCTGTTCTCGATCTCCGAGCCAGCGCCATCAAAGACGACCAAGTAATCCAATACCTTCAGGCCTACATAAGTAAAGTTATTGAGAAAAATTAACAATGATTTTTAGGACTGTTTGCAGTTTCAAACATCCCACTGCCAACTAAACTTAAAATGTTCTGTAATTAGTTTGGAGAAACGTATGGCAGAAAAAGATGCATATTCCATCTTACTGGAAGCTTCACATGGAAAGTTGAACTCGAATGATCTCTATAAAGGTAAACGCATTAATTCAGTGATAGAAGTGGCCCTTGATGCGATGAACGAGCTTGAAATGGAGATTCAAAGGTTGAATTATATTATCCGACAAAAGAACAAGCACAACTAACCGCCTACGGGCGGTTTTTTACATCAATAATTAGGTGCAGCTATATGACTAACAAAATCAAATTAAGCTTTAAGTATCTGTATACCTTCAAAAACGGTGATTACAGCGGAGCAACGTTGAGTTACCGAATTAAGCATGGCGATCAGCTTCTTGCGGAAGGAGATATAAAGGGAAAGACGCTTTCCCCATTTGTCTTACCGATCACTATCAAAGAGACAGACATAACTCAGCTGCTGACAGTTGAGTATATTTGCACCGGTAGTGTGGAAGACGTATCTGTCTCAGAGATTCAACCAGTAAAGACGACCATGTGATCCAATACCTTCAGAACTTCGCCGCTGAAGCCCGGAAGCGATGCAAACCCAATAGGTAATGCTCAATGAAAACTGATAAGACGAGTGCAGAAATAGACCAGGCTGTTTCTAAATACAGCAGTTCTATGGGCATTGCGGTTCAAGATTCGTTAGCCACCAAGTTAAAACTCAGTCCTGAAATGAAAGTCGCAATCACTGAAGTGGTTGAGGAGACGATTAAGTGCGCTTTGCAACCGGGTGGGATTCTTTATCGAAGATAGCCAAGGCATTATAACAGGCATTCACCGAGTGCCTGTGATAATGCTTTGTGATTAAATGATAATGAGTATCAAACTCAATCATAAGGCCCTGTCAATGTTGAGGTGATAATGATTATCAAAATCAGTCAAACATATATCGATGCGAATAAATGATAATGATTATCATTTGGTAAAGGTACTCCCGACAGGGGGCCTTGCCACGGGGCGGCGGACTCGCGGAAAACGGCTCATTTTCGTATTTTGATCGCACCATCAGCAGGTGATGTATCACGCTGATATTTCTGAAAAATACATTGTTCTAGCTGGCGATGCTGAAAATCACCTTCACCAGGTGAAAATCTTTAATAGTATGTTTTTAAATGTATTTTTTATCTTTGAGGTGATTGTGTGAGGTGGTGATGGAAAAGGTGGGCGATCTTGCTGAGGCGTTTAATTGGAGTATCTCCAAGATTTCTGAAGCTTTTTCCATGGATAGGGCAACGGTCAGAAAGAAAATTGCTGAAAATGATATTCAGGCTGCGGGGAGTTCTCGCGGCAATCCGACCTACTCCCTAAAAGATGTTGCCCCGGTTTTGTTCGCCGGTGCCTGTAAAACTGATGAAGATATTACGCACGATCCTTCGCTCATGATCCCGAAAGAGCGTAAAGATTGGTTCCAGTCGGAAAACGAGCGTATCAAGCTGGAAAAGGAGCAACGCAACTTAATACCTGTTAATGAGGTGGTAATCGTTTATTCCGCTATGACAAAAGCAGTGGTGCAGGTACTTGAGACAATCCCGGATATTTTGGAGCGTGACTGCGCTTTAACACCCCAGGCAGTATCAGCGGTTCAGGCTTCAATCGATGATTTACGAGCGACGCTTTCTGAACGATCGTATCACGCTTGTGCTATTGACCTTATGAGAGATAAAGGGGAGGTGATTGCCGAGGAGGATTAATGGCTTACGCGTCAGCGGAAAACATAGGGCGGGATATTTCACTCATTCTCCGACCACCTCGCCGTATAAAAGTATCTACAGCGGTACATAAATACATGCGAGTGCCTAAAGGAGCAGGTAATTCAGTTCCCTGGGATCCTAATGTCGCCCCCTATGTTATAGAACCCATGGACATGCTGGCTTCGAGGGAATATGACGCAGTGATATTTGTTGGCCCAGCCCGAACGGGCAAAACCATCGGGCTGATTGATGGGTGGGCTGTGTACAGTATTGTTTGTGATCCATCTGACATGCTTATTGTTCAGATGACAGAAGAGAAGGCAAGAGAGCACAGCAAAAAGCGTCTTGATCGTACTTTCCGCAGTAGTCCCGAAGTGGCAAAAAGACTCAGCCCGCGTCGCAATGATAACAATGTGCACGACAAAATATTTCGTGATGGCTCATTCCTGAAAATAGGTTGGCCCTCTATTAATGTTATGTCGTCATCAGATTATAAATTTGTTGCGCTGACGGATTACGACCGATTCCCCGAAGACATTGACGGGGAGGGCGATGCGTTCACTCTGGCCTCAAAACGTACCACAACCTTTATGTCATCCGGCATGACGCTGGTGGAGAGTTCTCCAGGTCGTCAAGTCACGGACACCAAGTGGCGGCGAAGTTCACTTCATGAAGCCCCGCCGACCACCGGCATTCTTTCTTTATATAACCGCGGCGATCGCCGCCGCTGGTACTGGCCTTGTCCGCACTGCGGCGAATACTTCCAGCCGTCGAAAGATGTTGTGCAGGGTTATCAGAATATTCCCGACCCTGTTGTCGCCAGCGAGGCGGCATTCATAGAGTGTCCGCATTGCCGAGGAAAAATTACAGCAGGGCAGAAACGCGCACTTAATCAGAAAGGTGTATGGCTGCGGGACGGTGAACAGATTGATCGTCATGGCACTGTCACGGGGACGGCCAGACGATCGCGCATTGCGTCATTCTGGATGGAGGGACCCGCCGCGGCGTACCAAACGCTTTCGCAACTGGTCTACAAATTGCTTTCCGCTCAGCAGGACTACGAGGCCAACAGCAGCGAAGAAACCCTTAAAGCGGTGATCAATACGGACTGGGGCCTGCCCTATACACCTCAGTCCAGCGTTGAGCAGCGCAAATCCGAAACCCTGATGGCGCGCGCCTCGACCGTGACCAAGCGCACCGTGCCTGACGGGGTGCGTTTTCTGGTACCGACCGTTGACGTGCAGGGCGGGCGCAACCGGCGGTTCGTTGTGCAGGTCATCGGCTATGGCGCGCACGGCGAGCGGTGGGTCGTCGATCGCTACAACATCAAACAGTCGATGCGCACGGGGCCGAACGGCGAAAGCCTGCCTATTGATCCTGCTGGATACCTGGAGGATTGGGACTTGCTGCGCACTGACGTGTTGGATAAGACATGGCCACTCAACAGCAATCCAAGCGTATCAATGCCCGTGCTGGCGATGGCCGTCGACTCCGGCGGTGAAGACGGTGTGACCGGCAATGCCTACGAGTTCTGGCGCCAATGCCGACGCGATGGCGTGCACAAGCGCGTTTATCTCTTCAAAGGCGACAGCACCACCCGCAGCAAGCTGATCACCAAGTCACTGCCGGACAATACCGACCGCCCAAACCGCCGGGCGGAGGCCCGCGGTGACGTGCCGCTCTACCTTCTGCAAACCAATTTGCTCAAAGACCGGATCAGTAACGCGCTTCAGCGCGATACGCCGGGGGCTAACTACGTCCACTTTCCTGACTGGCTGGGGGAGTGGTTTTATGACGAACTGACCTATGAAGAAAGGGGCGCAGACGGGAAGTGGACTAAGCCGGGTAAGGGAGCGAACGAAGCCTTTGACCTGATGGTCTATGCCCATGCCCTGGTGATTTTGCGAGGATATGAGCGGATAAACTGGGAAAAACCGCCTTCATGGGCGCAGCCTATTGAACAATCAACACCCAGCGCGCATTCCGAAGCACCAGCCTTGCCAGCCCGCAGTAATCACCCAAAACCGAAAACAACCCGCGCCCGGACAGAGGATAAACCTTCTGCCTGGGCGCCATCGACATCAGGAGGCTGGGTATGAATCAGGCCGATATTGAAGACATGATCCAGCAGTATATGACCGCCGAACGCGCCGTTCTGCAGGGAAAGTCCATCACGCTCGGCGTGCAGTCCATGACGATGGAGAACCTCAGTGAAATTCAGAAGGGGCGGAACTACTGGGAACGCCGGTTAAGCACATTGCTTTCGGCGCAGCGCGGGCGACCGCAGTACCGGCTGGCGAGGTTCCCGCGATGAGCCTGATTGATGATGCTATTGGCCTGATTTCACCGGGCTGGAAAGCCTCCCGTCTGCGTTCACGCGTGGCAATCAATGCCTACGAGGCGGCATTACCCACGCGCACGCACCGGGCGAAGCGGGAAAACCGCAACGCAAACCAGCTCACGCAGTTTGCTGGCCGGTCGATCAGGGAGCAGGCACGCTGGCTGGACAATAATCACGATCTGGTGATTGGCCTGCTGGACAAACTCGAAGAGCGCATCGTCGGCGCGCGGGGCATCGTTGTTGATCCCCAGCCGATTCTGAAAACGGGGCTGGTCGCCGATGACCTGTCCAAACAGATACGGGCAGCGTGGGCAGAATGGTCTATTTCTCCCGACGTTACCGGACAGTTTACCCGCCCCGTCCTTGAGCGGCTGATGGCGCGAACCTGGCTGCGCGACGGCGAGGTTTTCGGGCAAATGGTCCGGGGTTCTGCACAGGGACTCACGCCGACGGCCAACATCCCCTTCTGGGTCGAGGCGCTGGAGCCTGACTACATTCCGCTGGAAATGAGCGATACCGGCAGGGGGATCTGTCAGGGCATTTATCTCAACAGCTGGGGATGCCCGACAAAATACGTCGTTTATAAGAATCTGGTGACCTCCGGCGTGGCGCTGGGTAACACCAAAGAAATCGCCGCGGACGGCATGATGCATCTGAAATTCATGCGCCGTCTTCATCAGGTCCGCGGCAACAGCCTGCTCTCCGGCATTCTTATCCGCCTGAGCGCGCTGAAAGAGTATGAAGATTCTGAACTGACAGCCGCCCGTATAGCCGCCGCGCTGGGCATGTACGTGAAAAAAGGCGACGGCCAGACATACAGCGACGAAGGTAATGACAAAGGTCCCCGTGAGCTCAACATCGAACCCGGCATGCTTTTCGATGAACTGGCGCCGGGTGAAGAGATTGGGATGATTAAATCAGACCGGCCCAATCCTAACCTTGAGACGTTCCGCAACGGTCAGCTCAGGGCGGTGGCCGCCGGCAGCCGCAGCAGCTTTTCCAGCATATCCCGCAACTATAACGGCACCTACAGCTCCCAGCGTCAGGAGCTGGTGGAGTCCTTTGAAGGGTACGGCATTCTGCAGGATGCGTTTATCGCTGCAGTGACCCGACCGATGTACCGCAGCTGGCTGCAGATGGCCATCACCGCGGGGGTGATCAACGTCCCACCCGATGTGGACACGGCGACGCTGTTTAATGCCGTGTACAGCGGACCGGTCATGCCTTGGATTGACCCAATGAAAGAAGCCAACTCCTGGCGCGTGCTTCTGCGCGGCGGGGCGGCAACGGAAGGTGACTGGATCCGGGCGCGCGGCGCCAATCCGGGCGATGTAAAACGTCGCCGCAAAGCGGAAGTCGACGAAAATAAAGCGTTAGATCTGGTCTTCGATACGGATCCGGCAAACGATAAAGGGGAAGCCAGTGCGCAAGAATCCAAGAAATAAACTGAGGGTGTCACCCAAAGCCTCGGCGGGCGATAAAAGCTGGTTCCGCATGAAGGCCAGCGGCGATAAGACCGCCGATATTTATATTTACGACGAGATTGGATACTGGGGCGTGACGGCCCGCCAGTTTGCCAGCAGCATGAAAGCGCTGGGCGACCTCGACCATATCAATCTGCATATCCACTCACCGGGCGGCGACGTCTTTGACGGCATTGCCATTTACAACCTGCTGAACAGCCATACGGCCAGCAAAACCGTGTACATCGACGGCCTTGCCGCTTCGATGGCGTCCGTGATTGCGATGGTGGGCAATCCGATCATCATGCCTGAAAACGCCATGATGATGATCCACAAACCCTGGGGGATCACCGGCGGCGACGCCAACGACATGCGCGACTACGCCGACCTGCTGGACAAGGTCGAGGCCGTGCTGATCCCTTCGTATGCCCAAAAAACCGGCAAAACGCCTGACGAACTTGCCCTGATGCTGGGTGAGGAAACGTGGATGACCGCGCAGGAGTGCCTTGAGCACGGTTTTGCTGACCAGATTTCTACCGCGGTGCAGGCGATGGCCCGCATTAATTCAAAACGTATCGAGGAATTCGACGCTATGCCAAACGCACTGAAAAACATGATCACCAAGCCAAAAGCGACTACTCAGAACCCGCCGGAACCGCAGAATCCACCTGTTGCGCCTGTTGCACCGGTTGTTCCTGCCCCCGCCGCACTGGACGAAAACAGCATCCGTAATCAGGTGATTGCGGCACAAAAACAGCGCGTCACGGGGATCAAGGACTTGTTCGCGATGTTCGGCGGCCGCCATCAGGAATTGCAGGCAACGTGCATCGAAGACATTGACTGCACGGTCGAGCAGGCCAAAGATAAGCTGCTGGTGATGCTGGGTAAAGGCGCTACGCCGTCCAATAAAAACGGCGACAATGCGCATATTTATGCCGGCAACGGTAATTTTACCGGCGACGGCATCCGCCAGGCGCTGATGGCGCGCGCCGGTTATGAAGACCGACAGAATGACAACGTTTACAACGGCATGACGCTGCGCGAATATGCGCGCATGTCGCTGACCGAACGCGGCGTCAGCGTGGGAGCCTATAACCCGATGCAGATGGTCGGCCTTTCCCTGACCCACAGCACCTCTGACTTTGGCAATATCCTGCTGGACGTGGCGAATAAGTCCCTGCTGCAGGGTTGGGAAGAGTCGGAAGAGACCTTCGAAGCCTGGACGAAGAAAGGGCAGCTCTCCGACTTTAAAACGGCGCATCGCGTCGGCATGGGCGGATTCCCGTCATTGCGTAAGGTGCGCGAGGGGGCGGAGTACAAATACGTGACCACCGCAGATAATAGCGAAACTATTGCGCTGGCCACCTACGGTGAAATCTTCTCCATTACCCGTCAGGCCATCATCAATGACGATCTGAACCAGCTGACCGACGTGCCGATGAAGATGGGGCGCGCGGCGAAGGCCACGATCGGCGATCTGGTGTATGCGGTGCTCACCGGCAACCCTAAATTGTCTGACGGTAAGGCGTTGTTCAGCAGCGATCATAAAAACCTGGCCACCGGTGCCATTGATGTCACCACTCTGGATGCGGCTCGCCAGTTGATGCGCGTTCAGAAAGAGCCATCGACCGGCCGTACCCTGAACATTCGCCCGGCCTTCCTGCTGGTGCCCACAGCGCTGGAGACAGTGGCAAACCAGACGATTAAGTCAGCCAGTGTCAAAGGGGCTGATGTAAATGCGGGCATCATCAACCCGATCCAGAACTTTGCGACAGTTGTCGGTGAACCACGCCTCGATGACAACAGCGTCAAGTCCTGGTATCTGGCGGCGGCGCAGGGCATGGACACCATCGAGGTGGCTTATCTCAACGGGGTCGAACTGCCTTATATCGACCAGCAGGAAGGGTTCAACACCGACGGGATCGCAACGAAAGTGCGCATCGACGCCGGCGTTGCACCGCTGGATTACCGCGGCCTGGTGAAATCTTCCGGCCAATAATTCCCCCAGTTGCTTTGACCGAATTCCCGTCAGGGCTTTTTTTATACCTAAAATTCGCCCCTCACCGGGGCGTCTGGAGTTTTCCAATGGCTAAGAATTTTGTACAGGAAGGTCAGACGATTTCCATTACCAATAGCGGTCAGGCGGTGATTGAGAGCGGCGCCCCCGTGGTGCTGGGTTCCCTGCTCGTTGTCTCACTGGTGGATATTGCCCCGAATGAAACCGGTACGGGCATGGCGGAAGGGGTATTCCTGCTGCCGAAAGTCTCCGCCGACGCCATTCCGGCGGGGACAAAAGTGTATATCGCGGACGGTGAAATCCAGCTGGCGGCGGCGGATGCCGTGGCGGCGGGGATCGCGTGGGAACAGGCCGGTGCAGGTTCGACCGTCGTTGAAGTCAAAATCAATGCCTAACCCGTTCGATGCGCTGGCGGCGCGGATGGATGCCACCACCGTCGCGCGCTTTGGGCGAGACGTGGTGATTAACGGCGCCGTGCTTACCGGCGTTGAAAGCCACTTTTTGCCCGAAATGGGGCCGGTCAGCGGTGACGGCCTGTCCGTGGTGATTTTTTCTGCCGCTTACCGGCCTCACCGTAACGATCAGGTGATGTATCAGGGCGAAAGTTACATCGTCACCCGCCATCAGGTGTTTAACGGAAAGCCGCAAATCTGGCTGGAATAAAGGGGAGCACATGACCATCAAAGGGCTTGAACAGGCGATCAGTAATCTGAACAACATCAGTAAGACCGCCGTTCCCCGCGCCTCGGCGCAGGCCGTGAACCGGGTGGCGGGGCGGGCGATCAGTCGGAGCAGTTCGTCGGTATCGAAGGAAACGAAGGTGCCGAGAAAGCTGGTCATGCAGCGCGCAAAGCTGAAAAAGGCCACGATGAACCGGCCTGTCGCCACGTTAAAAATCAACCGGGGCAACCTGCCCGCCATCAAGCTCGGGGCCGCGCAAATGCGTATCTCCCGGCGTAAGGGCAACGTGCGCGGGCAGGGCAGCGTGCTGAAAATCGGGCGCTTCACGTTCCGCGACGCCTTTATTCAGCAGCTTGCCAACGGACGCTGGCACGTTCTCCAGCGCTCGGGGAAAAGCCGGTACCCGATTGACGTGGTGAAAATCCCCCTGACGACGCCGCTGACCAACGCCTATACGGTGGAGACAAACCGCCTGATGCAAAGCGATATGCCCAAAGAGATGGCGGCGGCCCTGAAAAATCAACTGAGGCTTATCGTTAAACGATGATAAAGCACCCGAAAATCCGCAACGCCGTGCTGAACGCGCTCAAGCTTTCGGTGACCGCCCCCTCCGTGACCTGGTATGACGGTCGCCCGAGCTTTTTGACCGCCGAAGACCTGCCCGCCGTCGCCGTCTATCTTTCGGGCGCTGAACCTACCGGGGAAACCCTCGATGAAGACGAATGGCGGGCAACGCTTCACGTCGAGGTTTTTCTCAAGGCGGTGAGCCCCGACACCGAGCTCGACCGATGGATGGAGCAGCATATTTATCCGGTGGTAGGCGACATCCCGGCACTTTCAGACCTTATCGAAAACATCACGCCGGAGGGCTACGACTACCAGCGTGATGATGAAATGTCGACGTGGGGCTCTGCTGACCTGCGTTACACCCTGACTTACTTAATGTGAGGAACCTATGACCACACAACTCGAACCGACCAAAGGCGCGGGCACCACGCTTTGGATTTACACCGGCAGCGGCGATCCCTATGCCAATCCGTTATCGGATCAGGACTGGACGCGGCTGGCGAAAATCAAGGAGCTGACGCCGGGTGAAATGACGGCGGAATCCTACGATGACACCTATCTCGATGACGCCGACGCCGACTGGAACGGCACCGCGCAGGGGGCTAAATCGTCGGGTGACACCTCCTTTACGCTGGCCTGGAAGCCGGGCGAAAGCGGCCAGCAGGATCTGGTTAACTGGTTCTACGACGGCGCGGTGCGCGGGTACAAAATCCGTTACCCCAACACCGCCGTGGACGTTTTCCGGGGCTGGATCAGCAGCCTGGGCAAAGCGGTACCGGTAAAAGAGGTGATCACCCGCACGGTGAAAATCACCAACACCGGCAAGCCGGCGCTGGCGGAGAGCAATCAGGCCGCCGCGGTTCCGGTCTCGGGCGTCACCGTCACCCCGTCCGCCGCGAGCGTCGTGGTCGGGCAGAACAGCGTCATCGGCGTCACGGTCTTGCCTGACGGCGCGACCAACGGTTCTTTCAGCGCGGCGTCATCTGACCCTTCCGTTGCCACCATCACCGTCTCCGGCAAAAACGTGACGGCCAAAGGCGTAAAAGCAGGCACGGCGCAAATCATCATCATGACCAATGAGGGTCAGAAAGTGGCCATCTGTAACCTGACCGTCACGGCGGCCTAACGGAGCGAGCATGTTTTTAAAGTCTGAACTGTTTGAGTTTAACGGGGCGAAAACCACGTTGTATGAGCTCTCGGCGCTGCAGCGCGTTGAGTTGCTGCACTATCTGTCGGCGCAGGAAAAGGCCCTGCCGAAAGATGAGCCTGATGATCAGACTCTGGCGTCCGCGCTGGTCGAGCTCAATATCCGCGCCGGCGCGATGATCATTGCCATGTCGCTCTGGCACAGTGAGTCGCCAAAGCCGGATATTCACGATCTGCAGCAGCAGGTCATGAGCACCTGGCCGGTCGAGGCCATCGGCAAAGCGGATACGAAGGTCAAAATCCTGTCCGGCATGCTGAACCCGGAGCAGGGCGAGGTCACCACAGAAGCTGCGCCCTCAGAGTCTGTCGCTGAAGAGGAGACGGCGGAAAAGCGCTAACCCGTGAAAAGGGCTTTGTTATGCAGCTGGCGCGCGAGTTGAGACGACCCAACTGGCGCACCATGCTTTCAAACATGTCCTCCAGCGAGCTCGAGGAGTGGCATCAGTTCTATCAGACCCATTACTTCGAAGAGGCGTTACTTGATGCCCACTTTGCCTCGCTTAGCCTCCATATTTTATCGCTGGTGTGCGGGGAAACAGAACTGACCGCGGGCCATTTTAGCCTGCTTAAACCCAAGGTCGTGGAAGAAAATCACGAACCTGATGATGAACAACTAATGGCGATCGCAGAAAGCCTGCCAGGAGGAGTGCGCTATGGCCCAGCCAGTGGGTGATCTGGTCGTTAATCTTGACGTTGACGCCGCGAAATTCAATGAACAGCTCGGCTACGTGCGTAAGCAGTTTACCGGGCTGAGCGCCGCCGCCGTTGAGACGTCTGCACAGGTTCAGCAGTCCTTCTCCCGTCAGGAGCTGGTGGCAAAACGGGTGGGGATCTCCGTGGGGCAGTACAACAACGCCCTGCGCAACCTGCCCGCACAGTTTACCGATATCGCAACCCAGCTCGCCGGTGGGCAAAGCCCCTTCCTTATCATGCTCCAGCAGGGCGGGCAGGTTAAAGACTCCTTCGGCGGCGTATCGAACCTCTTCCGTGCGATCCAGGCCGCGCTCTTTGGCGTCAGTGATTCGGCTGAAAAGTCTGAAGATTCGTTATCTGAGAATGCCAATGCGCTGGCGGAGAACGCAGAAAATCTGGGGAAGGTGCGTGGCCTGCTCACGCCGGCTACCCTGGGCTTTGTGGCGCTGGCCGTTGCCGTGGTGGCCGTGGCCTATTCGTTTGTAAAGGGTCAGGGGGTGCTGAGCGAATTTAACAAATCGCTGGTGATGACCGGTGACCGCTCGGGGCAGACTGCCAACAACCTGCTGGTAATGGCCGAGGCGATTGCGCAGGGCGGCGACTCCTTTACCGCCGGTACCGCGGCGCTCAATGCGTTAGTCAAAGCGGGGGCCAATCTCGGGGAAAACTTCCTGGGCGTGGCCACCTCCATTTCTACCCTGTCTGATGCCACCGGCACCAAAGTAGAAGATTTGGCGGCGGCGTTTGGCCGCATTACCTCAGATCCGCAAAGCGGGCTGCGGGCGATGGCCGAGCAATATGGTCACGTTACCGCCCAGCAGCTGGACTACGTGAAAAGCCTGCAGGACTCCGGCAAGTACACCGAGGCGCTTAACTACGCCAACACCGCCGCCGCCGCCGGCTTCAAGGACATGGCCGGGAACATTAAAGAGAACATGGGCGCGCTGGAGACCGCGGCGGACTACGTCGGCGACTCTTTCAAATCCATGTGGAACCGCCTGCTGGATATTGGCCGGGCGGACTCGCTTCAGAAACAGCTCGCGGACGCCACGGACAGGCTGTATGAGCTGGACAAAGGGCTGAGAAACACCGCCGCACAGGGGCAGCAGCGGTTTGGGCTGGAAACCGCCCGCGATCAGGCACGCCAGATGGTCTCCTCCCTGACCGAGCAGCTTCACGCCGAGCAGCGAAAAACCGACGAAAAACAGAAGCAGTCAAACCTTGAGCGCAGCTCGCTTCAGAATCAGCAGCACTTCCAGTCGATTTCTGACGCGGGTCAGAGCAAAGAAGAGCAAAGAACGCAGGAGTACCAGCGTCTTAATCAGTACATCGCCGAACGCCGCCGGCTTAATCAGGCGCTGAGCGACGATGAAATTGCCCAGATTAAAAAGGGTATTGAAGAGAAATATAAAGATCCGAAAACGCCCAAAGCGAAGGCGATCACCACCTCAGCGGGGGACAAAGCGACGGATAATGCGCAGGGTGAGCTGATGACCCTGCAGGCTCAGCTCAAAGTCCTGCAGCAGCACACCAGCGTGAACGACGTTATCAGCCAGCAGCGCAAAGACCTGTGGCAGACAGAGAATCAGTACACGGTGCTGGAGCAGGCGGCCAGCACCCGCCAGCTGTCCGCGCAGGAAAAGTCCCTGCTGGCGCATAAAGAAGAAACGCTGGAGTACAAACGGCAGCTGGCGGCGATAGGTGATAAAGTCGCGGCCCAGCAGCGTCTGAATGCGCTCTCCGATCAGGCCGATAAGTTTGCCCTGCAGCAGTCTGCAAAGCGCGCTGCGCTGGAGGCTCAGGCGGATGGCGTTTCATCAAAACAGGCGGAAAGAGCCGCGACGCTGCAGCGTCTGCAGGAAACCTATGCATTCAACCCGGACGCTCAGAAACGGGTATTGCAGGAGCAGCAGGCAACGTATGCGGCAGAGGACGCGCTGCGGTCGAACTGGGTGGCGGGCGCGAAACAGGGCTGGGCCGAATACGCCGAATCTGCAACCGATGTATTCACTTCGGTGCAACAGGTGGCGCAGGCGGGATTCAACGGCCTTGCTGACAGCCTGACAAGCCTGACGACCACCGGTAAAGCCAGCTTTAAAGAGTTTAGTGTCTCTATTTTAAAAATGATCGGTCAGGTCATCAGCCGGTTAATCGTGGCCTATACCGTCCAGACCGCGCTGGGGTGGATCAGCAGCAGCGCGTCATCTTCATCCTCAAACACATCCTTCTCATCAGGGGCCTACAGTAATTTGCAGCTGGCTTATAACGGCGGCTATATCCGCGAGTTTGACGTGGGCGGCTACACCGGGCACGGCGGTAAGTATGAGCCCAAAGGCATCGTTCACGGCGGAGAGTTCGTTTTCACCAAGGAGGCGACCAGCCGTTTGGGCGTGGCTAATCTTTATCGCCTGATGAAGGGCTATGCCACGGGTGGGTACGTGGGAACCGGCGGGGCGGCGGGCAGGTTCGGCGCGACCGACATCAGCGTTTACGCCCCGGTGACCATCGGCGAGCAGTCTTCATCGAATGACGTCAGCAGCAGCGATACGGCAAACACCGCCAAACAGCTGCAGGGCATTGTTCAGCAGACAATATCGGACAGGCTCAGGAAGGAAATGGCTCCCGGCGGCCTGCTGTATAAAAAATAATTACGCATGACGCATTCTGTCATTTTGGGAGAAGTGATGCCTACAGACACCTTTACCTGGCGAACGCAGAAAAGCGCCCAGGGTACCGACACGGTCAGAACGCTACAAGCGCAGTTCGGCGACGGCTACAAGCAGGTTGCCGCCAGCGGCATCAATGCCAAAGCTGAAACGTGGAGCCTGAGCTGGACGGGTAAAAAATCGGAGGCGTCGTCGATCCGTCAATTTCTTCTGAGTCACGTGATTTCATCCTTCTGGTGGACGACTCCGTGGGGAGAACGGCTCCTCTGGCGGGTAAAGTCTGATTCGGTGTCGGTCAGCTTTCCCGCAGGAGACAAGGCGACGCTGAGTTTTACTTTCGAGCAGGCGTTTGCGCCTTAAAACCACCACAACTATCTGAGGCTGCCTTTGGGTGGCCTTTTTTATTTGGAGATATCATGAGCTTTACTCAGGACGTGCAGGCGCTTGAGCCGGGGCAGCTGATCCAGCTGATAGAAATCGACGGTTCTGCGTTTGGTTTCGACACCGTGCTGCGCTTTCATGCGCACAACATAGACTCCGCGGGCTGGAAGTCTTTCGCCGCCGACAATTTGCCGTCAATCATTTGGCAGGGTAATGAATACGATCCTCACCCCTATGAGTTAACCGGTCTTGAGCTATCCAGCACGGGGTCGCAGCCAACGCCAACGCTTTCGGTGGGTAACGTGGGCAACTACGTCACGGCGCTGTGCCTGCAGTACGACGACATGGTGAAGGCGAAAGTCAAAGTTCACACCACCCTGGCCAAATATCTTGATGCCGCGAACTGGACGGCGGGCAACCCGACTGCCAGCCCGATTGATGAACGCGTTCAGCTTTACTACATCAACGCCAAAAAAGCCGAGACGCGGATTCAGGTCGACTTCGAGCTGTGTTCTCCCTTCGACGTTCAAAGCCTGCAGCTGCCGACCCGCCAGATAACCCCGGTGTGCACCTGGTGCATGCGTGGATGGTATCGAACGGGGACCGGCTGCGATTACAGCGGCACTAACTACTTTCTGAAAGACGGCACGCCGACGAGTAATCCCGCGCTGGATGTGTGCGGCGGCCGGATGTCGGATTGCAAGTTGCGGTTGGGCACCGAAAATCCGCTACCTTTCGGCGGCTTTCCGGCGGCTAACCTGCAGGGGAGATAATCATGCGAAAAAAACTTATCAGCGAAATACGGGCGCACGTGGCCGCCGAGTATCCGAACGAGGCCTGTGGGCTGATCGTCGAAACCGGCACCGGCCAGCGTTTTATTCCCTGTCGTAACATCGCCGAAAACGCAGCTGAAACCTTCACGCTGTCGCCGGATGATTATCTGGCGGCGACCGAGGTCGGGGACGTCATCATGGTGATCCACTCCCACCCCGATGTGGTGCAGCTGGTGCCGTCAGAAATGGACCGCATCCAGTGTGACCACTCCGGCGTGGAGTGGGGGATCATGTCGTGGCCGGACGGTGACTTTTGTACGCTGTCACCGCGCGGCGATCGCGAGCTTGCTGGCCGCCGCTGGGTGTTGGGCCATGCTGACTGCTGGTCACTCATCATGGACTACTACCGGATGGAGCACGGCATTGCCGTAAATAATTACTCGGTTGACCGTGAGTGGTGGGTCGACGGGAAAGAAAATCTCTATGACGATAACTGGCAGGCTGAAGGGTTCGTTGAGATTGATGCCAGCAGCATGCAGCCTGGCGATATGATCATGATGCGCGTTCAGGCACCGGTGACCAATCACGCGGCGATTTATCTCGGTGATAACATCATGGTTCACCACATGTTCGGCAACCTTTCTGCCCGCGTTCCATACGGCAAATATTACCGGGATCGGACGGTTCGCGTCGTCCGTCGTAAGGAGTTAGTTAATGCTTAAGACCATGACGCTCAAAGGCGCAATCGGAAAGAAATTCGGCAGGGTTCACCGTTTCCACGTGGCGGACATCAACGAGTTTTTGCGCGCGATGTGCTCCCAGGTGAAGGGATTCAAAAAGTACGTTTCAAACGCCCATCTCAACGGGGTGAAGTTCGCTTTCTACAGCGGCAAGAACAACATCTCGCTTGAGGAGTTCGACATGTCCGCGGCGGCGACCGAGTACACAATGGTGCCGGTGATTGAAGGGGCGAAGCGGGCGGGGACACTCCAGATCGTGATCGGCGCTGTTGCCCTAGTGGCCGCCTTCTTTACGGCTGGCGCTTCGTTCGCTGCATGGGCGTCCGCAGCCGGATACAGTGCGGCAGCAGTAGCCGGCACAACAACCGCGTTGGTGGGTATTGGTCTTAGTATGACCATCGGCGGCGTGGTGCAGATGCTCACGCCACAGCCCAGCTTTAACGTTGGGGCTTCGTCTGACTCTGACAACAAAGCAAACTACGCATTCGGCGCGCCGGTGAATACGGTGGCAATGGGCTACCCTGTGCCGCTGCTTTACGGCCAGCGTGAAATCGGCGGCGCAATCATCAGCGCGGGGATTTTCTCCAGCGATCAGCAGTAAACAAAATACAATCTCCAATTAACCCGCTTCTGCGGGTTTTTTTATAGGTGAAATATGCGACTTCTTGACGGTGAAACCATTATTCAGGGTGCGAAAGGCGGTGGCGGCAGTGCCCATACGCCGGTCGAGCAGGCCGATGATCTGTTGTCCGAAGCGAAGCTTAAAATGGTTCTCGCTCTATCTGAGGGTGAAATTCAGGGTGACCTGGTCGCGCAGCAAATCTTCCTTAACGATACCCCGCTGGCGAACGATGACGGCACCTATAATTTCACCGGCGTGAAGTGGGATTACCGTAAAGGCACGCAGGATCAGACCTACCTGCAGGGCATGCCTGAAATTGATAACGAATCCTCGGTGGGCATCGAGGTAAAAGCCTCCACGCCTTGGACCCGGCAATTCTCAAACCTGACGCTCGATGCGATCCGGATCAAGCTGAGCCTGCCGATTCAGTACCAGTACAAAGACAACGGCGACATGGTCGGCACTGTCACGGAATATGCCATCGACCTTTCTGTCGACGGTGCGGCGTATAAAACGGTCGTCAACGGTAAGTTTGACGGAAAAACAACGTCAGAATATCAGCGTGACCATCGCATCGATCTACCTGACTCGGCGTCAGGCTGGACAATCCGCGTGCGCCGCATCACCCCAGACTCGACCTCAACCAAGCTGATAAACGCCTTCAAGGTGTTTTCCTTTGCTGAGGTCATCGACAGCAAGCTACGTTATCCGAATACCGCGCTTCTATATGTCGAGCTCGACTCCAGCCAGTTTAACGGCAGCGTGCCGAAAACCACCTGCAAGCCAAAGGGCAAACTGATCCGGGTACCGACCACCTATGACCCAGTGACCAGAACCTACAGCGGAACATGGTCGGGTGATTTCAAAATCGCCTACAGCAATAACCCCGCGTGGATTTTTTACGACCTGGTGCTCGATGAAATATACGGCATGGGTAACCGCGTAGACGCGACCATGATCGACAAATGGGAGCTGTACAGCATCGCCCAATACTGCGACGCGGCAGTGTCAGACGGCGCCGGTGGCACAGAACCACGCTTTACCTGCAACGTGTTCATCCAGAGCCAGCAGGATGCCTACACCGTGTTGCGGGATCTGGCCGCCATCTTCCGGGGCATTACCTTCTGGGGGAACGACCAGATTTTCGTGCGCGCCGACGTCCCACAGGACGATGTGGATTTTACCTACCACAGTTCGAACGTAATCGAAGGCATGTTTACGTATGCCGGTGGCTCCTATAAAAACCGCTTTTCTTCCTGCCAGGTCAGTTGGTCAGATCCAATAAATCACTATTCAGACACCATCGAAAGTGTTTATGAGCCTGACCTTGTCGCCCGATATAACTGGAATGAAACCCAGCTGACCGCGATAGGTTGCACTTCACAAAGTGAGGCGCACCGCCGTGGGCGCTGGGTGATCCTGTCCAATGCGAAAGACGGCACCGTGTCCTTTGGCGTTGGGCTGGACGGTTATATTCCCATGCCGGCAGAAATTATTGGCATCGCTGACCCGTTCAGAGCCGGGAAAGCCAACGGCGGACGCATCAGTGCGGTTAACGGCAAAAACATTACCGTTGACCGGGCAGCGGACTACGGCATCGGCGACCGTCTGGTAGTGAATTTGCCCGATGGAACAGCGCAAACCCGGACGATCAGCGGCGTCAGCGCCGATAAGAAAACGTTCACCGTTGCCACAGCCTACCGCATGACGCCGGTGAGCGGCGCCGTGTGGGCCATCGACAGCGATAACTTAGCGATTCAATACTTTCGTATCACGTCAATCTCATCGAATGACGATGGCACGTTCACGATTGCGGGCGTGCAGCACGACCCGAATAAATACCGTTACATCGATGATGGGGTGAAAGTCGATTCAGCACCGATCACTGTCACGCCAACCAACGTGATGAAGGCACCGGCAAATATCGTGGTCACAGAAGTTGACCATATCGCGCAGGGGCTTACCGTCGCTTCGCTGCAGGCGTCTTGGGACAAAGTGGAAGGGGCGATCAATTACACCGCGCAGTGGCGCAAAGACAACGGCGACTGGGTTAACGTAGGTAAGACCAGCGCGCAGGGTTTTACCGTTCAGGGAATTTATGCGGGCGTGTACGACGTGCGCGTTCGGGCGATCAACGCAGTCGATGTGTCCTCTCCTTGGGGATACGCGGATTCAACCACGCTGAACGGCAAAGTGGGTAAACCCGGAACGCCGACAAACCTGCTCGCCAGCGATAACGTCGTCTGGAATATCAACGTGACCTGGGCATTTCCAGCGGGCAGCGGCGATACGGCTTATACCGAAATTGAAGTGACCACGACCGCTGACGGACTTAACCCGCAATTTCTCGCCTATGTTCCTTATCCTGGTGTTAGCTATCAGCATGGCCCGATGCCGGCAGGGGTGAGGCGATGGTATCGTGCACGGCTTGTTGACCGCATCGGGAATACGGGTGACTGGACTAGTTTTGTTGGGGGCGCGAGTAATGCTGATGCCGATGAGATTCTCGGAGATGTTATTGAAGATTTCATTAATTCTGAAGATGGAAAAGCCCTTTTAGCGCCCCTGCAGACAAGCCCAGAAGCCATTTTGCAAGATGTTTTAGCGACTTACGATATAGTGAATCAGCAATGGGCGCAGTATGGTGAAAATAAAGCTGGGATCATACAGGCACAAAAAGTGGCCGCTGATGCGGAGTCCTCAGTTGCCCAGCTTGAAACGGATGTCATCGCAAATTTCGATAAAACGGAAGCAGCGCTGCAGGAGAAGTTTACCGCATACGCGGATGCATCAGGTGGGTCAGCTATTTACACGCTGAAAACAGGTCTTAAATATGGTGGCGTTAATTATGACGCGGGCCTGTCTGTAGCGGTCACTATCAATGGCTCAACGGTTGATACCCGTGTTGCCATCAATGCAGATAAATTTGTTATTGCCAGCGGTAATGGAAACAATATTTATTCTCCCTTCACAGTACAAAACGGCCAGGTATTCATCTCTCAGGGTTTTATCGGCAATGGCTGGATCACTAACGCGATGATCGGCGATTACATCCAGTCGAATAACTATGTGGCAGGCGTTACAGGCTGGCGTTTGGATAAGGGCGGTACTTTAGTTAATTATGGTTCTGGTTCCGGCGGCAAGATGAAAACCACTAACACGACGATCAGTGTCGCTGATTCCAGCGGCGTACTGCGAGTCCAAATTGGTGAGCTGACAGGAGTATTCTAATTGGCTAACTATGGGATTCAAACATGGAGCGCCTCGGGAACGCCGAATAATACGGGTTTAGTAAAGATCCTGATATTGGGATCGGTCTATCTCTCTAAAGACCAGGTATCCGGGGCGTGGTCCTACGCCGTTCCGTCTGGTTACAAAGTAGAAGCGATGCAGTCGCCAGTCATGGGAGCAGAGCTTTCATCAGCCCGAAGAAAAATAACCACGACAACGACCGGCGTCTCGCTTTCGAGCGCTGGTGCAGATTATTCAACCGGTACATTCACGGCAGCTGAGGGTTGGCTGATCGTCTACTTAGTGAAGCAATGACATGGCAAATTACGGGGCAATATTGGTCGATGAGTACGGCATTCCGTTCTCAACACCAGACACGACGCCAATGAGTCTGGTCTCAAAGAATGTGTACAATTTTGGTGGGGGTGGCGGCGATATTAATTTAGTCGTGTCCGTGTCCAGCCCCTTTGTTGTCGCCTTCAAGTCTGACGTAACCGGTGTTTATGGAAGGCTGAGTAATAATAGTGGTGTATACACACTTACGGTAGGCAGGCTTGCTGGCGGCAGTGTAGGGAACGTCACCGTTTATATTTTTGGCATCGTCATTCCCCAGCCTAAACCGGCCTGGGGGATAGCGATAAACAATGCTCAAGGGCAATGCATACTGACTAACGAAACCAAGGTCATGAATCCGCCCATTGCGGTAGGAACGCCAGGCAATCCAGCCAACCTTGGGTACAACATCGATACCACGCTCAGCGGAAATTACGCGGTAATGCCGCAGATGACTGGTTTAATGGTAGGCGTCATTCATTCTGGGGGCACAACGCGCCCTTTCCAGTCACCCATTCAGACCTATGCGTACTTCAACGGATCAACCACGCGAATATCCTCTACACAGACAGTCAGTCCGGGAGGTGATCAGCTCGAGAATGTTGGCTATGCAAACTCAAACGATTTGATATACGCGCTCGATGTATCTGCTTACTAATCAATGGATTGTGATAAACGATCGTTTTCAACGATCAATTTCAAGTAATTGATCTATTAAACCAATTATCCAGTCATAAATATCGTTGTTATCGTTCTGGTATCAATATTCAAGGGACAGAAAAATGACAAAAATTATGATGGTAATTGGTCTGGCGGCTTTGGTCTCCGGGTGCTCAGGCATCCTTGATAAGCAGCAACCCGTCTGTAGTGGTACGGCACTCATCGGCGGGCAAGAAACGTCGGTGCAGATTTATGGTGTCCGTCAGGTCGCTAATCAAACTCAGTATCAGGCTGGCGATCCGTTCGGCTGGCGCTGGGTCAGTAAAACTAATTTCATCCGCACAACGTGCGATAAATGATACAACCCTAATCATCTAAACCCGCTCCGGCGGGTTTTTTTATGCCTGGAGCAAAACATGTCGGCAGGAACCATCGCATTAACCAATAACTCTGCAACCGTGTCGGGTACCGGAACCGTGTTTACCACCGACTTAAAAGCAAACGACTTTATCGTCGTTATTGTCGGCGGTGTGACTTATACCTTGGGGGTCAAGGCAACAGCATCAGCAACATCATTAACGTTAATCACCCCATATGGCGGACCAACCGCCACCGGTAACGCATGGACAGCTGTACCAAATGCCACACTTGTCGGCATAACCGCGCAGGTTGCAGCCGATGTGGCGAAAGCCATTCGTGGTCTTAATCTCGACAAGGCTAACTGGCAGCAAGTCTACAGTAATTCGGGCAATATGACGGTAACGCTTCCAGATGGTTCCAATTTTACTGGCCCTTCGTGGAATTATCTGGCCAACAATGCGGCAACAAAAGTGTCTGGTGCAGTACCTGTCAACCAGGGTGGAACCGGTGCGACTTCGGTGGGAGGCGCTAAAGTAGGATTTGGAATTGATGGGGTAAATACTGGCATTGTCGTTAATCAAAATAATATCGATAACTATATTAACGGACTAAAGGCTCCTTATCAGTTGGGTGTTGTACGGAATAATACCGCTATTACTGGAACAAACTTTAACACGTTGCAGAACGCCGCTTGTCTATTTGCAAAAGTAAGCGATACCTGGCTTCACATCACCGTTCCACACGTTGGCAGTTCTCCTATCTCGGTATTGGGAGGTTACGGCAACGTAGGTGTTGCCGTTTATCGTTACCTTTGGGATAACTTCACCACAACCGTAGACACCAACGGATTTATCAAGAAAGCCTCACCTATTGTTAAACTTTTCAGTGATGGCCGAACAGACGTGAGTGAGGAGGCGAGAGGTTGCAGCGTCACGCGCGTGGCAAAGGGAGAATATCTCATTGAAGGATGTTCAGGACTGAATTCAGATGCGGCCTGGGGCGGGATAGACGGTGGTTTCGAGCTACCCAAGGATAAGAATGGCTTGCCACATATCTGGCTGGATTATGATGTATCAGCCGACGGTTCGGTGACAGTGAAAACCTACCATCGCGAGCATCCTAATGCCCCAGCTTTTGCAAGGAATAATATTGAGGGTTATCAGGATGGAGATCCTATTGATATACCTTCGGATCAGTTTGTTTCAGTAAGGGTTCAAATGCCGCAGGATTCCCTTTTCCACAAAGAAATCGAACAGGCTCAGTCATATTTCGATTCTCAAGACGCGGGCCTGACCACATAACTTTCTTCTCTTTCCGATCAGCAACCTAAAAGAAATGTGGCTGATCGGACTTTTCAGTCCGCGTTCCACATGATTATACTGTATGCATAAACAGTATTTTGTGAGGTGCGTATGCCCAAATATTCCGATATCAAAGGCGCTTTTATTAGAAGCGTCACGCAGGATCCCAGGAAAGGACAGGTTGTCACAACTGAGCGATTTGTTGCTGAGTTGGCGAAGGTAAACCACTTCTGGTCATTACGTGAAGCTAATGAATGGATAACGCACTATCAGGGATTCTTCCGGGACTACTCGGATCAAGAGGGCGAGAGTAAGCGCTATTTTCTGAAAAACATGGGCTACGTAAAATAAGGAGAGATCATGGGATTTCCATCACCAGCAAGTGACTACGTTGAATCACGTATCGACCTGAACAAAGTCTGTAACTGCACCGGCCCGGCATCTCGCCTGTACATCGCAGAGCGGTACCATGGGAAGCATATCAACTCCGGCACGATGCTGCTGATAGACCCGGCAATCAAACCGGTCGACGGTAATCTGCTGCTGGCACAAATCAACGGAGAAATGGATGTGTGGAGGCTGGTAACAATCCTGCGTCGCGGGCTGGAGTCACTGGCAGACAAGAACGTCTTCATTGAGTTCGGCGAAGCATTCACAGATGACGAGCTGGTGATCGAGGGGGTGGTGACGCATATCATCTACGATGCCAGGAATGATGTGTTCGACGACACTCCGTGCATTTAAGACGAAAAAAAACCTCTGCTGGTGGCAGAGGTTCTCTTAACAGAAGGAGCCGCGTATCTTTTACGTATCCTTTTCTGTCTAGATGGTGTCAGCGCTGGGTCTTAACTCCGCTCATAAGTTACTGGTTTTTATGAGCTTGTCCTGCCACTGTCCTATCTAAATTGGTGGAGCTGGGGGGATTTGAACCCCCGGACGTTTATGCTAGATCGCCTCCGCATAGAAATAAACAATCTTCCAAAAATCCCTTCTGCAAAACTAATTTTTTTTCCTGCAAATACATGAGAATACGTGGTAAGAATTGTTTGCCAATTAATTAGAGAAAACTAATTAAATTCATTATAAAACAATTATTTATTTAAAGGTAAACTGCCTACCACTGGTACAGCCGCAGTCAGGCGCTGACCATCGGCAAAGCGCTGGAAAAACTCAACTTCGCGTGGTTCGAAGAGCCGATGGAAGAAGAGAGCATGGCGTCTTACGCCTGGCTGGCGGAAAACCTGTCGATCGACGTCATTGGGCCGGAAAGCCTGGGCGGTAAACATCACAGCCGTGCGGACTGGGTAAAAGCCGGAGCCTGCGACATTTTACGCGCCGGAGCGAACGGCGTCGGCGGGATCTCGCCATGCATGAAAGTCGCCAGTCTGGCGGAAGCGTTCGGTATGGACTGCGAAGTTCATGGCAACGGCGCGGCAAGTCTGGCGGTGGTCGGCGCAATCCGTAACTGTCGCTGGTACGAACGCGGCCTGTTGCATCCGTTCCTTGAATACGACGAACCCGCTGCGTATCTCAACAGCATCGTTGACCCGATGGATGAGCAAGGTTTTGTACATCTTTCGAATCGCCCCGGCCTTGGAGAGGACATTAATTTTGAGTACATAGAAACCCATACCGTCAGCCGAGACTGACCTGCGGGCAGAAAAAAATAATAAACCTCTGACTCTACCCGGAAGGTACATCATGAACACAGGCACACCCTTCGGGGCGTGGATCCTCGCGCTCCTGCTCACGGTAAGCGGCGGGGCGGTACAGGCAAAAACGCCCCCCGACCAGCTGCTTATCGGCATGAACATGAACAACCTGCTGACGCTCGATCCGGCTGCCATGACCGGGAATGACATCGTCGGCATTGTGGTGAATCTGTATGACCCGCTGATTGAGCTGGATCCGCAGGAGCTGACCAACGTCCGCCCGGCGCTGGCGACCTCATGGGAAGTGAACGATGCGCGGGATCTGATCACATTCCATCTGCGCGACGGCGTGAAATTCCACTCCGGCAATCCGGTCACCGCGGATGACGTGGTGTGGTCGATGCGCCGGATCCTGCACTTGAATCTGGCGCAGGCATCGGTGTGGAAATCTTACGGTTTCACCAAAAAGAATGTCGATGAGATGGTGCGCACGCCGTCACCGGGCATTGTCGAAATTCAGCTGCCTAAACCGAACGATCCAAAACTGGTGATTTACTCACTGGCCGCGCTCGGCAGCGTGGTGGCGCTGGACAGCAAAACCGTTAAGGCGCATGAAGTTAACGGCGACTGGGGCAACCGCTGGCTGACCACCAACGAAGCCGGTTCGGGGCCGTTTCGCCTCGACAGCTGGCAGGCGAAAGATGTGCTGAACATGAGTCGCAATCCGCAGTACTGGCGCGGCGAACCGCGTCTCTCCCGCGTGGTGTTCCGTCATTTTCAGGAATCTCAGACCCTGCGTCTGATGATCGAAAAAGGCGATCTGGATATCGCCAATAATATGGCGGTGTCTGACGTCACCGCTCTGAGTCACGATCCTGCGATGACCGTCGATACGGTGAAAAAAGGCACCATTTATTACGTGGCAATGAGCATGAAGGAGCCGCATTTTGCCAATCCTAAAGTGCGCGAAGCGGTACGCTATCTGATTGATTATCAGGGTATCGGCAAAGCGCTGATGAACGGTTACGGCATTGTGCACCAACGACCGATTCAGGTCGGGATGCCTGCTACGCTGCCGGATCCGGGTTATAAACTGGATATTCCACGCGCCAAAACGCTGCTGGCGGAAGCCGGTTACCCTGACGGTTTTGACACCACGCTGCGGGTGCTGGCCGATCAACCCTTCCTCAACATTGCCATTGCGGTGCAGTCCACGCTGATGCAGGCCGGGATTCGCGCCAAAATCGTTACCGGCACCGGTAACCAGATTTACGGTGCGATGCGCGAGCGCAAGTTCGACATGCTGGTCGGGCGCGGCGGCAGCGGTGTGGAACCGCATCCGCATTCAAGCCTGCGGGCGCTGGTTTACAACCCCGATAACAATGACGCTGCGCGCCTGACCAATTTCCAGGGGTGGCGCACCGGTTTTTACGATAAACAGCTGAATACGGATATCGATCAGGCGCTGCTTGAACGCGATCCGGAAAAGCAAAAGCAGGATTACTTCGCGATTCAGGAACGCTACGACGCGCTGATCCCGGCGCTGGTGCCGCTGTCGCAAATGGTGGATTCCATCGTGGTGCGCAAGGACGTCAAAAATTACCTGCCGCATCCTTCCGCCACCACTTTCCTGCGTGACGTTTATAAAGATGAAAGTCAGGCAACTGATCCTTCAGCCGGAGGTAAAGGGTTATGACCACGCAAACGCAAACCTGGTACGCGAACATTCCTGCCGGACGCATCGGTAAACGGCTGGTGCAGGTGGCCGTAACCCTGTTCGGGTTGTTGCTGCTGACGTTTTTCATTGGCCGCGTGATGCCGGTGGATCCGGTACTGGCGATTGTCGGGCCGGACGCCGACCACAGCACCTATCAGCAGGTCTATCACCAGCTCGGCTTCGACAAACCGCTGTGGACGCAGTTTGGCATCTATCTTTCCGGGCTGGCGCAGGGTGATTTCGGTAATGCGCTGCTGACCGGTAAACCGGTGACGCAGGACATTGTCCGCGTCTTTCCGGCAACCATGGAGCTGGCGACGCTGGCGATCATTCTCGGCGCGGGCGTCGGCATTCCGCTGGGCGTGCTGGCGGCGGCGAAACGTAACAGCGTCGCGGATTACGTGGTGCGCATCATCAGTCTGGCCGGATATTCCACGCCGATTTTCTGGGTCGGGATGATGGGGCTGCTGGTGTTTTACGCCTGGCTCGGATGGGTGGGCGGCGCGGGGCGTCTGGATTTCAGCCTTGACGGACAGGTGACGCGGCACAGCGGTTTCATGCTGATTGATTCACTGATCGCCGGTAACTGGGAGGTGTTTCGCAACGCGCTCAATCACCTGATCCTGCCCGCGTCACTGCTCGGTTTTCATTCGCTGGCCTACATCAGCCGCATGACCCGCAGCTTTATGCTGGCGCAGCTCTCGCAGGAATTTATCATCACCGCCCGCGTTAAAGGCCTGAGCGAATGGGATGTGCTGTGGAACCATGCGTTTCGCAACATTCTCGTTCAGCTGCTGACCGTGGTGGCGCTGGCCTACGGCTCACTGCTCGAAGGCGCGGTACTGATCGAAACCGTCTTCTCATGGCCGGGCTTCGGTTCGTATCTCACCAGCAGCCTGATGCTGGGTGACATGAACGCGGTGATGGGCTGCGTGCTGGTGGTCGGCATGATTTTCGTGGTGCTGAATTTGCTCTCTGACCTGCTGTACCAGGTCTTTGACCCGAGGACAAAAGTATGACGATTTCCCTCGATTCTGTGACGCTCAGCGCGGGCGATGAAAAACGTCAGCGCGTGAAACGGGCGTTTGGCCGCATCGGCCATTTCTTGTGGCAGATGGCGTGCAATCCGCTGACCGCCATCGGTGGGGCGATTGTGCTGGTGCTGATGATTGTGGCGCTGTTCGCACCGTGGATCGCGCCGTTCCATCCGCTGGTACAGGATTTAAACAATGCGCTGAGCCCGCCTTCGGCGGCGCACTGGTTCGGCACCGACGAATTTGGCCGCGACATTTTTAGCCGTCTGGTGTACGGCTCGCGGATCACGCTGTACATCGTACTGCTGGTGTCGGTGACCGTCGGCCCGCTGGGTTTGCTGCTCGGCGTCACAGCCGGATATTTCGGCGGTAAAACCGACATGGTGCTGATGCGCGTGACCGATATTTTCATCTCTTTCCCGAGCCTGGTGCTGGCGCTGGCTTTTGTCGCCGCCCTCGGTCCCGGGCTGGAACACGTGGTGATCGCGATTACGCTGACCGCCTGGCCGCCGATTGCACGTCTTGCGCGCGCCGAAACCCTCTCGCTGCGTCAGGCCGATTTCATCTCGGCGGTACGTTTGCAAGGGGCGTCTCCGCTGCGGGTGCTGTGGCGTCACATTGTGCCGCTGTGTCTGCCGTCGGTGATCATCCGAATCACCATGAATATGGCGGGCATTATCCTGACTGCTGCCGGTCTCGGCTTTCTTGGACTCGGTGCGCAACCACCGGATCCTGAATGGGGCGCAATGATTTCCAGTGGCCGTACCTACATGATGGAGTGCTGGTGGGTGGCAACGATCCCCGGTCTGGCGATCCTGATTAACAGCCTTGCGTTCAACTTTTTAGGAGATGGCCTGCGTGACATCCTCGATCCCCGAAATGACTGACGCTCCGGCGTTACTCGACGTGCGCGATCTGCACGTCAGCTTTGTGAATGGTCGTCAGGTCACGCAGGCGGTGCGCGGCGTGTCCTTCCAGCTCGGGCGTGAAAAACTGGCGATTGTCGGTGAATCCGGTTCGGGAAAATCTACCGTCGGGCGCGCATTGCTTCAGCTGCATCCGGCGAAAGCCAAAATCACTGCCGAACGGATGCAGTTCGGCGATGTGGATTTGCTGAACGCCACGCCGAAGCAGATGCGTCAGGTGCGCGGCAAGCGCATCTCGATGATTATGCAGGATCCGAAATACTCGCTGAATCCGGTGCTGTGCGTCGGCGACCAGATAGCCGAAGCCTGGCGTTCGCACCATGCCTGCTCGTATCAGGATGCCAAACGCAAAGTGCTGAACATGCTCGACGTGGTACGTATTCGCGACCCGGAACGCGTGTACGGCCTGTATCCGCACGAGATTTCGGGCGGGCAGGGGCAGCGCATCATGATCGCCATGATGCTTATCACCGACCCGGAAATGGTGATTGCCGATGAACCGACGTCGGCGCTTGACGTTTCCGTGCGTTTACAGGTGCTGGAGCTGCTTGATGATCTGGTGAAAACACGCGGTCTGGGGCTGATTTTTATCAGTCACGACATCAACCTGGTGCGCAGTTTCTGCGACCGCGTACTGGTGATGTACGCCGGCCGGGTGGTGGAGTCCATCGCTGCGACCGATCTCGATAATGCGCAACACCCTTACACGCGCGGCTTGCTGAATGCGCTGCCGGACATGGATAACCGCCGTTATCCGCTGCCGGTAATGCAACGTCAGGCCAGCTGGCTGACCGATTAAGGAGACTGAAATGTCAGTAAAAACCATGATCGACGTTCGTAATCTGAACCTGACGTTTGGTGAGGGGGCGAAAACCACACAGGTGCTGACCGACGTGAACATTGCCGTGCGCGAGGGGGAGATTTTCGGGCTGGTGGGCGAATCCGGTTCAGGTAAAACGACGGTGCTGAAATGTCTGGCGGGGTTGTTCACTCACTGGAAGGGTGGACTGGAAATCGACGGGCAACAGCTGGAGCATAAGATTGGCCGCGACCGCTGCCGTCTGGTGCAGATGGTGTTTCAGGATCCGTACGGTTCATTGCATCCGCGCCATACCATCGGTGACATTCTGGAAGAGCCGTTGCAAATTCACCGCATCGATCAGCGCGATCAACGCATTAACACTATTCTTGAAAAAGTCGGCCTGAATCGTGGGTTCCGTAGCCGGTATCCGCATCAGCTTTCCGGCGGTCAGCGTCAGCGCGTCGCCATCGCGCGTGCGCTGATCCTCAAACCGCGCGTATTGCTGCTCGACGAACCAACGTCGGCGCTGGATGTGTCAGTGCAGGCGGAAATTCTCAATTTGCTGTTCGATCTTCAGAAAGAGGAAGGGCTGACGTATCTGATGGTGACGCATGATTTGGGGGTTATAGCCCATCTCTGCCAGCGCGTTGCGGTGATGAAGTTCGGTAAAATCCTCGAAACCCTGGAAACCGACGCGCTGCTGCGCGGTGATATTGAACAGGATTACACCCGCGTGCTGGTGGATGCCAGCCGGGATTACAGCCGGGAAATGGCGGCGAAAGTGATGTTGTAATGCAATATCCTGTCGTTCCGGTCAGATGCCGGAACGACACAGAAAATGTTCGGGCTATTTTTGCGCAATACTTTGCGGCTGGCGCAAGTCTTTCATGACATCAGCGATACAGCGATCAACCAGCATTTCGACGGCGTCACTGCGCGAAGTCTCCACCAGCATTGCCAGCCGATCAATTTTTCGCAAAACAGACATACGTAGCGAGAGCGAAACCGGCTTCTTCTTTTCTTTATCCAGCGACACATGGCTGACGGCCTGCCCGCTTTTATGATCCTCACTGGACTGAAGTGCCTGAGTCATCTGACGTAAAGCTTTTTTATCCAGCGTACCTTGTCCGGTGAGCTGATAAGAGTGTGTCGCCTTACTGTATTTAATCTCAGCCGAATAGGTTTCGCGTATTTGCTTTAAAGCCCGGGTCAGCGTGGGTTCGGAACAGGCAAGCTCGGTGAAAATTTTGGTCGCCGACACGGGGTGTCCGGCACCAAGCAATTGTGCCAGTCGGAAAATACGTGCTTGTCGTGTACTGAGTTGCATGATTAGTCAGTGCCTGTCGTCGTTTAATGGGCGATGGTGCATGGAAAATATGCTTATTTATCATTAGCATCCCTCTAATTACCTTTCCATGGCGCCTGCAGGGCTGAAAATCCTATCAGGTCTATGTTCAACATCATGTAAATGAATCTGTGTGAAACGTCTTAATTCAGATGGTTGGCCGTGAAAAACCGCACACCATCCTGTGTTTCCTCCTGCGCAATGCCGTAAATTTGCGCCTGTTCGAGCACGCGGGCTGCCCAGCGACGATGGGTCGCAGGTTCACACATCGCGCCCTGAGATTTAAAGACCGCCTGACTGGAGTTCAGAATGCGCAGCGCATCGGCGTGATCGGCAGACGTGACCATCAGCGCACGTTCGATTTTGGCGATCTGATTCGGATGAATAGCCGTTTTGCCCACCAGCCCGTGGGCCATATCCAGCGCCAGCTCTTTTTCCATTACGTCGTGATCGTCAATGTGCTCACACACCGGAGAGGTCAGGGCGAAATCACGCGAGCCAAACACTGCGACCAGCATTTTGATCACATAACCCATCGGGCTGTCATAGAGCGTGAGGTTGCGTGGACGGCGCAAAGAAATCACGTTCATCAGATCATTACCGCCGATGCGCAGCGCGATAATACGGGAATGACACGGATGCTCCAGCAGCGCTGTCGCGAGCTTGCGCATTTGCATCACGTCAAACACATCTTCGGTTTCCAGCGTCGGCATCATGCACAGGTGCGTGTTTTTCATGATGTCCCACCAGACCGGCAGCGATTCCAGCGTGAACTTTGGTAATACCAGCCCGTCAGCAGGGGTGAGATCTGCCGTGGCGGTGAGAAACTTACCCATCTCAGGGTCCCGCGGACGGATAAATACCAGCGGCCAGTCAGCGCCCAGACCGGCGTCCTTTGCGGATTTCAGCTCGACCAAAACCTGACGAAGATTTTGCAATGCCGCAGGCACGTCTGCGTCACTGACCGCATCTTCCAGACAGATCACGATAGAACGTAATCCGTCGATTTCATTATTCAGAATGCTGCCCGCAATATCGTTACGGGTGGCGGGCATGTAAAGCGTGGCGCCCAGCCGGTAGGGAGATAGTCTCTTTGTCATCAGTGAACCTTTTTGATAATGGTGACGGCGCGGTACTGGCCGATGCGGTCACCGACTTCAGTGATGGTGATGTTTTTTTCACGTGCCAGATAGACCAGCAGCGCAACGTCCGGATCGTTCACGGATCGCACCAGAACGTGTTCCGGCACGCGGCGCAGCACGGCGCGCGTGGCCTCGGCAATACCCGGTTTGATCCGGTTGATGCTTGAAATGTCGTATTCTGCGGCGAGGGACGAAATCACCTGTTCGCTCTGGGTTTTCAGATGCACGTAATCTTGGGGTAGCCACTGGCTGGAAGGGATAGCGCCGAGATCCAGTGAATTGCGACAATCTGCCACGGTATCGACCAGCAGGCGGCTGCATTCGAACTGGCTCAGATGATCGCACTTCACGCAGCCATGCAGCCCAGTAGATGACCAGATCGAGCGTGAAATCAGCCCGGAAACCGGTGCGCCCATGATGCCAAACGGGATTAGCCAGTCGTCGTCGCTGGCGGAAAGCCAGGAAACGCCGCACGGATCGGCCAATACCACCAGTCGCGGATCCTGCGGATAACCGCTGCGGGAGGCGAGCGAGCGGCGCAGTTCGCCAGTGATCGCACCTTTGCCGGTCCAGCCATCGACAAACACGATGCCTTCGGTGCCGTGTTGCGTTTCAATCCAGTCCATCGCTGTTTCGTCGATGCCACGGTCACGGATTATGCTTACGCCGTAATGGTGAGACTGTTTACCCATTGCCCGCAGGGTTTGCTGCAACATGACACCCAGCGGCACACCGGCACGCACCAGACTGACCAGCACCACCGGCGTATCGCCAAACCGGGCGACCAGCGCTTTGGCCAGCATCACCACTTCTTTCGCCAGGCGAACCGCGCCCTGATCCAGTGCGCGGGAAAATAAGTCCAGATGCCACGCAGTTGGCTCCGGTTCCTGACTCAGCATCTCGGAATAATGTTTTTCACCGGACTGAATCAGCCGTTCTTTTTGATCAACCGGCGTCATTTCCATTTCCACCGGCGTTAACAGAAAATGCACGTCTTCCGGCAGATATGAGCCGGAAAAAGGAGTAAAAGGCTGCATATTATTTCTCCCCGAAGATGTGCTGGCTGATCTTCTCAGCGAACTGGCTCTGTTGCGGCATGCCAAACCAGTTACAGAGTTTCATAAACCGATGGTCGCTCAGACTGTCACCCAGCCCGATGACCGGGAACACACCGCGTTCTTCCCGCAATTTTTTCAGCAGGAACTGCGTCGCCAGACCTTTTTCGACCGGCGTCGGCAGCCACGCAATGTTGTTGCTGTTGCGGTGAATGTAAAAACCTTCCGTCGGGAACGTGGCTTCGATCTCGTCGCCGATGGCGTAGAGTTCTTCGAGGCGCGTGCTGTCAGTGTGCTTCATCACCAGATACACCGGCGTGTCGCCGTATTCGTAATTAATGCGCGCCCAGCCGCTGATCTTGCGCTCTTCCATCAGTTCGGTGATGCCCTGTTGCATAGAGATCAGGCGCTCACGGTAGGCCGCCAGACTGTCCAGCATATGCGCTTTCCACTCTTCATCCGGTTCACCCTGCGGGGTGAGGATCACTGCGCCATGGGTGGCAATCGCCCATGAGCTGAACGGAATGGTCACCCGGCCAATTTCTTCCGTGCCGCGTGCGGTGACCGGGATAAAATCAGCATGTTCAAGCAGCCAGTCCACCAGCATGGATTGTTCTTCGGTCATGAAGCTGCGCGCGGACATTGAACGATCCAACGCGCCCGGACGGAACGGCTCAAGCGCCAGTTCATCGACCATCTTACGGCGCGTCTGAAACAGCGTATCGTCCAGATCGGAAAAAACCACCGGCTTATTCATACAGACTCACCTTCATAAACCACTACCTCAACGGTATTTGCCACTTTTTTCAGGGCATCGAGCAGGGCAGGATCCACACTGTCCGCAGGCGTTTCCACACACAACAGAATGCGGTCGAAACGCTGATGCGCCACGTTATAGACAAAGTTTGGAATGCCGAGCCCGTAGTTGTCCGTAAAAGCAATAGCAGATTGGATGGCATAACCGGTAGAAATCGGTGAGCGGGTCGTGCAGCTGAATTTCACGTCAGCCCCCGACTTTTCAAGGCGCTCCGCCAGCAGCAGCGGTTCCCAGACGAATTCACCCGAACCGAGCACCAGCACTTTTTCGCCAGCAGCAGCGGTGATCGCTTTACCCAGATCGCGCGCAGGAATCGCCATCCCCAGGCGGCCCCAGCTCTGTTTGCCGGTGATGGCGACGCTGCCGGTGGCGGTGACGTTAACGGCGGGCATGACCGGAACCGGCGCATCCGGTCTCTTTTCCCAGTGCCAGTCGCCTTGCACCAGAGAAACCGGCGTGACCGGCAGAGGGCAATTGGCCTCAATGGCGTTGCCGCTCCAGTCGGTCAGCGTGACGGTCACCACGCGTTCAAGCTGCGAAAGCCCGGCGTCAGCACGCAAGGCTTTCAGCAGATTAATGAAAGTATTACCGGTGGTGGCTTCGTCGTCGATCAGTACCAGACTTTTTGCATCCTGCACCAGGGCGCGAAGGACCGGATCTGCCGGGTGATAAAGCAGGTGATCCGTCGCGTGGCTATGATTTTCTTTAAATTCGCACAGCAGATCGCCCGCCACCGGATGGCGCGTTGAAGTCAGATAGACAGAGTTTTTATAACGGCTCAAGGCTTCATCATAGACGCCTGCACCTAGTCCCACCGCCGTTTCCGCCAGGCCGACAAATAACACCGGCTCGGGTAAATCCGCTGGAATTTGCAGGGCAAGCTGACGATAGGCAGAGCGCATCACGGAGGGGGCGATCGGAATATGCCGCCCGAGCACTTTGCTGACGAATAAAAACGCGCGCTTAGGATTGCGGCGCTCGGCGATATCAAACAAAGCGTCCAGCGAATGCTGTCCGCCGGTCGGGGTCACGGTCAGCGTACCGCCGGAAAGCTCACGGCGATAAACAGCGTTGGGGATAATCATGTGTTTCCTTGTCCTGAAGACAGGTTGTCGAGCGTGGTGTTGTAAGGGATCACATCTGTCATTGACCTTACAACGGCCTGTGAGAAATTCCCGGTTGCCGCGATCATGGCCTGAGCTTCTGACATCAGACCGAGCTTACGGGCGGCAAAAAGGCCGGGAAGATTGACGCCGCTGTGGCGGGTATAACCGATGCCGCCGCTTGGGCGCATGTTAATTTCCAGCAAGACCGGCTCGCCGTGATCGTTATTGCGGGTTTGCACATTCACCAGACCGTCGGCCTGCATCACTTCGGCACACATTTTGCCCAGTTCATATGCCGGGCCAGACTGTTCGAGATATTGCAGTGCCCCTTCTTTACGACGGGCTACGGCCGCGATGACTTTTCCGCGCTCGACCACCATATCGACAGAGTATTCCGGACCGGGCAGATAAGGCATTAACACTAGCGGTTCAAACGTTTCCATCTGTTCTACCGCATGCAGATACATCTCCGGACGCACTTTGCGGCTGTCCGGATGGGTGAAAGCCGCCATGTGGCTGACGTTGTCATCAAATCGCCAGAATCCCATGCCATAAATACCCACAACGGGTTTCACGCACAGCATAGTGGTACCGGACAGGGATTCGGAGCTGGTGTTATTGGCAAGCTGTGCCCGTAATTCTTCGGCTGATTCAATGCGGATGGACGGCACAACCGGCAGGCCGTGTTGCTGCATCGTGCTGGCGAAATCCACTTTATCGTCGGCCAGTTCAAACATGGCGTTGCTGACCGCGCCAGTGGTGAGGGTGACGCCAGAAGCGACAATTTCCGCACGGTGCGTTTCAAACCACTGACAGTTGCGGCCGGTGTGGATGGCGTTAACACCGTACTGTGCGACGGTTGACGTAATAAACGCCAGGCGGTCTTCATCCTCTGCGGGTTCAATGAGCGCGATATCTGCCAGAGAAAGAATTTCATTTCTGTGAAAACGATGTGAGGCAATGACGGTGACATCTTTATTTTCGAATTTAAAAAAGTCTTTGATGCCCAAAATAATGTCGCGCTGTGACGACAGACCTTCCATTAACCAAATTACGTGACTCATCGGCGTATATATTCCAGAAATGAAGAGGGGAAGAAGAACTCTCTGAGAGTCTATGTAGGGATTTTCAACATGTCAATCATAACATGATTAATATGACTATGTTGTAAAATTGTGTTTTTTAGACAGGCGTTGTTGCTGGTGAATCGTCAAAAAACGTAAATTATCAAAAAATAAATATTTAATTTCAATGCATTATCTTTTGTTAAGCAAATTAGGGGTAAATTGTGGGTTGTGCAACTACTTCGTCATGATATGATTTTTAAGTACATGGAATTCTGATGCAAAAAAATAATGATTTAACCTATCTCTGAAGGAATATCTAATGGTTTCATTAAGCAAGAACCAAACTGTTTCACTCAGCAAACAAACGTCTTCGTTAAATCAACTCCAGTTCGGGTTGGGTTGGGATCCTTTGAAAAAGAAAAAGGGATTCCTGGGTGGTCTTTTAGGGGGCGGCGGTAACGATTCAATTGATTTAGACGCAGGATGCGTGTTGTTAGACCGCGCAGGTCAGACCATCGATACCATCTGGTTCCGCAAACTGAAATCAAGCTGCGGCTCCGTTGTCCATATGGGCGACAACCTGACCGGTGAAGGCGATGGCGACGATGAAGTGATCACCGTTGATCTGACCCGCCTGCCAGCACAGGTAGAATATCTGGCGTTCACCGTGAACAGTTTCCGCGGTCAGACCTTCAACGAAGTCGACAACGCATTTTGCCGTGTGGTGGATCAATCCCGTAAAGAACTCGCCCGTTATCAGCTGACGGAGCAGGGCTCGCACACTGGCATCATTATTGCTTCGCTTGCGCGCAACAACGGCGAATGGGATTTCACCGCACACGGTAAGGCCTCAACCGGCCGCACTATTGACGACATGCATTCCGATATCGTGGCTACGGTGGTGCGCTAATGACTATGACGCCGGGAGGCAATGCCTCCATTCCTTCACAGGTTCTGACGGTGCGCGTGCTTTCTGGCGTCCCGGTCGATGCTTCTTCCTTCAGACTTTATGCCACAGGCAAAGTGAAGGGCGATCCGGACATGGTGTTTTACGGCCAACCCGTCAATGACGATGCATCTGTAAAACTCACCGGCGCGGGCACCGATACTGCGTTTACCGTGGACATTAATCGCCTGCGTCCTGACGTCGAAAAGCTGGCTTTCACAGCCACCTGCGACGGCAACATGACGCTTTCGGGCCTGAAACGTCTGACGATTCAGGTTGAGCAGAACGGCAGCGTGCTGCTGACCGGCGATGTCGATGTTAACGGACGTCAGGAAGCTGCACTGATTCTGGGTGAAATCTACCGCCGCAATGCAGAGTGGAAATTCCGCTTTATTGCGCAGGGATTCAACGGTGGCCTGAAACCGCTGGCCGAGCATTTTGGTGTGGATATTTCAGATGCGCCCGCTCCGGCACCTGCTCCGGCCCCAACGCCTGAGCCTGCTAAAATTAGCCTGAGCAAAGTATCGCTGACCAAAGAAAAACCGACCATCAGTCTGGCGAAGCGGGACAACTTTGGTGAAATTAAAATTAACCTCAACTGGAATCAGGAAAGTAACACCGGTTCCGGCGGTGGGATGTTCGGCGGCATGTTCAACAAATCGAAAGGCATTGACCTGGATTTAGGCGCATTTGTTGAATTGCAGGATGGCACTAAAGGCGTGATCCAGGCACTCGGTAACACTTTTGGCCGCCTGAACGCTGAGCCGTTTGTTCAGTTGCAGGGCGATGATCGTACAGGTCAGGTTCGCGACGGCGAGTGGTTGCACATCAATGGCCGCGAGTGGAAAAAAATCCGCGAAGTCCTGATTTACGCTTTCATCTACGAAGGTGTGGCGAGCTGGGATAAAACCGACGGCGTGGTCACGATGCACATTCCTGAACAACCGCCGATTGAAACGCGCTTAACCGAGGGATCGAACCGCCACAATATGTGTGCGATCGCCCGCCTGGTGAACGAAAACGGGACGATCAAAGTAGAGCGTCTGAACCAGTTTTACAGCGGCCATAAAGATATGGATAACGCGCTCGGCTGGGGCTTTCGCTGGTCAGCTGGTTCCAAATAGTAGTGATACTCAACATAATTTTAATAATCCGAGGGCAGAAAAAATGAGTTTCTTCGACAAAGTGAAAGGCGCATTCAACAGTGGTCGTGACGAGCTCACCAAACAGGTTGGCCGTTTCAAAAACAAAAAATTCATGCAGGGTACGGTGGCCGTGTGCGCACGCATCGCCGTCTCCAGCAATGGCGTGAGCTCTGAAGAAAAGCAAAAAATGATCGGCTTCCTTCAGGCCTCTCCTGAACTGAAAGTGTTCGAAACCAAAGAAGTGATCGCGTTCTTCAACGAACTGGTCACCAGCTTCAGCTTCGATTACGAAATCGGTAAAGGCGAAACCATGAAATACATACTGGCGCTGAAAAGCCAGCCAGAAGCAGCACAGCTGGCGGTTCGCGTCGGTATCGCCGTGGCGAAAAGCGATGGTGACTTCGATCAGGACGAGCAAACCGCAGTCCGCGAAATTGCTCTGGCATTAGGTTTCACCCCGGCCGAATTCGGTCTTTAATTTTAACACTCTGGCTTAAGGGCTATTTATGGTATCCACGCATATCGGTTTCCCGGCTGAAACCGTCACGGTATTTGTTGTTCTGGCGCTCGGTGCGATCTTCATCGACCTGTTCATGCATCGTCATGACAAGCCGATTTCGCTGAAAAGTGCTGCGCTCTGGACGGTCTTCTGGATCGTCGTGGCGATGGCATTTGCCGGTTTCCTCTACATTCATCATGGCTCTGAAGTGGCCAGCCTGTTCATCACCGGTTATGCGCTGGAGAAAGTCCTGTCGGTTGATAACCTGTTTGTCATGATGGCTATCTTCTCGTGGTTTGCCGTACCGGATAACCTGCGCCACCGCGTGCTTTACTGGGGCGTGATCGGGGCGATTGTCTTCCGTGGTATCTTCGTTGCCATCGGTGCGAGCCTGTTAACGCTGGGGCCGTGGGTCGAGATTGTCTTTGCAGTCGTCGTATTGTGGACGGCAGTGATGATGCTCAAAAGCGGCGGGGATGATGACGAGATCGAAGATTATTCTCAGCACATCGCATACCGTATGGTGAAACGCTTCTTCCCAATCTGGCCGAAACTGAAAGGACACGCCTTCCTGTTAAGCCAGAAAGAAGTCGACGCAGAACTGGCAAAACCTGAGAACAAAGACATTAAAGTCGGCCGCGTAGGGAAAGCCGCGCTATACGCCACACCGCTGATGCTGTGTCTGGCCGTGGTGGAGTTGTCCGACGTCATGTTCGCATTTGACTCCGTTCCTGCGGTTATCGCCGTAAGCCGTGAACCGCTGATCGTTTACAGCGCCATGATGTTCGCCATCCTTGGTCTGCGTACGATGTACTTCGTACTGGAAGCGCTGAAACAGTACCTGGCGCACCTTGAGAAAGCGGTTATCGTGCTGCTGTTCTTCATCGGTGTGAAACTGGGTCTTAACGCAACTGACCATCTGTGGCATCACGGTTACAATATTTCTGCTAACGCAAGTCTGTTTGTTGTTCTGGGCGTGCTGGCAGTGGGGATCATTGTCAGCATATTGTTCCCTGGAAAACCTGATACAGAGGAAGGCAAACAGGGCTAAGCCCTTGCCTTCCCCCTTGAAAATTAACGTTAACTATAGAGGCTATTATTATGGGCGTTTCACTCTCTAAAGGCGGTAATGTTTCTTTAAGCAAAGAAGCACCAACAATGAAAAATGTGCTGATCGGTTTGGGTTGGGATGCCCGCTCAACTGACGGCCAGGATTTCGACCTTGATGCTTCTGCATTCCTGCTGACCAGCGCAGGCAAAGTGCGCGGTGACGCAGACTTCATCTTCTACAACAACCTGAAATCTACCGACGGTTCAGTCCTGCACACCGGCGACAACCGCACCGGTGAAGGCGATGGCGATGATGAAGCACTGAAAATCAAACTGGATCAGATCCCAGCTGAAGTCGATAAAATCGTCTTCGTGGTCACCATCCATGATGCGACCGTGCGACGTCAAAGTTTCGGCCAGGTTTCTGGCGCATTCATCCGTTTGGTGAATGACGACAACCATCAGGAAGTGGCGCGTTACGATCTGACAGAAGATGCCTCCACCGAAACGGCGATGCTGTTTGGTGAGCTGTATCGTCATAACACCGAGTGGAAATTCCGCGCGGTGGGTCAGGGTTATGCGGGCGGCCTGAGTTCTGTGTGCGCACAGTACGGCATCAACGCTTCGTAATTGAGCAAGTTTTTGGCAACCCGGCAGGCGGCATTTCGCTGCCTGCTGTAATGAACATCACGTATTACAGGAGTTTTAAATGGCAGTTTCTCTGATTAAAGGCGGCAACGTATCCTTAACTAAAGAAGCCCCAACCATGAATGTGGCCATGGTCGGTCTCGGCTGGGATGCACGCGTAACAGATGGCGCAGAGTTTGACCTCGACGCTTCAGTGTTCATGGTCGGTGATGACGGTAAAGTCATTTCTGACGCGAGCTTCATCTTCTTCAACAATAAAACCAGCACCTGCGGTTCCGTGACTCACATGGGTGACAACCGTACCGGCGCAGGTGAAGGTGATGATGAGCAGGTCAAAATCGATCTGTCCAAAATCCCTGCTGAAGTCAAAAAACTGGTCTTCGCCGTAACGATCTACGATGCAGAAGCTCGTAAGCAAAACTTCGGTATGGTCAGCAACAGCTTCATGCGTGTATTCAACAACGATAACGGCACCGAAATCGCCCGTTTCGACCTGTCTGAAGATGCGTCCACTGAGACGGCCATGGTGTTTGGCGAGTTGTATCGCAACAACACAGAATGGAAATTCAAAGCCGTCGGTCAGGGCTTCGCAGGCGGCCTGTCCGCACTGGCCTCTCAGCATGGCGTGAACATCTAAATCACGCGTAAGTCTGACAGCCCCGCTGGTTACACCGCGGGGCTTTTTTTATCAATTTCTACTCTGGTTTTTATATTAATTAATAAGTAACGCTCTGGAGTGTTGGCGATACATTGACATTTCTTGTTATTTTAAAAAAACTAACATTTTAGTTACGCGCATTGGATGTATTTCATAATGAAATGGGTAATGAATATTTTGCGTGAAATTAAAACGTATAACCCAACCCTACACGGAAACGCGTCTGGCGTTCATCGGTGGTGCTTCGCACTGAAACATTCCCGACTTCTACAAAGGGTGACCAGGGGCCGATGAGATATGCAGTTCTGAAATTATATTCGTAGTTATATTTACTGTTGTTGTAGAGGTCATACTTATCGGCTTTTTTATAGATCCCCTCCACTGTCCAGTCGAAGTTATTCCATTTATATCCTGCCCAGACATCCATACGATTTACCGTGTCATCATCGCGCGAGTCGGAAGATCGGCGGGTGTATTCAAACCGGTAACGGGCGCCCACCCACCATGCCTGATTGATTGTCCAGATAGAACGTAAATAGGGCTTGTAGGTTGAATAACCGCTACCCGTCTCCAGCACGAAACCGGGTTGCCAGGCCACTGCGCCACTGTTGAACTGGTAATTGACTGTGTACTCATTGCCCTGAACCTCAAGGTCATTGAACGCTTTGTTGGTGTCATCACCGCCTGATTTAGAAATTGCTTCAACAGCAAAACCGAAGCCGTTACTAAAGCGATTGGAGATATACACACGGTCATAGTTTGCTTTACTGTCATCAAGATATTCATGACGCACATCCATATATACCGCATGTGCATTTGTGGCTGCCAGAGAGAATAAAAAAATAAGATATTTTTTCATGTCAAATCCATTTTAATAATTACAAACAAAAGGTGCTTAAAGTGGGTGTGCACGAAAATAGCCTTATTGAAAAGGCGTTTCAATAATTTAATTTTGTTTTTATATAAAGTTGAATGCTGGTCACAAGTGCAGAAGAAGTTTAATTTTGAGTGATAATACCAGAGGTTTATAAAGAGTCTGAAACTGTGAAACAAGAAAGGATAGTCTTCATTTAAGTGCCACTCAGTGAATTTAATTGTCATTATTATGAAGGTAATTTAATTAAAACTGGGGAAGGTAATGGAGACGGTGCGGTGGAAAAAATGAATGAGAAGACGATCATTTTCGCCTTCTCATTAACTCAACTCACTTACTCTGCAATTGCTTAATCCTTGCGATCGGTGGATTTCGCTTTGCCCACGAACCGTGGAAGTGACGCCAGTAGGGTTCCTGCGCCGCAGCCAGCATTTCGTAGTCGCCACGGGTATCGCCCCATGCGCGCAAGTGGTAAGAGGAAAGCGGGCCGTATTCTGCTTCCAGGCGCTCTACTTTCTGGCCGCAGCGGCAGTTGTGGCCGCTGATGCGCCCGGTCAGGACGCCATCTTTCACTTCCAGATTGGTGCCGATTAACCGGATACCCAAACGCTCGGCGAAAGGTTTGAGCACCATCGCCGGGGAGGCTGAGCAGATCGTTACGATAGCACCTGAGTTGACCTGCGTGGCCACTGCGATCAGTCCGGAAGGGCGCATCAGGCGGGTCCAGTAACGTTCGCAAAACTCAGCAGCTTTCTCTTCAATCCATTTGGCTTCAACGCCGGTCATAAAGGTATGGATCAGCACTTCCTTCAGCTCATCGCGGGTCAGCCGGCGGCCAACGCATTTCAGCGTGGGCAAGGCTAAACGTACCATACGACGCGCAAAGACGCGTTTACCAAAGGCAAAGCGCAGGAAGGGGACGAAGCTGTCGTGTTTTGTCAGCGTGCCGTCGAAATCAAAAACGGACAGGGAATTGCCAACGTTTATTACATCATTAACCATCGTTCAATACGCTCCTTCGGTTGTTCCCTGCGAAAAATGCGGGACAACGTAACTCGTTTATAGCGGTAGTGTAATCGCTTTGCGCTTGTTGATCATTGTTGTCTGCTGCTGTGTGAGAGGAGGAACAAAAAAAAGCCCGCCGATTTGCATCAGCGGGCGGGGGTTTTATGGCTTATGTGAAGTAAAAACTTACTTCTCGTCAGGCAGGGCGTAGGCGATCACATAGTCGCCACGCTCAGGAGACTGACGTGCACCGCCGGCGCTGATGATAATGTACTGTTTGCCGGTTTTCGGTGAAACGTAGCTCATCGGGCCAGACTGGCTGCCGACCGGCAGACGAGATTTCCAGATCTCTTTACCGTTAGCGGTATCGAACGCACGCAGATAGAAATCTTGCGTACCGGCGAAGAACAGCAGGCCGGATTGCGTTGACAGGCTCGCGCCCAGCGTTGGCATACCCACTTCCATTGGCATACGCATTTTGATGCCCAGCGGGCCTGTGTCTTTTACCGTACCGACCGGCACCTGCCAGACGATTTTACCGGTTTTCAGGTTAACCGCAGACATCGTACCGAACGGGGGTTTCTGGCAAGGAATGCCCAGCGGAGACAGGAAACGCTCACGCACTGCGCCGAACGGCGTACCGTCCATTGGCACCATTCCCATTTCTATACCACTTGCGCCGGTTGGCACTTTGGCACGCGGAACCATGTAGTTCGCCAGACCCAGACGCATGTCGTTGACGAACATCAGGGCGTTGTTCGGATCAACCGAAACGCTGCCCCAGTTCATACCACCGAGCGATCCCGGGAATTGCAGGGAACGATCGAGGCCCGGAGGCGTATACACGCCTTCGTGACGCATCCCTTTGAATTCGATGCGGCACAGCAGCTGATCCATCGGCGTAGCGCCCCACATATCAGATTCTTTCAGGGTCTGGTTGCCGATGTTCGGCATCCCGACGGAGAAAGGCTGCGTTTTGGAGTAGCGTTCGCCAGGTACATTGCCTTGCGGCACTTCGCGGTTTTCAACTTTCGCGACCGGCTCACCGGTTTCGCGGTTAAGCATGAAGATCATGCCCTGTTTGGAGGTTTGCACCAGTACTGGCGTGCTGCCGCCTTTGTCGTTCGGCAGGTCGTACAGCAGCGGCTGAGACGGCAGGTCGAAATCCCAAAGGTCGTGATGCGTAGTCTGGAAGGTCCAGCGGACTTTACCCGTTGCTACTTCCACTGCGACGATGGAAGAGCTGTATTTGTCGTCCAGTTCGGTGCGTGTGCCGCCGAAGAAGTCCGGCGTTGCGTTGCCGGTTGGCATGTAGATCAGACCCAGTTTTGGATCATACGACATGGCTGACCAGACGTTCGGTGTACCACGGGTGTAAGTCTGACCTTCCGGTGGCAGTTTGGTAATGTTTGGATTGCCCGGATCCCATGCCCAGACCAGTGCGCCGGTGTGGACGTCGAATGCACGTACCACGCCCGGGGGTTCGCCAGTGGAGAAGTTATCCGCCACACGACCGCCGACCACGACGACGTTACCGGCAACCAGCGGCGTAGACGTCTGCTGGTAGTAGCCCGGCTTGACTTCGCCCATGCCGACTTTCAGGTCAACCACGCCGTTATCACCGAAATCAGCGCAAGGCTTGCCGGTATCAGCGTTGATGGCGATCAGGCGCGCATCGATGGTTGGCAGGAACAGACGACGTTCGCAGGTGGCGCTGACTGTACCCCCGGTCGCAGCCGGTGAATGTGGTGCCGCAGGGGGAGTGGAGGACGTTGCTTCTGCGGCGACCGCTGATGCATCAGGCATGGCAGCAGCATCTGCAGCAGGCTGTGCGGCTGGCGCAGCAGAGGCGGTGGCATTCTCGTAATAGCCCAGACCACGGCAACGCTGCCAGTTCGGCGCGGTGGAGTTGGAATCGTAGGACCACAGTTTTTTACCGTCATCGACTGACAGCGCCAGCACTTTGCTGTACGCGGTACAAACGAACAGTTTATCGCCTACCTGTAGCGGTGTGTTCTGGTCTTCAGCGCCGGATCCGTTGCTCTGTGGGATATCGCCGGTATGGGCAATCCAAGCGACCTGAAGTTTATCGATATTGTTTTTATTGATTTGATCCAGTGCAGCGAAACGGTCACCGGCGGTGGTGTTACCCCAGTTTTCCCAGTTTTTCTGTTGTGCACCCGGCGCGACCGGTTTTACCGGTGCCTGATCGTTGTCGGCGCTGATGATTGGCGTCGGCACGAAGGTGTTACCGAAAGCGGCGATCAGCGCAACGGCCAGCACGGCTGCCAGCGAGAAGCTTGGGCCTTTACGGGCAACCCGTCCCGCGCGTGTTTTCAGCAGCGGATATGCCAGCGCGGTCAGGAAGGCCAGAACGCCGAAGGTGAACAGGCGGGAGAATAGCGGCCAGAACGCCAGACCTGCATCCCAGACGGCCCAGATAATTGAAAGCACAAAGGCCACGGCGTAAAGCCATGCCCCCGAAGGCTTGCCTTTGAAGATCAACACGGCTGACACGATCAGCGCCAGACCCATCAACAGGAAGTAAAGGCTTCCTCCCAACGTGGCCAGATACGCGCCGCCGATGCCCAGCGTCAGACCGATGACAACCATCAGCGCGCTCAGTAGCCAGAGGAGCCAGGTCCATTTACTCTTAGTAGTTGGCATGATTTATCTCACTGCACATGTGTTATAGAAATAGATAGTAGAAAAGATGGGTAAAAGAAAGCTGCGCTGAAAAGGGGTAACACCCGATGACCTTTAGCCATAAAATGAACCATACAGAACAATTTCGCGCAAATAGTAATACTTCTCAACGTGGTTGTGAATGTGTAACGGAGAGTTTGAAATTCGGTAAAGAAATAGTGTGAAAATGCAGGGGGAAGATATATTTATATATCTGTCTGATTTATAAGTATAATTATTAATTACATATGCAAATAATATATGTTTAGTAAGTTAAGTATTCGTTTTTGGTCTATGTAACAGCACGAACGGTGTCGGTTTTTCTGCCACAAAAAGGGATTTGTGACAGATTTCTCACATTTTTCACCGCCGGTCTGAACCCGTTGGTGGGTTTACGGCGCGGTAAAGTTACAAATACCCTTCAATCAGCATCTTCATTTCCACCGTAATTTGCTCCACCAGACGACTTTTAGGGATCTGCGGTGGGAAAACGGCGAGATAGGCAATGCTGATGTCCGGCGTGAAAGGTTTGATCACCAGATCGCTTTTGTGGCTGCGTGCCGTAATGAAATCCACAACGCCGACTCCCAGATTGTTCCCCGCCATGACGCAGCAGTTATTCAGCGATGTTTCGATAGGATTGTTCATATAGAGATCCTGACGGCTCATCACCTGATCCAGTTGCTCCCGCAGCGGCGTCTTGCGGCCTGGAATGATAGGGCGGTAGTGGGTGAGATCGCTCGCGGTTACCACGTTCTTTTTCGCCAGCGGATGGCGCGGCGACATCACTGCTACCGCATTCGCCCGTGCCAGCATTTCCGCCTGCAATCCCTTCACATCGGGCTTGCCGAAAATAAACCCGACGTCGTACTGATTGCTGGTGACCACATCAGTGATGTGCGTGGTACTTTCGATATCCAGAAAAAGAGAGATATCGTCGATGGTTTCGACAAGCGGCGGCAAAATGTGTTCGACGCACAGTGCAGACAACGCCGCAACCGTACCTATGCGCAGCACGCTGCCTTTGGAATGACGGATCTCTTCCGCAATGCGCGAAATATGTTCAAGCCCGAGGTACAAACGTTCCACTTCGCGGTACAGCTTGATAGCGTCGTCGCGCGGGATCAGCCCGCGTCCGTCACGGTCAAACAGCTTCAGATCGACGGCATATTCAAAGTCACGGATCAGCCGGCTGACCGCGGGCTGAGTGATGTTCATCATATTGGCTGCTGCTGTAATGCTACCGGTGAGGATCACTTTGTGAAAAGCTTCTACCTGTCGGGGATTAATTTTCGTCATATGTCCTCATGATCCATAACATTTGTTTATGGATGTAACACAAAATACAATTTTCAATTCAGATGTCCACCCCCTAGACTCCTGTTTACGATCTGACACACATTGCCTGAAAATCTAAAATAATTAAGGGTTAAATGCATGAGAAAGTCCGTTTTGGCCGGAGTGCTCTCCTCGGCACTGGCCTCACTGTCTGTTTTTCAAGCTTCTTTCGCACAGGCCGCCGATCTGAAAATCGGTCTTGCCGCATCAACCACGTCAATGGATCCACAGTTTTACGTGGGCGGTGCCAACAGCGCCATGGCGCGCAGCATTTTCGACGGGCTGGTTAATCAGGACGAAAAACAACACATTACACCTGCGCTGGCGGTGTCGTGGAAAGTCATTAATGACACCACCTGGGAGTTCAGCCTGCGTCCCGGTGTAAAATTCCACGACGGCAGTGATTTCACGGCAAAAGATGTGATCGCCAGCATCAAACGCGTACCACTTGCCTCGAAGAACAGCCCGAGCGCGTACACGCCGTACGTCAATGACATCGCGGATGTCACCGAAGTAAATCCTTTAACGGTGAGAATTGTCACCAAAGCGCCAACACCCCTCTTACTCAATAACCTGAGCCGCGTCGCCATTTTACCGGCACGGCTTGAGAACGTGCCGTCGCAAACTCTCAATGAAGGGAAAGACGTCATCGGCACCGGGCCATTCAAATTTGTCAGCTGGACGCCGGATGACAATGTCGTTCTGGCGCGCAATGACCAATATTGGGGCGGCAAAGCGCAGTGGGATAACGTGACGCTGCGCGTCTTTAAAAACCCGAGTGCCCGCGTGGCCGCCATCCGCTCCGGTGACGTGGACGTGATTGAAAGCGTACCGACGGCCGATGGTCGCGACCTGGCGAAACAGACCAGTCTGCATATGGAATCCGCTGCCGGTAACCGCATTCTCTATTTACATCCGGATCAGGATCGCGACGCCTCGCCGTTCGCCAAAGGGCCTGACGGCAGTAATCCGCTGAAAAAACGTGAAGTGCGTGAAGCCATGTCGCTGGCGATCAACCGTCAGGCGATCGTCGACCGGATTATGGACGGGCAGGGCGTTCCGGCCTCGCAACTGGTACCAAAAGGCTACTTCGGCTATGCGCCGTCGATCGCTGCACCGGTTTACGATCCGGCTAAAGCCAGGCAGCTGCTGGCGCAGGCGGGTTATCCGGACGGATTTACCCTGACGTTCCACGCGTCGAATGACCGTTATCCGAATGATTCGAAAATCGCTCAGGCGCTGGGCCAGATGTTCAGCCGCGTGGGGATCAAAACCGACGTAGTCACCATGCCGGGCAGCGTGTATTTCTCACGGGCGTCAAAGCGTGATTTCAGCCTGATCATGGGTGGCGCGGCGATTGAAACCGGTGAGGCCTCCGGCGTGCTGGGGCCGTTGCTCGAAACTTTCGGGCCGAACGGCGGACAGGGTAATCGCGGGCGCTACTCAAATCTGGAATTTGATAAAACGCTGGCAAAGGCGCGTTCGACACTTGACGACGCTAGCCGTGAAAAATTGTTACAGCAAGCCACAGAAATCGCGATGAAGGACGAAGGCACCATTCCGTTACTGTTCCTCTCGTATACCTGGGCGATGAAAACACCTTATACCTACGTTGGCCGTTCCGACGGTTATACGTTACCGTACTTTGTTCACGAAAAATAAATCCCAAGGGACGTCGTGAACACAGTGCACACCGAACCCACGCGGGAATAGAGCGCCAACACCAGGGTTGTTCTAAGCAAAGAGAGAGAAGCTATGACTTCTTTTAGCGGTGTATTTCCCTATCTGGTTTCCCCCGTCACCGACGGTGGTCAGATAGACAAACCGGTGTTAACCGCACTGGTTGAGCATCTGATTAACAGCGGCGTGCAGGGTCTGACGCCTCTGGGCAGTACAGGTGAGTTCGCTTACCTCAGTGCAGAACAGCGCACCGAGGTGGTTAACACAGTCGTTGAAGCCGCTCGAGGCCGCGTACCGGTGATTGCCGGTGTCGCAGCCACCACCATTCAGGACGCCGTAGCGCAAACCGCTCGTTATGTCGCTCTGGATGTCGACGGTATTCTGGCTATTCTTGAAGCCTATTTCCCGATACCCGATCAGGGCGTCGAGGACTATTTTCGTGCCATCGCGACCGCAGCGGGCACGCTGCCGGTCGTGCTGTACACCAATCCGCAGTTCCAGCGTTCTGATCTCAGCCTGCCGGTCATTGAGCGGCTGAGCCACGTTGAAAACATCAACTATATTAAAGATGCTTCAACCAACACCGGCAGGCTGTTGTCGATCATCGAACGCACGCAGGGGCGGATGCAGGTCTTTGCCGCGTCGGCGCACATTCCGGTATGCGTGATGATGATTGGCGGCGTCGGCTGGATGGCTGGCCCGGCGTGTATCGTGCCAAAGCAAAGTCTGGCGCTGTACAACGCTGCAAAGCAAGGCGACTGGACAAAGGCGATGGAATTGCAGCGTCCCCTGTGGCGCATCAATGAAATCTTCGCTAAGTATTCGATTGCCGGATGCATCAAAGCAGCATTGCAGTTACAGGGTTTTGCCGTGGGCGATCCTCTGGCGCCGCAGGTTCCGCTCGACGCCACCGCGCGTCATGAAATCGCTGAAGTATTACGTTCGGTAGGTGCCTTATGAAAACGCTGCCCGTTATTATTGATTGCGATCCCGGTATCGATGACGCGATTGCGCTGCTCAGCGCGTTCGTTGCGCCGCAGCTGAATATCCTCGGTATCTGCACTGTGTGCGGTAATCAGCCGTTGCCCGATACGTTACGTAACGCGCTGCAAATCACTGAGCTCGGGCAGAGAACCGATATTCCCGTCTTTGCCGGATGCCATCAGCCGATGTTTCGTGAACCGATCCACGGCCAGTTCCATGGCGCAAACGGCCTCGGCAATACCGCCTTTCCCGCCCCGCAAAAACAGCCTGAACCGCTCCACGCGGTCAATTTTCTGATTAACAACTGCGAGCAGGCGATTCGTGATGATCAGCCGGTGACTCTTTGTGTGCTTGGGCCATTGACCAATCTGGCGACGGCGCTGCGCATGAAGCCGCAGATCGCCGCGGGGATCTCCCGCGTGGTGCTGATGGGTGGCGCATACCGGGAAGCCGGTAACCGCACCATGACCTCCGAATTCAACATGCTGGCCGATCCGCACGCCGCGCATGTGGTGTTTTCCAGCGAACTCAATATTACGGTTCTGCCGCTCGACGCGACGCATCAGGTCATCCTCACGCCGGAACACGTGGCGAAATTCATCAATGTTTCCGGGCGGATTTCTCAACCGCTGGGTGAACTGATGGCCTTCTGGGATCGCAATGATATACGCCGTTACGGTTCACGCGGCGGTCCGTTGCACGATCCGCTGGTGATTGCCTATGTCCGGGCGCCGGAACTGTTTGGTAGCGAGAAAGCGCGGGTGTTTGTCGAATACAACAGTGATTTATGTATGGGACAAACCGTGGCGGACTGGTACAACAAGTCCGGGCAGACACCGAATGTTGATATCGTCACGCGCGTGGATGCCGCAAAGGTGTTCATGCTGTTTTATGAGCTACTTTCACGCTATGCCGGGAACTGACCCTATGAGCCAGCGCATCATTATTGATACCGATCCCGGCGTGGATGACGCCATCGCTCTGTGGCTGGCGTTAGCCTCACCGGAACTCGAGGTATTGGGCGTGACGGTGGTTGCCGGAAATGTGGCGCTAAAGGATACCCTGCGCAATGCCTGCAAAATTGTCGCGCTGTCGGGCAAAACCTCAACGCCGGTTTATGCCGGTGCGCCCGGCCCGCTGGTGCGTGATCAGATATATGGTAAATATGCTCACATTGGCGCGTTCAGCAACGAGTTGGTGCCGGACAGCGAACTGCAACCTCAGGCGGAACACGCCGTCGATTTTCTGGTGCGAACGCTGAGACAGGCGGCGCACGATAACGATCCGATCACAATATGCGCTATCGGCCCGATGACCAATCTCGCGCTGGCGCTGGGTATGCACCCGGACGTCGCGCGCGGCATTGAGCAAATCGTCACCATGAGTTGTGCATTTACCGCGCTGGGACATCGCGTACCATGGGCAGAATTCAATGTGTATGCCGATCCGCACGCCGCCGAAAAAGTGTTCAACAGTGGCGTGCCGCTGGTGGTGATGCCGCTTGATATGACTTTTCAGGCGCTGATCGGTGCTGATGATATCGAAGCGATAAGACAGGACGGCGGCAGGCCGGGGGAATCCATCGCCGCGCTGCTGAGCGCGTTTGATCGCAGCGATCTCACCCGTTTTGGCCGCGAAGGCGGACCGGTTCATGATGCGACGACCATCGCATATCTGTTGCAACCCGGCCTGTTCTCCGGCCAGAAAGCGCGCGTCGGCGTGGCGGTTTCTGGTAATACTGCCGGTTATACCTATGCTGATTTCTACAACAAACTGCCAACGCCGCCGAACGCGCTGGTGATGCAAAAAGTGGATGAATACGGCTTCTTCAGTTTGCTGCGCCGCGTACTTTCCCGCTACGGCGTACATCATGGCGAACAGCGGGCATGAGTCGTTACCTGCTGGGGCGTTTCGGGCAAACGTTTCTGACGCTGTTCGTGATGTCGTTGCTGGTTTTTGGAGGTGTTTATCTGGTGGGAAATCCGGTCGATCTCCTGCTCAGTACCACCGCCACTCCCGCTGAACGCCTCGGCGTGATCCAGTCTTTCGGCCTTGATAAACCGGTGTGGGAGCAATACGGTCTGTTCGTGGTCAATGCCCTGCACGGCGATATGGGCAACTCGTTTATTTACAACCAGCCCGCGCTGCATCTTATTTTCCAGCGAATGCCCGCAACCCTTGAACTGGCGCTGGTGGCGTTTGTGCTGGCGCTGGTGATAGGTATTCCGCTTGGCGTTTACGCCGGTTTGCGCCCGGACGGCTGGCTGTCGAAAACCATCATGACCGTATCCATTCTCGGCTTCAGCCTGCCCACGTTCTGGATAGGGCTGATGATGATCATGCTGTTCAGCGTCAGGCTGGGTGTGCTTCCGGCGTCCGGGCGCGGCGAAACGGTGGACGTTTTCGGCGTTCCTGTCAGTCTCTTCACCGCCGATGGACTCGCGCATCTGATCCTTCCCGCGTTCAATCTGGCGCTGTTCAAAATTTCCCTGATTATCCGCCTGACCCGCGCCGGTGTGCTTGAATGTCTGCAACAAGATTTCATCCGTTTTGCCCGCGCCAAAGGCTTATCCGAAAGCCGCATCGTGCTGGTTCACGTCCTGAAAAACACGCTGATCCCGCTGATTACCGTCATAGGACTGGAGCTCGGCTCGCTGATTGCCTTTGCCGTCGTCACCGAAACCATTTATGCGTGGCCGGGTATGGGCAAGCTGATTATTGATTCCATCGCCGTGCTCGATCGCCCGGTGATTCTGGCATATCTGATGATAACCGTGGTGATGTTCAGCCTGATCAACCTGCTGGTGGATGTGCTCTACGTGCTGGTCGACCCGCGCGTGCGACTGGGGGGCGAAGACTGATGCCGTCGAACTCGGTTCATTCCCGCAACTCCACGCCACAGTCGGCGCGCCCGGCTTTTTACAACACTGTTGCCGCGCTGCTGCGGAACAAATTCTCGCTATGTGGCTTGATTATTCTGGGCATTGCCATTCTGCTCTCGGTGCTCGCGCCGTGGATCTCCCCGCAAAATCCCTACGATTTATCGCAACTTGATATTATGGATGGCCGCCTCAAGCCCGGTTCAGCCAGCTTGAGCGGTATGATTTACTGGCTGGGGACCGACGATCAGGGGCGCGATTTACTCAGCGCCATGCTGTACGGCATGCGCACCAGCCTGCTGGTTGGTGTTTCCAGTGCGGTGATTGCGCTGACGATTGGCGCGTTGCTTGGGCTTATCAGCGCCTGGGTGGGGGGCAAAACTGACGCGCTGATTATGCGTATTGTTGATATTCAGCTGAGCTTCCCGCCGATCCTCATCGCACTTATCCTGCTCGCCGTGCTCGGGCAGGGTGTCGATAAAATTATTCTGGCGCTGGTGGTCACGCAGTGGGCGTACTACGCGCGCACCGTGCGCGGCTCGGCGCTGCTGGAACGTCGTCGCAGTTACGTGGACGCCGCACGCAGCATGGCGCTCTCCAATCCGCGCATCCTCCTGCGCCATATTTTGCCCAACTGCCTGCCGCCGCTGATCGTCGTCGCCACCATGCGCATTGCCTACGCGATTATGCTTGAGGCCACGCTGTCGTTTCTCGGCATTGGTTTGCCCGTCACAGAACCTTCGCTGGGATTGCTCATCGCCAACGGGTTCGATTACCTGATGTCCGGTGATTACTGGATCAGCGTTTTCCCTGGCATCACGCTGCTGGTGCTGATCGTGGCAATCAACTTAGTCGGTGATGCCTTACGCGACATTCTCAACCCGAGGAATAAGGACTGATGATGCGCGATCCGGTGTTACAGATCGAAAAACTCAACACCGCATTCTCGGTGGATGGCGAATGGCTGAACGTGGTGCGCGATCTTTCCTTTTCGATTGGCCCAAAAGAAACGCTGGCGCTGGTGGGGGAATCCGGTTCCGGTAAAAGCGTGACCGCCATGTCAATCATGCGGCTGCTGGACGCCAGGCAAACGCGTTACTCAGGCAGCGTGATGTTCGACGGTCAGAATTTACTGGCCCTCAACGCCAGACAAATGCAAAGCATTCGCGGCAACCGCATCGGTATGATCTTTCAGGAACCGATGACCAGCCTGAATCCGGTGTTAAAAATTGGCGTGCAGATCACCGAAGTGCTCAAGCGTCATCGCGGGATGGACGACGCCACTGCGCGTGCCGAAGCAGTCCGCCTGCTGGAAAAAGTACGAATCCCTGCTGCTGCATCACGTCTGAATGAATATCCACTGAGCTTTTCAGGCGGAATGCGTCAGCGGGTGGTGATCGCCATCGCGCTGGCCTGTAATCCACGTTTGCTGATTGCTGACGAACCGACCACCGCGCTGGATGTCACCATCCAGGCGCAGATCCTCGCGCTGATAAAATCGTTGCAGGAAGAAGAAGGGATGTCAGTGCTGTTCATCACCCATGATATGGGCGTGGTGGCCGAAGTGGCTGACCGCACGCTGGTCATGCACAGGGGCGAAGCGGTGGAACAGGCGACCACGCGGGAAATTTTCCATCTTCCACAGCACAGCTATACGCGGGCGCTGCTGGCAGCGGTACCGCGTCTCGGCACAATGACCGGTATCGCCTTGCCCAAACGATTTCCACTGATGGATATGCACACGGGCGAACCGCTGCCGGTGGCAGATTCTGTCGATACCCTGCGTCCGGGGCAGCCGGTGCTGGATGTCAAAAATCTCGTCACCCGATTCGATGTGAAATCCGGTCTGTTGCGCCGCGTGTCTGCGCGTGTGCATGCGGTGGAAGATCTCTCTTTCAGCCTGCAACCGGGCGAAACGCTCTCGCTGGTCGGAGAATCCGGCTGTGGAAAATCGACCACCGGGCGCACGATTTTACGGCTGACCGAAGCCACCTCCGGCACTGTGCTGATTACTGGCCAGGATATACGCCGCGCAGACCGGGCGCATCTGGCAGAGATCCGCACGCAGGCGCAGATGATTTTTCAGGATCCGTTTGAGAGCCTGAATCCTCGCATGCGCATCGGGCAGGCGATTGCTGAACCGATGATAAGCCTGGGGCTGCACGATGCCGTCAGCGCAAAAATTCGCGTGGCGCAGTTGCTTGAACAGGTCGGGTTGCAAAGCAATATGGCAACGCGTTTTCCGCATCAGTTTTCCGGCGGACAGCGTCAGCGGATCTGCATCGCGCGCGCGCTGGCGCTGCAACCCAAACTTATTATTGCCGATGAAGCGGTTTCAGCGCTGGATGTTTCAGTGAAAGCGCAGGTCATCAATCTGATGCTCGATCTCCAGCAACAGCTGGGTCTGGCGTACCTGTTTATCTCCCACGATATGGCCGTGGTTGAACGCATCAGCCATCGCGTTGCCGTGATGTATCTGGGTGAAATTGTCGAAATCGGCTCCCGCGCCGATATTTTTGAAAATCCGCAACACGCCTATACCCGCAAACTGCTGGCCGCCGTGCCGGTACCGGATCCGAATATCCGCCGCAAACGCCCCGTCGTTCCGGAAGAACTCGCCAGTCCGCTGCGCCCGGCGACGTATCAGCCACTCGCACGCCATTATCGCGAAGTCAGCGACGGGCACTTCGTGCAAATCCGCTGATTCACGCTCGTTTTCTCACTGAAAAGGTTATCGCACTTACTTAGTTACAACATACTTTATACGTGGAAACATTTCCTGATCGAGTTATCAGGATGTGCCCTGCAAATCTGCGGCGCGGATCCCTCTGTACGCCGCACAGCAGGCGGGAACTGGCTTAGTCCAATTCGCCATGAGTCATAACATAACGGTCATGAGTAAACATCTTGACCAGGTGACGCCGATCACGTTTTATGGCAACCGGACAACTCCTGATTCACCTGCAAAGGCTAATAATAATGACTGAGTGCGCATCGCCGGACACCCGGCCACACACTTCTGCTTTCCGCCGATGGCTGGCGGTCTTTTCACTTGCCTGCGGCACCTTCGTGCTGGTCAATACCGAATTTCTGCCGATTGGTTTGCTTTCGCCCATCGCCCGATCGCTTGGCGTAACAGAGGGGCACGCGGGTCTTACGGTGATGCTGCCGGGGCTGATTGCCGCGATTTCTGCGCCGCTTATCATGCTGTTCGCCAGGCGTATGGATCGCCGTAAGCTGCTGTTATTGCTCTCCGCGACGGTGATTATTGCTAACGGTATTGCTGTGATGGCTGAATCCTTCAACGTTTTGCTGATCGGACGCATTATTCTTGGCGTGGGTGTCGGCGGATTTTGGTCATTTGCCATCCCGTCCGGGCGCAGGCTGGTGCCGGAAGAGCAGGGCGCACGGGCGATTTCGTTGATAACCGCCGGTGTGGCGGTGGGTACGGTGGCTGGTGTGCCAGCCGGGGCATTTATCGGCGATCTCTTCGGCTGGCGAATGGCGTTCACCCTGAATACGGCGCTGGCGCTGGTATTCTTCGTATTGCAGTGGATTGCCTTACCGCCGCTTCCCGCTCAGCAATCCATCGGGCTGCGCGCCATGCTCGGCGTAATAAAAGTGCCCGGTATCCGCTTTGCGTTAATCATCGGCGTGTTTATGGCCGGCGGCCATTTTGCGGCCTATACCTATCTTGAGCCCTGGCTGCGTTTCGACCTGCAACTGTCGGCCAGTGATATTTCATTGTTGCTGATGGGATACGGGATTGCCGGGCTATTTGGCACGTTAACGTCCGAATTCACCGTGCGTGAGTTCGGCGTGAAGCGGGCGTTCATGTTGAACATGTTATTGCTCAGCGTGTCAGTGCTGGTGTTATCGCTGTTTCCTGTACCGCTGGCGGTGGCCAGCGCGCTGGTGATCCTGTGGGGGCTGGCGTTTGGCGCATTGCCCGTGTGCCTGAATATCTGGACTTATCAGGCATCACCCGCCCTGTTTGAAACCGGTTCTGCGCTGCTGGTCTGCGTATTCCAGACGTCGCTGGCGCTGGGCGCTTTGTTCGGCGGGGTGCTGGCAGATAACGCCGGCGTCAGCAGCGCTTTTCTGCTCGGCGGCGGGCTGACCCTACTGGCAGCTATCACTATTCTCCTGTCGCGTCCGCAGCCCGCTCAGTTGCGTGAGACTGAAGATAGCGTGAGTTCTTAACAGGAAATGTTTCCACGTATACGCTGGGGTATTATTTAACCGGTTAGTGCCGGTTAAAATTGATACAAAGCAAAGACAAAGTACTTTTATTAATTTTATTATTCGCCTGATTTGAAGTCCGCTGCTATTTTCTAAGAATTAGCAAAAAAATGACGGGAGGGCGTTAAATGAAAGTGCTGAAAAATGAAACAGACTATATTTCCTGGATGTTCGACAACTACTTTCAGCTGTCTAAGGCTACCGTGTCGCCTTTAATGAGTGATGCAGAGATCAGGGAGGTACTTAAGGAACTGCATCCTGAATCGTTCCCCTGTATAGGGTATTTAACTTTATCTACAAGTGGTTGTTTATATGAAGTAAATTATATCTCACGAGAGATGGTATCAGAGTGGGCGGTGGAACTGGAGATAAAGTAATCGCACATTGTTATCAGTCCTGTATCCTCTAAAAAGAAGGTCTGGGGAGTCTTCCCCGGCCTTTTTTGCATTTGTGCTGACAGCGGCAACCTCACGTTATCCCCTTTTTTGAGAAAGATGCTCGCATTAAAAAACAACAGTTATCGTCAGGTTTTCATTTCTGGAATAGTCTGATTCCGATTCTCAATTCTATTATGATCATGAAATCTCGTAATCATAAGATCCTGTGATCTATTTTAAATAAGACCCTTAAAAGCGCGTTATCCCCCGAAATCTGAAAGAGTGTTTCAATTGTCTATTTTTCCACCTCTAGGAAAGTTCTGTTTTGGCACTGTAACCTGAAACAGCATCTATACTTAGTTCGAATGTAAAACTAATCGGAGGAAAACAATGACTATTCATAAGAAAGGTCAGGCACATTGGGAAGGCGATATTAAACACGGAAAAGGTTATATCTCTTCTGAAAGTGGCGCACTCAAAGATCAGCCATACGGTTTCAACACCCGCTTTGAAGGTAAACCCGGCACTAACCCGGAAGAGCTCCTCGGCGCAGCCCATTCCGCCTGCTTCTCGATGGCACTGTCATTGATGCTCGGTGAAGCAGGGCACACTCCTGAAAGCATCGACACTGTCGCAGATGTGTCGCTCGATAAAGTAGAGGGTGGCTTTGCTATCACTAAAATCGCGCTCGACAGCACCGTAAAACTGCCGGGTATCGATAAAGATAAGTTTGATGAAATCATCAAAGCGGCGAAAGCCGGTTGTCCGGTTTCCAAGGTGCTTAACGCGGAAATCACCCTGACATATAAGCTGGAAAACTGATCGGCTTTGTCTGAATCAGGCTCTGCCAATATTAAGCCATGCAAAGTTTGCATGGCTTTTGTGTTTCTGCTCCCAAAAATTCAATCCTTTATTCCGCCGGTTTGACAAAAAATCCCCGTTTGCCTTAACTCAATCATTCCCCTAAACCGAATGCATACCGCATGAGTTCGGTTTTTTGTTGAGATGATGAGATGACCCTATGCTGACCCTCCGCCAGATCCGCCATTTTATTGCCGTTGCTGAAACCGGTTCGATTTCCGCTGCGGCTCAAGCTTCGTTTGTCTCCCAGTCCTCGCTGACGCAGGCTATTCAGCAGCTGGAGGTCGAAACCGAAGCGCGACTGTTTGACCGTCATGCTAAAGGAATGACGCTCACCCATCAGGGGCATCAGTTTTTGCGCCAGTCTTATCTGATCCTTGCAACGGTGGATAACGCCAAACGCAGTCTGCAAATGGGGACTGAAAGCGTCACCGGACAGATCACGCTCGGCGTGACCAGTCTGGTGGCCGGGTATTTTTTGGTGGATTTACTCAAACAATTCAATGCCTATTACCCGAATGTGGAAGTCAAAGTTGTCGAGGACGAACGCCAGTACATCGAACATTTGCTGGTCAGTGGCGAAATTGATATCGGCGTCTTGATCCTTTCAAATCTGGAAGATCGCGATGCATTGCAGACAGAAGTGCTGACCCATTCCTCCTATCGCCTGTGGCTGCCGCCGCTGCACCCGCTGCTGGAGCGCGAAAGTATTTCTCTGGCGGATATCGCCAGTGAGCCGCTGATTCAGCTCAACGTCGATGAGATGGAAAAACATGCCCAGCGGATGTGGGCGCGGGCAGGATTGAAACCTAATATTGCGATGAAAACGGCGTCGACCGAAGCGGTGCGCAGCCTGGTGGCCGCCGGTCTGGGTGTCTCGGTACAGCCGGACATGGCCTACCGCGCGTGGTCGCTGGAAGGAAACATGATCGAAGCCAGCAAGCTGGAAGATTCTATCGAACCGCTGGATATCGGGCTGGCCTGGCGTCGTGGCAGTGCGCGGCCTGAACTGGTGACACCGTTTCTGACCATCGCGCGCGAAAACAGCGCCAAACGCAAACCCTGATACCCGTGCATTCGGTTTATCCGAACGCTGCCTTCAGTAATTGCTATTTGTTGCCCTCAGTGAAATTACCTAATGTGAATGCAATGTGTTTTCTTGTTACGTCCCGATAACAATTACATGAATTAAGGATGATTCTCGAAACTGAGGGTTGTGTGATGTCGGATGCTGAGTTCGTTGCTGGTTTCTCTGAAAAACATGTGATTAATGGCGACCTTTTGCACGGTGAGGGCGCAACGCAGAATATTTTCAATCCTGCGACCGGCGAAGTCATTGCCGAAGTCGCCGAAACCTCACTGGCTCAGGTCGCTCATGCGGTTAATGCCGCCAATTCTGCCTTCTACCGCTGGTCGCGCACCACTCCCGCCGAACGCGCTACCGTGCTTTTACGTATCGCTGATGCCATCGAAAAACAGGCGCAGTCGCTGGCGCAGCTGGAAGCCATCAACTGCGGCAAACCGCTGCATCAGGCATTGAAAGATGACCTCCCGGCGGCAATTGATGTTTTTCGCTTTTTCGCCGGTGCGGTGCGCTGTCAGCAGGGGCAACTCTCCGGTGAGTATTTGCCGGGCCATACCTCCATGGTACGCCGCGATCCGCTGGGCGTGGTGGCGTCAATTGCGCCGTGGAATTACCCGCTGATGATGTCTGCGTGGAAAATTGCTCCGGCGCTGGCTGCGGGCAATACCGTGGTATTCAAACCTTCCGAACATACGCCGCTGAGCATTCTCGCGCTGCTGCCCGCCTTGCAGGACATCCTGCCGCCCGGTGTTTTGAACGTGATTACCGGCAGCGGCGAAGGCGTTGGCAATGCCCTGGTTAGTCATCCTCATGTACGCCTGATTTCCCTTACCGGCGACATCGTCACCGGCCAGCGCATTTTGCAGGCCGCCGTCAAAACGGTGAAACGCACACATCTTGAGCTGGGGGGTAAAGCGCCGGTGATCGTGTGCAATGACGCCGATATTGATGACGTGGTTCAGGCTGTCAGTACCTGGGGATATTACAACGCTGGGCAGGATTGCACGTCAGCCTGCCGCGTTTATGCGCAGGCCGGGATCTACGAGCGGCTGGTGGAAAAACTGGGCGAGGCGGTTTCGCAATTGTCATTCGCCAGAAAAAATGACAGTGACAACTTTATGGGGCCGCTGATCAGCGCCCGGCAGCGGGACCGTGTTTCAAGCTTTGTCGAACGGGCGCTGAGCCAGCCGCATATCGAACGTATCACCGGCGCGGCCTCGCACTCCGGCCCCGGATTCTTTTATCAGCCAACGCTGCTGGCGGGCTGTCTGCAAAGCGATGAAATCGTGCAGCGCGAAGTCTTCGGGCCGGTGGTCAGCGTGACCCGTTTCGACACCATCGATCAGGTTGTTAACTGGGCCAACGAATCCGAATACGGCCTGGCGTCATCGGTATGGACGCAAAATATCGATTTAGCGATGCAAATCTCAACGCATCTGCAATACGGCACAACCTGGATTAATACGCATTTTTCTTTAGTCAGTGAAATGCCCCACGGCGGATTAAAACGCTCCGGGTATGGCAACGATCTTTCCAGTTATTCGTTACAGGATTACAGCGTAGTCAGACACATTATGGCGAAGTTCAAACCACAATTCTAATAACAGAAAAATACGACGACAGGACAGGGGTAACTCATGAAAATATTATCGCGTAACAGAAAGTTTTCTGCTGTTTGTTTGGGGCTGCTCAGTTTTTTAAATACCGCTATCGCCGCAGAAACCCTCACAAGTATTGGTAAAGGCGAAGGCCAGTTAAATATAGTCGCCTGGCCGGGATATATTGAGCGCGGCGAAAGTGACAAGAATTATGACTGGGTGACGCAATTCGAAAAACAGACCAGCTGCAAAGTGAATGTCAAAACAGCGGCGACGTCGGATGAAATGGTCAGCCTGATGGCGAAGGGCGGTTACGATCTGGTGACTGCGTCGGGCGATGCCTCGCTGCGTCTGATTTATGGCAAGCGCGTGCAGCCGATTAACCCGGCGCTGATCGCCAACTGGAAGAGTATTGACCCGCGTTTACTCAAAGGTGAATGGTTTAACGTCGGCGGAAAAGTTTACGGCACGCCGTATCAGTGGGGGCCTAACCTGCTGATGTACAATACCAAAACGTTTCCGACTGCGCCTGACAGCTGGTCGGTAATTTTCGTCCCGCAAAATCTGCCTGACGGTAAACCCAATCAGGGACGTGTACAGGCCTACGACGGACCGATCGCCATCGCCGACGCCGCGCTGTATCTGAAAAGTACGCAGCCCGATCTTAAAATCGAAGATCCGTATCAGCTCAACGAAACACAGTATCAGGCCGCGCTGAAACTGCTACGCGGCCAGCATCCGCTGATCCACCGTTACTGGCACGACGCTTCCGTGCAGATGAGTGATTTCAAAAATGAAGGCGTGGTAGCCAGCAGCTCCTGGCCCTATCAGGCCAACGCTCTGAAAGGTGAGAAACAACCCATAGCCACCGTCTTCCCGAAAGAGGGGGTTACCGGCTGGGCAGATACCACCATGCTGGCTGCCGACGCTGAACATCCGAACTGCGCTTATCAGTGGATGAACTGGTCGCTTGAGCCGAAAGTGCAGGGTGACGTCGCCGCGTGGTTCGGTTCCGTGCCAAGCGTTCCGGCCGGTTGTAAAGCCAGCCCGTTATTAGGCGCGGAAGGTTGTGAAACTAACGGCTTTAATAAATTCACAGAAATTTCATTCTGGAAAACACCGCAATCAGAAGGCGGAAAATATGTCCCATACAGTAAATGGACGCAAGACTACATAGCAATAATGGGCGGTCGCTAAATACGCGTCATCCTTTGAGCCGTCTGTGCGTTGGCTGTGTCCGCATATTCTAAAATGATATTCAGGAGTTAACTATGCCCGCCGTGCAATTTATTAATGTTTCCCGTTTATACGGAGAAACAAAAGCCGTCGATAATGTCTCGATTGATATTCAGGACGGCGAATTCTTTTCCATGCTGGGGCCTTCCGGCTCCGGAAAAACCACCTGCCTGCGGTTGATCGCCGGCTTTGAAACGCTGACATCAGGATCCGTGCGTATTCATGGTAAAGAAGCCTCACAGCTTGCGCCCTATGAGCGGGATGTGAACACCGTGTTTCAGGATTATGCCCTGTTCCCGCACATGACCGTACTGGAAAACGTGGCGTATGGCCTGATGGTGAAAGGCGTGGGTAAAAAAGAACGCAATATCCGGGCGATGGAATCGCTGGAGCGGGTGGCGCTCGGCTTTACCGCAGCACGTAAACCGGCGTTTTTGTCCGGCGGACAACGTCAGCGTGTGGCGCTGGCGCGCGCGCTGGTGAATCAGCCGAGTGTTTTATTGCTTGATGAACCGCTCGGTGCGCTGGATTTAAAGTTACGAGAGCAGATGCAGGGGGAGCTGAAAAAGCTGCAGCGCGAGCTGGGCATCACCTTCATCTTCGTGACGCATGATCAGAGTGAAGCCCTTTCGATGTCCGACCGTGTGGCGGTATTTAACAATGGCCGCATCGAACAGGTCGATACCCCGCGTGAGCTTTATCTCAGTCCCCGTACCGCGTTTGTGGCGCAGTTTGTCGGTACTGCAAATGTGCTGACTTCCGATCTCTCTCTCAAAATTACCGGCGTATCCGGCAGCCGCTCTATTCGTCCTGAGCATATTCGTCTTGCCCCACAGCCGCTGGCAGAAAGTCATGCGGTTCAGGTCAACGCCATCCTTAAAGACATCCATTTTCAGGGCGCGGCGACACGCTACGAACTGGCTTTGGAAGGGGGCGAAAAGCTGTTCGTCAGCGAACCCAACAATCTTGCGGCCAGCGCGCAGACCTCGTACCGGCAGGGTCAGCCTGTCGTGGCGAGCTGGGACAGAGATGCAATGGTTGCGCTGCTTGAGGGCTAAACGATGGATATCAGTATGACTCCTTACGAGAAGCGCGCCCGTCGTGGCCGTGCGCTGATAACGTATCTGCATCACCGACCGGGATTTTATCTGGCCCTGCTGCTGGTCCCCCCGCTACTCTGGTTCGGCGCAATTTACTTAGGCTCGCTGTTTGCGCTGCTGTGGCAGGTTTTATACACCTTTGATGACTTCACCATGACGGTGTCATCGACGCTGACCACGGCCAACATCCGTGCGCTGTTTGACCCGGTAAATGCCGACATTATTGTCCGCACGGTAACCATGGCGCTGCTGGTGTCATTTTTCAGCGCGGTGCTGGCGTTTCCAATTGCGTATTACATGGCGCGTTATATCACCGGCAAGAAAAAAGCGTTCTTTTATGTCGCGATCATGCTGCCGATGTGGGCGAGTTATATCGTCAAAGCCTATGCCTGGACGCTGCTGCTTTCCAAAGGTGGCGTGCTGCAATGGTTCCTTGAACATCTCGGGCTGGAACCGCTGCTTTCGGCGATGCTGAGCCTGCCGGGCGTCGGCGGCAATACGCTGTCGACCTCAGGGATTGGGCGCTTTTGGGTGTTCGTTTACATCTGGCTGCCATTTATGATCCTGCCGATCCAGGCCGCGCTGGAGCGCCTGCCACCGTCGCTGCTTCAGGCCTCTGAAGATCTTGGTGCGAAACCGTGGCAGACGCTGCGCTACGTGATCTTCCCGCTGGCCGTTCCGGGTATTGCCGCAGGCTCGATCTTTACTTTTTCGCTGACGCTGGGTGATTACATCATCCCGCAGCTGGTGGGGCCGCCGGGGTATTACATCGGCAATATGGTCTATTCACAACAGGGTTCGATCGGCAACATGCCAATGGCCGCCGCGTTCACGCTGGTGCCTATCGTGTTGATTGCCCTGTACTTGTCGATGGTTAAACGACTGGGAGCTTTCGATGCACTCTAAACGCGCACCCTGGTTACTCAAACTCTCCGCGTGGGGCGGGCTGGTTTTCCTGCACTTTCCGCTGCTGATTATCGCGGTCTACGCCTTTAACACTGAGGACGCGGCGTTCAGTTTCCCGCCGAAGGGCTTCACGCTGCACTGGTTCGCCGTGGCGGCGGGGCGTCACGACATCCTCGATGCTATCTGGCTCTCGGTACAGATCGCCTGTTACGCGACTATCATCGCGATGGTACTCGGTACGCTGGCGGCTGCGGCGCTGTATCGCCGCAACTTCTACGGCAAAAACAGCATCACATTACTGTTTATGCTGCCGATTGCCTTGCCGGGGATCATCACCGGGCTGGCGTTGCTCAACGCGTTTCATGCCGCGCAAATTGAGCCGGGAATGCTGACCATCGTTATCGGACACGCCACCTTTTGCATGGTGATTGTCTATAACAACGTGATCGCGCGCTTTCGCCGCATCACGCACAGCCTGATTGAAGCTTCTATGGATTTAGGCGCCGACGGCTGGCAGACCTTTCGCTACATCATTTTGCCGAACCTCAGCACTGCGCTGCTGGCGGGTGGAATGCTGGCGTTCGCGCTGTCTTTCGATGAAATCATTGTCACGACGTTTACCGCCGGACACGAACGCACCTTGCCGATCTGGCTGCTCAATCAGCTGGGCAGGCCGCGCGAAGTGCCGGTGACTAACGTTGTTGCGCTGTGCCTGATGGTGCTCACCATGATCCCAATTCTGGGCGCGTGGTATCTCACAAGAAATGGGTCGGATGTGGCCGGTGACGGCAAATAATAATAAGGAAAAACTGATGCAAACGAACATGTTGATCAATGGTGAGCTGGTTGCCGGTGAAGGCGCGTCATTACCGGTTTTCAACCCGCATACGGGGCAGGAAATAGTACGTCTGGCGCAGGCCAGTGAAAAACAAACCACGCAGACCGTCGATCTGGCGCATCACGCCTTTACCGAATGGGGCCAGACCACGCCGAAAACCCGCGCCGAGCTGCTGCTGGCGCTGGCGGATCGCATCGAAGAAAACGCCGAAGCGTTGGCCAAACTGGAATCGCTCAACTGCGGCAAACCTTATCATCTGGCACTTAATGATGAGCTGCCGGCGGTGGTGGATGTCTTCCGCTTCTTTGCGGGCGCCAGCCGTTGTCTGAATGGATTAGCGGGCGGGGAATATCTTGCCGGACATACGTCGATGGTGCGCCGCGATCCGCTCGGCGTGGTGGCCTCTATTGCGCCGTGGAATTATCCTCTGATGATGGCCGCGTGGAAAATCGCCCCGGCGCTAGCGGCGGGTAACTGCGTGGTGATCAAACCTTCAGAAATCACGCCACTGACTGCGCTGAAGCTCGGTGAACTGGCGCGCGATCTCTTTCCGGCTGGTGTGCTTAATGTGCTGTTTGGCGACGGAAAAACCGTCGGTAATGCGCTGACGCATCACGATAAAGTGCGAATGATTTCCCTGACCGGTTCCGTAGCCACCGGTGAGAAAATTGTCGGGCAGGCCACCAGCGGTATCAAGCGCACGCACATGGAGCTGGGCGGCAAAGCACCGGTGATTGTTTTCGATGATGCGGATATCGCTCAGGTAGTCGAAGGGGTGCGCACCTTTGGTTTCTACAACGCCGGACAAGACTGCACCGCCGCCTGCCGTATCTACGCGCAAAAAGGCGTTTATGCACGTTTGGTCACGGCGCTGGGCGAAGCTGTATCCACAATTAAACTCGGCACCGGTGAAACCAGTGAAATGGGCCCGCTGGTTTCGGCTGCACATCTGGGGCGGGTGGAGGGATTTGTGCGTCGTACAAAAGAACTCGCACATATTCAGGTTGTCACGGGCGGGGAGCGCGTCAGCGGCGAGGGCTATTATTTCCAGCCGACGTTACTTGCCGGTGCGCGTCAGGAGGATGAAATCGTACAGCGCGAAGTGTTTGGTCCGGTAGTCAGCGTGACGGAATTCGATACCGAAGAACAGGTTCTGACCTGGGCGAATGAATCAAACTACGGGCTGGCATCTTCTGTCTGGACGCAGAATATTGGCCGCGCCCATCGTCTCAGCGCCCGCCTGCAATACGGCTGTACCTGGGTGAATACACACTTTATGTTGGTGAGCGAAATGCCGCACGGTGGCCAAAAACAATCCGGCTACGGAAAAGATATGTCCATGTACGGGCTGGAGGATTACACGGCAATCCGCCATGTGATGTTTAAGCACACGTAATCAGAGCGCTGTTTCTACACGTCATTCTTTGAAATGAAACAGGGAGCCTTATGCTCCCTGTATTCTTAAAATGCGATGTTTTATGCCGACGCTGACGTGGCAATTTTTTTGCGGGCAATATCAATAAAGAGAATGCTGGCAGCAAAAGATATCCCCGCACCAATGATAATAGTGAGCAGATATGAGGTGAGATAATTATATTCTTTATCAATTAATGTAAGTTGTTCTGAGATTAAATCAATATTATCAATGACGTAACCTCGGGCAACATACAAGCCGCACCAGAAGGCGCTAAAGGCAATCAGGCAGGTATAACAAACATAACTGAATTTCCTATCAATATATTCAAGGTAAAATTTAGGGTCTGAATACGCCATTTTGAGCAGGCCTAAAAAACACCCCAGATAAATACCAATTAACCACTTCATGATGTCCCAGTTCATACGACTCTCTGAATGCTGCCGCTGCCGGCATTGAAAAATAAAAAATTAAACGATGCTCAGACGCCCTTTTTACGGGGGATGAACATGGTCACCAAACCCTTAACAATCTGATTTTACTTGGTTTTATCTGAGGTGAAGCGCCGTATTATCACACCCCGCCAACATTCTGGCAAGAATGATGACGCAACCGCACCCATGATTTTTCCTGCAAAGAGTAACCGGGTTTGCCAGGTAATGCAGAGGGGGAATATTTGACTGGAAAACAGCGGGCTGGTGGAGATGTCGTCAGCCCTGTAAACGTTAAATTTTCTTCGCTAAAAGCGTCGCAAATCTTAGCTTGTAACGGTTGCCGTTTTCATCGCGTTTATGCAATTCGCCGACATCTTCATTGTATTTCACGATTTCCCATCCGCGATAGTAGCCACGCAGTTCTTCCGGTTTGAAGGTGAATGGGAAGGGCAGCGGACAAGGATAATCCGGGCTATCCATAGCCGCGACGATCAGATTATAACCGCCGGTTTTTGTTGCGGCGTGCATGTCTTCGATAATATGCGGGATGCTGTTGCGCTCGAGAAACATCATCACTACGGTAGAAAAGATGAAATCATAGTCGCCGCTGAAACGGTGCGCGTTAAGATCCTGCTCGCTGATGTCAATATTGTGCAGGGACTCTGCCGCAATAATCTCCTTCACTTTGGCAACGCTGAGCGGATTGTTGTCCCAGCCCGTCACATCAAACCCTTTAAGATTCAGATACAGCGAATTTCGTCCGCTTCCACATCCAAGATCCAGCGCCTTTCCGGGCTGAACGTAGTTGGCTGCGTTGATGATTTCTGAATGGGTGCGGGACAGGCCGTATTTTTCGGCGTAGTAATCCTCTGACGCGGGCTGCTGTGTCATTCCCTGTTTTCCTCACAAGTTGAATCGAATGGCGGTGATTATCCTCCTAAATACGCAGGGCGCTATTACTCTTAATGATGACTCAGTGTGCGAGGCCGCCATCGCGTGGTGGAACTGGCCCGTGGAGAAGATTTCGCGCAATCTGTCGCTGATCTTTTCCGGGTGTGTCCGGGCGCTGGTTTCTTGCGAGTAAATGCGCTTTACCGGTAAGCTCTTCTGTCAGTTTGCCGGTAAAGATAACTGCCAACGCCGTGAACCGGATCGCCCTGAAATCCGACCTTTTGCATTCCGATTTTCTCCAGAACGCGCTGTGAGGCCAGATGATTTTCGCGCACGGTGGCTGAAATCTGCGCCAGTCCCAGCCGTTCAAACCCTGCATTGAGCGCCGCGCTGGCAAATTCAGTCGCAAATCCCTTTCCCCAGACGGCTTTCGCCAGCCGGTAGCCGAGAAATACCCGGTGATTATCGTAACCTTCGCGGACACTCAGCCCGCCAAACCCTATGATTTCCTCCGGATGACTGTGCAGCGCAACCGCCCAGTGCCCGTGGCCGTAAGTTGGCCATTCCGGCAACCAGCCGCTGAGCTTGTCTCGCGCGAATTCCAGGTTCGGATAAGGACCACGCGGATTAAACTCATTGGTCTGCGGATCGCCGTAGATAGCAAAGAGTGAATGAACGTCAGTGTCCGCAACCGGACGAAGCAATAGCCGGGATGTCTCAATGATCATAATGAACGTTTTCCTCCTGTTACCTGAGTTAAATCTTAGCCGGAGTGGTTGAGTCCGCCATCCTCTCTCGCAAAAAATCAATAAACCGTCGCACCTTTTCCGGCACGTGGCGGGTATTGGGGTAGAGCGCAAAAATGCCCTGGGGCGGAAAATGGTGATCGGGCAGCAGATGGCACAAGCGACCGGCGTCGATTTCCGGCTGTACCAGCCAGTCGGGCAGCAGCGCAACACCGGCATCATGCAGCGCAAAAGCGAGCAACGCGCAGGCGCTGTCAGCGGCAATGACCGGTGGTGTATCGACCCGAAAGGGGAGGGTCGCGCCCTGATTGTCGGTTATTTTCCAGCTCATCGGCAGAGGGAGACGACTGTGGGCAATCCATTTCAGCTGCGCCAGTCTTTTGGGCGTGGCGATCGTTCCTGCTTGCCGGAGAAAGGCGGGTGAGGCGACCGGCAAAATACCAAACTGGCCGAGCGTGGCGGCGTGATGGTTGGAATCTTCCAGATGTCCCAGCCGGATAGCCAGATCAAACCGTCCGCTGATCAGATCATCATGATGAGAAGAGGCAACATGCTGGACCCGCAGTTGCGGATGCAATGCGGCAAAAGCCGACAGCGCCGGTACGACCACCCGTGCGCCATACTCTGATGTACTGGTGATGCGTAACTGACCGCTCAGGCCGCCGTGATCGCGACGCACGTCGTCGAGCACGGCTTCGGCTTCCTGTAACAACAACTGACAGCGCTGAAAGAAGCGCTCACCGGCTTCGGTCAGCGCCACTCGCCGCGTGCTGCGGGTCAGCAGCGAAACGCCCGTTTCACTTTCCAGCAATTTCACATTAAAACTCACCACTGCTTTAGTGAGCCCCAGTGACGCAGCCGCACCGGTGAAACTTCCTGCAGTAGCGACGGCGACAAAAATCTCCAGTCGTTGCAAATTCAACATTGTCGTGGACCTGATTGTCAAAATAATTTTGACAGTGTAACCCTGCGCCGTGCGTATATCCCGCAAAAATTATCCGCTACATTCCCGGCCTGACAGATGACAGTGGAATTTATAAGTATGAATTATCGAACGCGCGTGGCCGTGGTGTATCTGCTCGGTTTCTTTGTCGATTTGATCAATATGTTTATCGCCAACGTGGCGTATCCCGGCATCGCGCGGCATTTCCAGGCGCCGGTCAGTGCGCTGGCGTGGGTCAGCACCGGGTACATACTCGGGCTGACGCTGGTTATCCCGCTCAGCCGCTGGCTTGCCGCGAGGTTCGGCGCACGCAGAATATTCATCGTTTCGCTGGTCATCTTTATGCTCGCTTCACTGGGGGCCGGCGCCGCCGGAAGCCTGATGTCACTGATCGTGTGGCGAATTGGGCAGGGGCTGGGCGGCGGATTACTGATTCCAATCGGACAGACGCTCACCTATGCCCTCTTTCGCAGCCATGAGCGCGCCAGACTTTCTGCGATGATCATGCTGGTCGGTCTGCTGGCTCCGGCATTATCACCGGCGTTCGGCGGTATGATTGTTGACAGTTTCAGCTGGCGCTGGGTTTTCGTTGCCAGCCTGCCACTGGCGATGCTGACGTGGGTTCTGGCCCTTTTCTGGTTACGTGATGAAGAGGTTAGGGAACCCGCCGGACGTTTTGAACTGTCAGGTTTTATGCTGGCCGGACTGGCGCTGGCATTGATATTACCCGGACTGACGCTGCTCGGTGAAACAGGGGATGTTGCGACGGGCGTCGTTTTATTGCTTTGCGGGTTGATCCTGATGACGATGTTTGTGCGCAAATCATTACATCAGTCGCGACCTCTGCTGGAGTTAACGCTGATAAAGGATCCGCTGTTGCGAACCGCTATGCTTATCTATCAGTGTATTCCAGGCATTTTTACCGGTATCAGTCTGATTGCCATGCTGTACCTGCAACAGGAACTGCATTTTTCTGCTGCGCAGGCGGGCGGGCTGATGGTGCCATGGTCGCTGGCCTCGTTTGTAGCCATCAGCGTAACCGGCAAGGTGTTTAACCGCGCGGGGCCGCGTGCATTATTCATTCCCGGATGCCTGATTCAGGGCACGGGTATAGGTTTTCTGGCGGCGCTCAGCCTGACACCACAGCCGTGGCTGGCCGTTATCGCTTTCTCGCTGATGGGATTTGGCAGCAGTATGTGCAGCAGTACTGCGCAAAGTTGTGCATTCCTGCAGATCCAGCCGAAAGAGTTGGCTGATGCCAGCGCACTGTGGAATATCAACCGCCAGCTCAGTTTTTGTCTCGGCGTGACAGTCGTCAGCGTCATGCTTAACGTTTTGCAGGTTTATATCCCGCAGCACGCTTACCGGCTGAGTTTTATTATCGCCGCTGTCAGCGTGTTGTTGCCGGTGATGTTATGCCTGAAATTGCCTGGCCGTGAGATTGTTCAGGCATTCAATCTAAAGGAAGAAAAATGAATCGTTATATCAAAGAAGTATTCGATGCCCACGAGCTGATCCAGCGTTGGTTTAGTGATGCCACGGCGCCGCAAAGCGTTTGTGACGAACTCCTGGCACGTTTTAGCCCGGCATATTCCATGGTGACACTGACTGGTCACCCGCTGGATTTTCAGAAACTATGCGAATTTTTCGCCGCACAGCGTGGAGCTAAAGCCGGTTTACAAATTGACGTCGGGCAGCCTGTGTTAATTGCCGAGAGCACACAGCATGGCGTGGTGACCTATCAGGAGCGCCAGCAATTGCCGGGACAGGCGGCAACATTGCGATATTCAACGGTTGTGTTCGAGGCGGACGCACAGGGAAACCTGTTATGGCGGCATTTGCATGAGACGGCGGCACGCTGACAGTTTATGTAAACCTTTCTGCTTCATAACGTCAGTTCATCCCCAAAGCCCTGCCTTTTTGCAGGGCGCTCTCTTATTTCCCATCGCGAATTATTTGCCCGAAATGTGAAGGGAGTCATAAGCGATGGTCAAGGAGAGACGATTTTCTGTCTGGTAAAATTATCCCCCTCTGAAGTGATGCCGTATACTCCCTACAAGCAGAGACAATCAGTATTCTATCTACATCGTTTTTGCACCCGCAATTGTCGGCAAAGCAGGATCTCTTGTCGGACCTGCAATCACTTAGGATATGAGGGTTTCGTTATGGATAAGAAAGTCATCTATTTGTTTTGTTCCGCAGGAATGTCTACCTCATTGCTGGTTTCCAAAATGAAAGTCGTGGCTGAGAAATACGAAGTGCCGGTCATTATTGAAGCATTCCCCGAAACACTGGCGGGCGAGAAAGGGGGGGCGGCTGATCTGGTGCTTCTCGGTCCGCAAATTGCTTATATGCTGCCTGAGATTCAAAAAGTATTACCGGGTAAACCTGTCGAAGTGATTGATTCAGTCATGTACGGAAAAATTGATGGGCTGGGCGTGCTGAAAGCTGCCGTCGCGTCTATCAAGAAAGCTGCAACTGCGTAATGTACGACCTTGCTTTATTTTGTTTTAAATTTTTGTATTAGCTTTTATTTAAGTCAAAGAGAAATCCAGTCAAAGAGCGAATTTCATACCCTGGCCGCCGGATGGCGGCATTAAAGGAAAAATCGAATGAGTAAAGCTATTGATTCCCTGGAAAAGATATTACTTCCTTTTGCCGTCAAAATTGGTAAACAACCCCATATAAATGCCATTAAAAATGGTTTCATCAAATTAATGCCGCTGACCCTTGCCGGGGCCATGTTCGTTTTAATTAATAATGTATTCCTTAATTTTGGCGACGGTTCTTTCTTTTATTCTTTAGGGGTGCGTTTAGATGCCTCAACGATTGAGTCGCTGAACGGTTTAAAAACAATCGGTGTGAATGTCTACAACGGGACATTAGGAATAATGTCGCTGATGGCGCCGTTCTTTATCGGTATGGCCATGGCGGAAGAACGTAAAGTAGACTCGTTGTCAGCAGGTCTGCTGGCCGTCGCTGCTTTCATGACCGTGACACCTTACAGCGTCGGTGAAGCTTACGCGGTAGGAGCGAACTGGTTAGGCGGCGCGAATATCATTTCCGGTATGCTTATCGGTATCGTCGTCGCTGAAATGTTCGCTTTTATTATTCGCAGAAACTGGGTGATTACTTTACCAGCAAGCGTTCCCACTTCTGTCGCGCGCTCATTCTCCGCATTAATTCCGGGTTTTATTATCCTGTTTATTTTCGGGGTAATTTCCTGGCTGCTGGGATTATACGGTCATAACTTCCACCAGATTATTATGGACTCCATCTCTAAGCCTCTGGCGTCGATGGGCAGCGTTGTGGGCTGGGCTTACGTCATTTTCAACTCCCTGTTGTGGTTCTTTGGTGTGCACGGTTCACTGGCGCTGACTGCGCTGGACAACGGCATCATGACCCCCTGGGCACTGGAAAACATTGCTCTCTACACCGAATATGGCTCAGTGAGTGCGGCAATTGAAGCGGGTAAAACCTTCCACTTCTGGGCCAAACCGATGCTCGATTCCTACATCTTGCTGGGCGGTTCCGGTGCGACGCTGGGTCTGATTATCGCGATTTTCATCGCGTCACGCCGTGCGGATCACCGTCAGGTGGCAAAACTGGCGCTGCCTTCCGGCATCTTCCAGATTAACGAACCGATTCTGTTTGGTCTGCCGATTATCATGAACCCGGTGATGTTTATTCCGTTCGTTCTGGTTCAGCCGATTCTGGCGGCTATAACGCTGGCGGCTTATACCATGGGTATTATTCCGCCGGTGACTAACCTCGCACCCTGGACGATGCCAACCGGTCTCGGTGCCTTCTTTAACAGTAACGGCAGCATCGCTGCATTGTTAGTTGCGTTGTTCAATCTCGGGATCGCCACGCTGGTGTATATGCCTTTCGTCATACTCTCTAACAAGGCGCAGGCGATTATCGAAGAAGAAGAGAGCGAAGAAGATATTGCCGCAGCACTGAAATTCTAATCTGAACCGGTGCAGGGCGGGTTTACCGCCCTGAGTTTTACCGCAATCACGGAGAGATAATGATGATTGATTTAGACAGCATCACTGATACGCAAGACCACATGCAGGAACTTGAAGAAGTAGTAATGGGGTTAATAATTAACTCCGGGCAGGCCCGCAGTCTGGCTTACAGCGCACTGAAAAAGGCCAAAGAAGGCGATTTTGAACAGGCCAAAGCGTTAATGGACCAGTCCCGTCTTTCGCTCAATGAAGCGCATCTGGTGCAAACCAAACTGATTGAAGACGACATGGGCGAAGGAAAAATGAAAGTCAGCCTGATTCTGGTTCACGCTCAGGATCATCTGATGACATCTATGCTCGCGCGCGAGTTAATCACGGAACTCATTGAGCTTCACGAGAAAATAAAATAACGTAGGAAGCCATAATGCAGCCACCGGTACTGAGTATGGAAATCAAGACAGCACGCGAAAATCAACTCTTCGACGGTCAGAATTTCCATATGTTTATCTACAACAAAGTAGAAAGCATTTCCGGGCTGCATGAGCATGACTACTATGAATTCACGGTCGTACTGACTGGCCGGTATTATCAGAATGTGAACGGGAAAAGGGTGCTATTAGAACGCGGCGATTTTGTTTTTATCCCGCTCGGTTCGAATCATCAAAGCTTTTATGAATTTGGTGCGACGCGGATATTAAACGTTGGGATCAGCAAAGCATTTTTTGAACAGCACTATTTATCTTTATTACCTTCACATTTTGTCGCGTCACAAGTGTATAAAATTAAGACTGAGTTTCTGAGCTATATTGAATCGGTGATTGCTTCTCTGAATTTCCGCAATGGGGAGTTCAATGAATTTCTGGAAATGGTGACGTTTTATATCGTCAACCGCTTACGTCACCACAGGGAATCTGAAGCCACAACGGATGCGCCAGTCTGGCTGAAGACGGCCATTGAAAAAATGCATGATAAAGCGCAGTTCGGTGAAAAAGCATTATCGAACATGGTGGAATTGTCCGGTAAGTCACAGGAATATCTGACCCGCGCCACACAACGACATTACGGCATGACGCCCATGCAGATTATCAATGAAATCCGGATTGATTTTGCGAAAAAGCAGCTTGAGATAACTAACTATTCGGTCACGGATATTGCATTTGAATCCGGATATAGCAGCCCGAGTATGTTTATCAAGAACTTTAAAAAGCTGACATCATTCACACCGAATCACTATCGAAAGAAATTATGCAGTATTAATTAACTCTTAACCTTAAATTAATTTCTGTATTCATTTGCAGTGCAATAGATTGCACGGGAGTTCCTATGAGCAAAAAACTGAAAGTCGTCACTATTGGTGGCGGGAGCAGCTACACCCCGGAATTACTGGAAGGCTTTATTAAGCGTTATGATGAATTGCCGGTTTCCGAATTATGGCTGGTGGATGTCGAAGGCGGAAAAGAAAAGCAGGACATTATTTTCGACCTTTGCGTGCGCATGGTCAAACGCGCAGGCGTTCCTATTGAAATACATAAAACCCTGAACCGACGCGAAGCGCTAGTGGATGCTGACTTCGTCACCACGCAGCTACGCGTAGGTCAGTTAAAAGCACGCGAACTCGATGAGCGTATTCCGCTGAGCCACGGCTATTTGGGGCAAGAGACCAACGGTGCAGGGGGCTTATTCAAAGGGCTGCGCACTATTCCGGTCATTTTCGATATCATCAAAGACGTCGAAGAAATCTGCCCGAATGCCTGGGTGATTAACTTCACCAATCCGGCGGGCATGGTCACCGAAGCGGTCTTCCGTCATACAAAATTCAAAAAATTCATCGGCGTATGTAACATCCCTGTGGGCATGAAAATGTTCATTCAGGATGTACTTAAACTCGCACCGCAGGACGATTTATCCATCGATCTTTTCGGTCTCAATCACATGGTGTTTATCAAAGATGTGATAGTTAACGGTGAGTCGCGCTTTGCTGAGTTGCTCGACGGCGTGGCGTCCGGTCGGCTTACCGCCGGTTCGGTCAAAAACATCTTTGATTTACCGTTCAGCGAAGGGCTGATCCGCTCCCTGAACCTGCTGCCGTGCTCGTATCTGCTGTATTACTTCAAACAGAAAGAGATGCTGGCGATTGAAATGGGCGAATTCTACAAAGGCGGCGCGCGCGCAACCGTGGTGCAAAAGGTTGAGAAGCAGCTGTTTGATCTCTATAAAGACCCCGAACTGAGCGTAAAACCGAAAGAGCTTGAGCTGCGCGGTGGCGCGTATTATTCCGATGCGGCGTGCGAAGTGATCAGCGCCATTTACAACGATAAACAAACCGAGCAGTACGTTAACTTCCCTCACCACGGGCACATTGACAATATTCCTGCCGAATGGGCTATCGAAATGACCTGCACCATCGGGCGTAACGGTGCGACGCCTCATCCACGGTTGACCCACTTTGATGATAAAGTCCTGGGGTTAATTCACACCATTAAAGGCTTTGAAATCGCGGCCAGCGAAGCGGCGCTCAGCGGCAAATTCAACGATGTGTTGCTGGCGCTGAACCTCAGCCCGCTGATCCATTCCGACAAAGATGCTGAAATTCTGGCGCGTGAAATGCTGCTGGCCCATGAAAAGCATCTGCCTAACTTTGCAGAAGCCATCGCGGCGCTGAAATAACCCGTCTGCCTTCCCGTAAGGGAGGGCAATGCCAAGGGGAAAAAATGGATAAATTACTGATCGTTAACGCCGATGATTTCGGGCTTTGCAAAGCGCAAAACTACGGCATTATCGAAGCATTCAGAAACGGCGTTGTCACCTCCACCACGGCAATGATGAATGCCGGTGGCGTTGAACATGCCGCCGCACTGAGTGCTGCGAACCCCAATCTTGCGGTAGGAATGCACTTTGTTCTGACGCTCGGAAAGCCCTTGTCGCCGATGCCAAAACTGGTGCGAAACGGCGAGCTGGGCAAGTGGATCTGGGAGGTAGCGGAGAAGGGCGCGTTACCACTCGATGAAATTGCGCAGGAGCTTAAGTGCCAGTTTGTGCGCTTTAACGAAATTTTTGGCCGCAAGCCGACGCACATCGACAGCCATCACCACGTCCATATGATTGCGCAAATCTTCCCGATTGTGGAAGCCTTTGCGAATGAGCAGGGCATTCCGGTGCGTATTGACCGCGAGGATCTTCGCAAAGGTGAAATCACGCTAAAGGGTGCGCGAAGTACGCAGGGTTTTGAAAGCGGATTTTATGGCGATGCGATTTCAGAAACACTCTTTCTGGAAACGCTGGACAGCGCGCTGAAACGTGGCGATTCCTCTCTGGAGATCATGACCCATCCGTCGTTTATCGATAATACGATCCTGGCGAGTAAATACTGTTATCCCCGCCTCGCCGAGCTGGATGTACTGACCTCGCTGACACTGAAAGAGGCGATTGCGGAACGCGGATTCCAGCTCGGGACCTTTAAGGATCTCTGAGTTACCAATACGAAAAACGACAAAGGCCAGAATGAATATTCAGGCCTTTGTGAATCATTCCTCGCCCACCACCCGCAGACTGCGCTGTTTCATCACGCGGTGAATATTGGATTCCAGCCAGTTGGCGAGCCCGGATATTTGGTCTTTTACCTCAATCCCAAGCGGTGTCAGGCGGTACTCAACGTGTGGCGGTACCACCGGAAATGAACGACGATCGACAAACCCATCTTCTTCAAATGACTGTAACGTCTGCGCCAGCATTTTCTCACTGATGCCACCCACTTTGCGGCGCAGCTCGCTGAACCGCAGTGTCTCTTCGCTCAGGGCTATCAGCACCAGTAAACCCCAACGGCTGGTAATGTGACGCAAAATCTCCCGTGAGGGGCAGTTAGGATCGAGCACTTCTCCGCGACGGATTTGTTCGGTGAGCGGTAATTTCCCGGCGGGTTGATCGGACGAAATTATTTTCATACTTACCTTTAGGTGCGTACTTACGAAAAGAAAGTATATCGCATAGGATGTTTCAACGGCGACGCTTTTAGCGCCTTTCAGAACATAAATCTCGTGTCTTAAACTTTTGGAGAAAAAACATGATTGCAATTACCGGTGCCACCGGCCAGCTTGGTCGCCTTGTTATCGCTGCGTTGTTAAAAAAAGTCCCGGCGAATCAGATTATTGCTGCCGTTCGTAGCCCTGAAAAAGCCAAAGAGTTAGCGGATTTAGGTGTTGAATTGCGTCAGGCGGATTACAGCCAGCCTGCAACGCTCGACAGCGCCTTCAAAGGCGTGGAAAAAGTGCTGCTGATTTCCTCAAGTGAAGTGGGCCAACGTGAAGCGCAACATGGCGCCGTGATCGCTGCGGCGAAGCGTGCAGGCGTGAAACTGCTGGCTTACACCAGCCTGCTGCATGCAGATAAAAGCCCCCTGGGTCTGGGCGTAGAACATCGCGCAACCGAAAAAGCCTTAAGCGAATCTGGCCTGCCCTTCGTGTTACTGCGTAATGGCTGGTACACCGAAAACTATGCGGCGAGCATCGCACCGGCGCTGGCGCACAATGCCTTTATTGGTGCGGTGGGTGAAGGGCGTATTTCCTCTGCGGCACGTCAGGATTATGCCGAAGCTGCAGCGGTGGTACTGAGTCTGGATAATCAGGCGGGGAAAGTGTACGAACTGGCGGGTGACGAGTCTTATTCGCTGGCAGAATTCACGGCCGAAATTGCGCAGCAGTCAGGCAAAAAAGTAGATTACATCAATATGAGCCAGACAGATTTCGCCAATGCGTTAAAAGGTGCTGGTCTGCCGGACTGGCTGGCGGAGATGTTGGCAGATTCTGATGCAGGCGCAGCGAAGGGCGCGCTGTTTGATGATTCTCATACATTGAGCAAGCTGATTGGTCGCCCGACAAAGCCGGCGAAAGAAGTGATTGCTGCCACGCTTAAAAATTAATGAATAACGCATTGTAGTAAAAATTGTTTCCGGCCTGTTAACGTTGTGCTTAACAGGCCGTTTGTCTTTTAAATCACATCATCCTGTGTGGATAACAGCACCAGTTCCAGCAAATTGCGACAACCCTGCTGATTGCTGACATTGGTGTCTTGCTCCAGCTGACGGATCAGACCTTCAATGATGGCTTTGTTGGTTACCGGAAAGCGGCTGTACAAAAGGCTGGAAACGACCCTGCCAAGAATCTCCACTTCGCTTAAGGTCTGAGTTTCTTGCTGATTGAAGTATTCACTAATTTCTGTAACTGTTTGTTCTGCTTCGAATTGCATGTAGACCTCCTTAAACTTCGCATGATAAAGGGTGACATGGGAAGTGTCTGTTGCCAGTCAGAAAACAAAGAATTGTATAGCAACGCTTCACAATCATCTTCCCTGTTTCATCTCAACGCCTTGGCACAAATCTAAAAACGCCAGCCAGGAAAAAAGCCTCTGGAGGAAGGGAAATCGACGTTCTCCTCCAGAGACCAGACTGAATATGCCCGTAAATGACGGACTAATGATAAAGCAGGGGTATAAAGAAGTTATACAAAGATTGCAGATTTGTACAGGTTCGCCTGAGAAATATCTGAATAACCGGTTGCTAGCAATCGTAAATAGCACGAATTGTACTGTTCGAATTACGATCAATACATTCACGTGGTGATTTAGTTCAGTTTGTAATGATCAGTCTGGTTGCATTTTAACCGCTGTACAAAAATCATTTGCTGCGTCAGAATGCCCGCCCAAAAAAACAGCGTATAAGGAAAGGGACGATGAAAATCAATGTCATTGGAACCAGCGGAAGCGGCAAATCAACGGTAGCGCGCGGTATCTCTCAGAAACTGAATATTCCTTATATCCAGCTGGATGCATTGTTTTGGTGTGCTGACTGGCAGGGCACCCCGGATGCGCTGTTTTTTGCCAAAATTGAAGAAACGCTGGCAGGTAAAAGCGACTGGGTGATTGATGGTAATTACAAAAGGACACAATCCATCAAGTGGCGTGACGTTGATACGATTATCTGGGTGGATTACTCATTTATGCGCACACTGTATCAGGCCGTGCGGCGGGCAGCGGTGCGCGCCTGGCAGCAGGACGAAATCTGGGCGGGAACCGGCAACCGCGAGACGTTTCGCAAAAGCTTTTTCAGCAGAGATTCGATCATTTTGTGGACACTGAAAACTTATCAGAAAAACCGCCGCCAGTACGAGGCTTTACTGACCGATACCCACTGGCAGCACGTCCGTTTTGTGCGGTTGCGGTCACCCAAAGAGACCCAGTTATTTCTCAGTGACTTGTCCCTGTTACAGGCCTCTCAAGGGTCGCGTTAGGCATCCCTGCGAATGGTGCGAATAATTATTGTTTTCTGACATACTTCGCATTCAGCACTATTTCTTTCCCTTTCTTCACCGTTTGACCGCTAATACTGATCAAATCTGAAGGATTAACTTCCTGCCCATCCCAGGCCGTGGCGGGAATATGCGTTTCTATCGTGCCAGTTTTATCGCGGAAGGTATAAGATTCAGCACCGTTCTTTTTGATGATGAACCCTTCCAGCGTCACCCAGTTTAAAGACTGTGTTTTTTTGATGCGCTCGACATTATTTTCGTGAGCATCCTTGGTACCGCGCTGACCGCTGTCTTGCTTGTGCTGCGGCGGTGGCGTGTCATCATTTTTAAAACCGCCACCCGTATCTGCCATGACCTGACTGCTCATCGCAAACGCGCCCAATAATATAAGAGTCCATTTTTTCATAGCGATATCCTCTGCCTCAATCATTTGTCTACAAAACATTTGTCTATAAAACACTTGTCTTCAAAAGCATGGCAGAAAATGTGTGTTTCTCCAGCGAACAGGCAAGAACCAGATAATTCCAGAAACGCATAACAGGAGGGAATTAATATTCGATACCGGTGTGAACCGGCAAATCCAGTCCGTGCGCTATCGCCGCGGCAAAGGCATCAATTGCGGGGATTTGGCTCGCCGGGACATTTGGATAGACCAGCCACAGCTGGCTGCGCGGGGCGAAATCCTTCAGAGCATACAGTTCCAGTTCGGGGCGCAGCGCGTGATGTTCCACCAGCGCACGCGGCATTAGCCCGAGGCCACGACCTTCAGCGATAAGCGAAAGCTGTAACGTCACACCAAAAGCCTCAAGATTGATTAACAGCGGCAAACCTTGTTCGATCAGCGCACGTTGCAGCGCAGCGCGAAAACCGCAGCCTTCGGGATTGAGGATCCAGCCATGCTGATAACACTCCTCCAGCCGCTGCGGCAGTTCTGCCGAGGCTTTCGGGCCAACTACCACTAGATCCACCGCGCCGAGAGGCTGATTCTCAATACCCGCCGGAAACTGTTTGCTGGCCGGAAAGAGCACCACTGCGGCCTCCAGCTCCTGGCGCTGAATGCGCAGCAATAACTCTTCGCCCCAGCCGCTGGATAAACGGGGCTGGATCTCAGGAAACTGTGCCGAAAGCATTTTCAATGCAGGCAGCAGGCTGCTTTCACTGAGGCTTTGCGGAACGGCAAGACGCAGCAGTCCGGAAGGCGGGCTGTCGGCGGCCACCAGATCGCTGAGTGCATCGACCTCGCGCAGAATATGGCGGCATTGCTGATAAACGCGGTTACCCATCAGGGTGGGTTTCAGCGGTTTGGTCTGCCGGTTTAGCAAAGGAATGCCAAGAGATTCTTCGAAATTCTGCACACGGCGGGTGATAGCAGGCTGCGTCAGGCCCAGTTCATCGGCGGCAAGACGCGTTGATTGCAGGCGGATCACCGCGACAAACGCGGTTAAATCTTCAATTTTCATGGCGCTCAATGTCCGTCCAGATAATCAGAAATGAATCCACGCAGCATAAATCAATTTTCAGAATGACGCTGGAACGCACTGCACATTTTTATGTGTGAATTGCATATTAGCTTATCCATAAAATGAATTTTGGTTGAGTTTGACCGGTGCTAGCCTGTCATGAATGTTCATTAAAAGGGGAAGTCGATGACTGCGTTACATAATGCGCCGTTGCGAAAATTTCTTGCCGATTTTACGCGGCTGGTTCAGGCACCACATGGTCAGACCGAAGTGCTTGCGCAGGGCAGTGAACTGCTGGCGACGCTGATCCGCGAGGATAACTGGCTGGCCGAGGAATTCGCCCAGCCACACACTGAACACTATCAGCAGTATTTATTGTATGCCGATCCCCTGTCGCGATTTTCAGTCGTCAGTTTCGTTTGGGGGCCGGGGCAAACCACGCCGGTTCACGATCACCGCGTCTGGGGGCTGATTGGTATGCTGCGCGGCGCAGAGATCAGTCAAAACTTTGCTCGCCACGGGGACGGGACGCTGCAAGCGGAGGGCGAACCGGTCACGCTGCAACCCGGTGACGTCGAGAAGATCGCCCCCGACGTGCAGGATATTCATCAGGTCAGCAATTTCTACAGCGACCGGGTATCCGTCAGCATCCACGTCTACGGGGGTAATATCGGCGCCGTCTCGCGCGCGGTGTATCTCCCTGACGGGCGCGAGAAAACCTTTATTTCTGGTTATTCCAATTCCTTTCTTCCCAACCTCTGGGACCTGTCAAAAGAGAAAACTCATGTCTGACACTCATGCATTACCGCTGCGTCATTTCTCCCAGCTCCATCAGGGCCTGCGCGAGGGACAGGAAGTGGCGCTGGTCGATGTCCGCGAAGAAGCCGAATTTGCTACCGGTCATCCGTTATTTGCCGCGAATCTGGCGCTGTCTACGCTAGAACTTGACGTGCTGGACAGGATTCCTAACCGCCAGACAGCAGTGACGCTGTATGACAACGGCGAGTTCTATGATGTGCAGCGCGGCGAGCGTAAAACTACGCGTGCGGCGGCTTTGCTGCATTCTCTGGGCTATACCAATGTGGGCCTGCTGGCAGGCGATCTGGCTGGCTGGAAAGAGGCGGGCGGCGAGATCTTTATTGATGTGAATGTGCCGAGCAAAGCCTTCGGCGAATGGGTGGAACACCATTACCAGACCCCGTCGCTCACCGCTGAACAGGTGTTGGCGCTGCAACAGCAGGGCGCAGATATTGCGGTGCTGGATGTCCGCCGGTTTGATGAGTATCAGGCGATGAGCATTCCCGGTGGCGTCAGTGTACCGGGTGGCGAACTGGCGCTGCGGTTGCGTGACGCAGTTCCCGATACAAATACGCAGGTGATCGTCAATTGTGCCGGGCGTACGCGCAGTATCATCGGTACGCAGTCGCTGATTAACGCCGGTTTTAAACAACCGATCGCGGCATTGCGTAACGGGACAATCGGCTGGACGCTGGCGGGTCAGTCGCTGGCTCATCGGCAGGCCGCAACGTTCCCGGAACTGAGTGAAAAATCACGTCTGGCAGCGTTGCAAGGCGCACAGGCTCTGGCTGTACGCGCGGGCGTGCGGTCAGTGACATTGTCACAAATTCATGACTGGCAGCAGGATGCTTCCCGCACTTTATATCTCTTTGATGTACGCACAGCGGAAGAATTTCGCGCCGGTCATTTACCCGGTGCGCGCCATGTGGCAGGCGGTCAGCTGGTTCAGGAAACCGATCACTACGCCACGGTTCGTGGTGGGCGAATTGTGCTGGCAGATGATGACGGCGTGCGTGCCAACATGGCGGCATCATGGCTCGCGCAGATGAAATGGGAAGTGTACGTGGCCGATGTTACAGCCGAGGATTTCGCCGCGCAGGGCGACTGGAAAGCGCAGGTCGCTCCGGCTCCGGCGGTAGAATCTGTGACGCCACAGCTGCTGCAACGCTGGTTGGAAGACGGTGACACCGGCGTCATCGATCTCACCACCAGTGCAAATTTCCGCAAACGGCGGATTCCGGGCGCCGTTTGGACTACGCGCGGCAATATTCCTCAAATAATGGCTTCGCAGCCTGAGAAACAGCGGTGGGTTGTGACCTGCACCAGTGGTTTACTGGCGCGTTACGCTGTCACGGAAGTGGCGCTATTAACGGCTAAAAAAACCTATTTACTGGAGAAAGGCACGGTCGGCTGGATTGATGCAGGACAACCGCTTGAGCGGGGCGATAGCGCGTATCTGAACAATCCGCAGGACAGATATCGCCGTCCGTACGAAGGAACAGATGTCAGTGCGCAGGCGATGCAGGATTATCTGGACTGGGAATATGGGCTGGTAGAGCAGCTGGAAAAAGACGGCTCGCACGGTTTTAGGATATTGAAATAAGGAAGATAACAAAGGCTGACGCCTCTGCGTGAAGCACGCAGAGGATCAGTTAATGCTTAGCGGCGGCCGCGCGGATGGGTGCGTGCAGTCCAGTCGTAAGTCGCAGAAGTACTAGGAACGGCTTTATTACGGCGTTTTTCCGCACGGGCTTTCGCAGCCACTTTTTCCTTTTCTTCCATCAGTTTATCGATGTAATCGTCTTTGATGCGGTTATTTTCTGAGTTGGTCAACTCACGGCCCTGAGCTTTACGAGCCCGATCCAGCTGGGTTTTCAGTTCCCGCTGTTCGCTTTCCGTCATATCTTGTTGTGTCAGTCTTTTCATTTGAAATGCATCCTGTGAGGAAAGTGGCAACCAGTGTAGTCGTAAATGGGGGGAAATACCCGCGAGAGTCACTGAAACAGGGTTTTTTGTGCGGCAGGCGCGGTAAACGCGTTTTTATCCAATGCCGGGTTCAGCCCTGAAATACGGCCATGAAGCCATTCTGTTGCCACGGTGACTGGCAATACATTTTCCATCACATCTTCCAGAGCCTCCCGCAACAACCTGCAAGACGTTTCCTTTCATGTTACCGGTATCACATAAGCTAAATATCATAAGAAAATTATTATATCTCGTAATTGTAGCGGCCTTTTAACCTCTCTATAACAGATCCTCAGCCCATCGGACGGACTGACTTTTTTGTTTAACCGGAAAAAGGCAGATCGAGTTATGAGTGGAAAATTATCCGTCAAAGAAAAAGTGAGTTACGGTCTGGGGGATATGGCGAGCCATATTGGCCTGGATAACGTCATTATATTTTTAACCTTTTATTACACTGATGTAGTGGGATTACCGGCGGTATTCGTCGGGACAATGTTTCTGGTCGCACGCATTGCGGATGCCATTGTAGACCCGGCAATGGGGCTTATTGCCGATCGCACACAAACGCGTTTCGGTAAGTTCCGGCCTTATATTCTCTGGCTGGCGCTCCCCTTTGGGATCAGCTGCTTACTGGTATACGCCGTACCCGAATCCCTCTCGATGACCGGGAAAATGGTCTACGCCAGTGTGACCTATTGCGTGATGATGCTGATGTATACCGCCATCAATATTCCTTATTGCTCGATGGGCGCAATTATAACGCCGGATAATACCCAGCGTATTTCCCTGCAATCCTATCGCTTTTTCCTGGCCACGTTGGGCGGCGCGATGTCTACATTTTTAATGATGCCTTTGGCGGAAATGATGGGGGGTGGGAATAAGCTGGACGGGTATTTTGGCGCGATGGCAATAATGGCGTCAATTGCCGTAGTGATGTTTTTATTGTGTTTCCTCAATACTAAAGAACGTATTAGCGCGCCACCAACTCATGAGAATTTTCTCTCGGACCTGCGTGATTTAGTGCGTAATGACCAGTGGCGCGTCGTCGCGGCGCTGATTTTCTTTAACATTTCTTTTGGCGTCGTTCGTCTTGGCGCGATGATGTATTACGTTACTTATTATCTCGGGCACGCCAGCTACTTTATGTGGCTGCTGGCGGCGCATATTGTCGGTAAAAGCCTCGGCAGTATGTTGGTCAAACCGCTCACCCGAAACCGCAGCAAACTCTCCGCATTCAGTCTGTGTGCCGTATTAACCGGTGTGCTAAGCATTGCCATTTTCTTCCTTCCCGCCTGGATTTCACTGCTGGTCGGCATGACGCTGCTGGTGTCCACCTTCTATCAGGTTACGACCACATTAATGTGGGTGATGATGTCTGACGTGGTCGACTACGGTGAATACAAACAGGGGAAACGCATGGACGGCACCGTATTCTCCACGCTACTGGCGATACTCAAAATGGGAATGGCAGTCAGCGGCGCGGTGGTCGGCTGGACCCTTGGCCTGAGCGGCTATGTGCCACATGCAGCCCAGCAAAACCCGGCGGCGATGCTGTCGATTATCGCGCTGTTCTCGCTGGTGCCGGGCGTGCTGTCGATGTTTAGTGCGCTATCGATGCGTTGGTACAAACTCAACGACGCCACGATGAAAAAGATTAACCAATCCAAAATCACCCCTGAACTCGAGCCTGAACCTCAGGCCATCTTGCATACACAGGAGTCCGCATGAGCGAATTAATCGCCGAAAAAAACCGTATCCTTTGGCATTTCGATCAGCAAACGCTGGTGATTGAACCTTGGGGAGTCCACAGCCTGCGCGTGCGTGCCACCTGTCGCCCGGCGCTGAACGACCATCTTTGGGCGTTGTTGCCACAGAGCGAACAGCCTCAAACGCAAATTAGCCACGGGCCTGAAACGCTGACTATCCACAACAGCAACATCAGTGCGACTGTCAACATCAAAGGGCAGCTGGCCTTTTACAATCAGCACGGTGAGCTGATTCTCGAAGAGTATTGGCGGCAACGATCGACCGTGGGAATCGGTGCGACAGAAAAGAGCCAGGACAAATACATCAGTGCGCTGAAAATGGATGCCCGCGAGTTTAAGGCCATCCCTGGTGGCAAGCATCAGCTGACAGTGCGATTCGAATCGCGTCCCGAGGAGAAAATTTACGGGATGGGGCAGTATCAGCAAAGTTGTCTGGATCTGAAAGGCTGCACGCTGGAACTGGCGCAACGCAATTCACAGGCCAGCGTGCCGTTTATGCTTTCCAGTCTGGGTTATGGTTTGCTGTGGAATAATCCGGCAATCGGCGAAGCGACGTTCGGTAAGAACATCACCCGCTGGGAAGCGCAGGTGACCGAGCAAATGGATTACTGGATCACCGCCGGTGATACGCCAGCTGAAATCATGCATCAGTATGGCCATGCGACCGGTACTGCGCCGCAAATTCCCGAGTACGCCACGGGTTTCTGGCAATGTAAATTGCGTTACCGTACCCAGCAGGAAGTGCTGGAGGTCGCACGTGAATACAAGCGTCGTGAATTGCCGATTTCGGTGATAGTGATCGATTTCTTCCACTGGCCGAATCAGGGAACGTGGTGTTTTGACCCGGTGGACTGGCCGGATCCTAAAGCAATGGTTGCGGAGCTGAAATCCCTCGGTATCGAAACCATGGTCTCTGTCTGGCCAACGGTAGACAGCCGCACCGAAAATTACAAGGAGATGAAATCCAAAGGTTATCTGGTGAATACCGAACGCGGTGTTTCGGTGAATCTGGACTTTCTTGGCAACTGTACGTTCTTCGATGCCACGCATCCTGACGCCCGGAAGTTTGTCTGGGACAAGGTGAAGCAAAATTATTACGATCTGGGCATTCGCACCTTCTGGCTGGATGAAGCCGAACCCGAATACCGCGCTTATGATTTCGATAATTATCGCTATCATCTTGGGCCGGTGCTGGAAGTGGGTAACATTTATCCGCAGAAATTCGCGCAGGGCTTTTACGATGGGCTGCAACAGGAAGGCGAGACAGAGATCGTCAATCTGGTGCGTTGTGCCTGGGCCGGCAGCCAGCGGTATGGCGTACTGGCATGGTCGGGCGACATCCATTCTTCCTTTCACGCGCTGCGTAACCAGATCGCCGCCGGTCTGAATATGGGGCTGGCCGGGATTCCGTGGTGGACGACGGATATTGGCGGATTCCAGGGGGGTAATGTCAATGATCCGGCGTTTCAGGAGCTGTTGATCCGCTGGTTCCAGTGGGGAGTCTTCTGCCCGGTGATGCGTTTACATGGCTACCGGGAACCGCAGATCCAGCCGTCAGAACCGTGGCGTGAAGGCATCGCTCAGTGCAACAGCGGCGCACCAAATGAAGTCTGGAGCTATGGCGAAGAGAATTATGAGCTGATGAAAAACGGTTTATTCTTACGGGAAAAACTGCGTCCCTACATCAGCCGCGTCATGCAGGAAGCCCATGAGAAAGGTGATCCGGTCATGCGTACAATGTTCTATCAGTATCCCGACCAGGCTGAAAGTTGGCAGGTGGAAGACCAGTATATGCTGGGCGCGGATATCCTGGTTGCGCCGGTGTTATATGCGGGGCAGCGGGAACGTGCGGTGTGGCTTCCCGCCGGAGAAGAGTGGGTTGCGCTTAACGGTGAGCGCTATCCGGGGGGATCGGTGGTTACCGTGGCCGCACCGCTCGACGGCATACCGGTGTTTGTGAGGGAAGGGGCGCAGGTGCAGGGGGAGATGATTGCCGTTGGCCGCTGCAAGGGCGGGCTTTATAAATAACCGACTATTTTTCGGTTTCTCAATTGTAGTGATCACTCAACTCACTGCGCCGAAACCGACCAAGAGAGGGAAGTGCGATACCCTCTCTCGGTCCTGAAGCCATTGGTCTTCAGGCCGCTCCGTTCGGCGGGATTTTGCGGCAATCGCAAAAGTCTCTGAAACATAGCCGGGATGCATGGCACATGTTTTAAAGAGCCCGGGATTCTCAAGGGGGTGGCGATAGACCACCCTTGAGGCCGGTTTGGGCGGCAGCCCAAGCTCTTGAAGTTGAAGTTGAAGTTGAAGTTGAAGTTGAAGTTGAAGTTGAAGTTGAAGTTGAAGTTGATTTTAAACTCCCCATTCACCGCCCCCCCAGCGATAACTGATTTATCACAAAATCGTTAACTCTCCGCGAGGATTCCGTAACACCCCTGCCTGTAACCTGTTTCCATCGATACCAACCGGCACGGTGGCAACTATGATCAACAGACGCAATTTCCTGCTCGGCAGCGGTGCAGTTTCCGCCGCAGCGGCCATGGGACTTTTTCCTGCGATTTTCGCCCGTAAGGCGGACGCGCAGGCAATCGCAGAACACTTCGACGTGACGCTCACCGATGATCAATGGCACCAGCGCCTCACTGATGCGCAGTATTACATCTTGCGCGAAGCCGGCACCGAACGTCCTTATTCCAGCCCGTTAAACAAAGAACATCGGGACGGTAAATTCGCCTGTGCCGGTTGCAGCCTGTCGCTGTTTTCCTCTGCGACTAAATTCGACAGCCGCACCGGTTGGCCGAGCTTCTGGAAATCATTACCGAACGCCGCCGTGACGCGCCGGGACACCACGCTCGGGATGGTGCGCGATGAAGTGCATTGCCGTCGCTGCGGCGGGCATCTCGGCCATGTCTTTGACGACGGCCCGCAGCCGACCGGCTTGCGGTACTGCATGAATGGGCTGGCAATGACGTTTACTCCCAACACGTAATCCTCTGTGAGACCACCATGAAAATGACTGATAAAAGAGTGAAATCGTTACGTAATTACAGCCTGATCGCCGGTCTGGTGCTGGCATCCGCGCTGGTGTTCCAGAATAACGCGTGGTCATGGGGCGGCGCGGAACCGGCCGTGGTGATCGCGGCGCCCGCAAAGGATGAACCCGCAGGTACGACACACAGTGAAACCGCGCTGTTTGCGGGTGGGTGTTTCTGGGGGATCCAGGGTGTGTTCCAGCATGTAAAAGGCGTGACCAGCGCGGTATCCGGGTATACCGGCGGCGCGGCGGGGACGGCGAGTTATGAGGAAGTGAGTACTGGCGAAACCGGTCATGCGGAGTCAGTGAAGGTGACGTTTGACCCGACTCAGGTGACTTACGGCGAGCTGCTGCACATCTTTTTCTCCGTCGGCCATAATCCGACGCAGTTAAACCGGCAAGGGCCGGATACTGGCAGCCAGTATCGATCGGCGGTATTCCCGCAAAATGCCGCCCAGACGGAGGTTGCCAAAGCGTACATCGCGCAACTCAACGCCAGTAAAAGCTACAGTCAACCCATGGTCACGACGGTCGAAAGCAACGGGCACTTTTATCCGGCTGAGGCCTACCATCAGAACTTTTTGAATGATAATCCCGACTATCCGTACATCGTGGTGAACGATTTGCCGAAGATTAAAGACTTACAACATTACTTCCCGGCGAATTACCGCCAACAGCCGGTGTTAGTTAAAGAGTAGGGAAAACCGGGAGCGGAAGGCTCCCGGCTGACATTTTACTTCGCCCGCTGACGTAAGGCGTACGTTAAGACGACGGCGAAGCAGACCATCGGCAGCGCATAGGAGACTGCCGTGGTGTAGCGGTCGGCGATTGCGCCCATCAGGTACGGCATGATCGCGCCGCCGACTATCGCCATGATCATCACGGAACTGGCACGTTTGGTCTGTTTGCCCATGTTCTTGACGCCCATCGCAAAAATGGTCGGGAACATGATCGACATAAAGAAGAAAATTGCCACTAATGCAATGACTGAAACGTTATCAATCCCCGCAACGACCACTCCGCATAAGACAATATTTATGATCGCGTAAATCACCAGCAGGGTGGCCGGGCGTACGAAGCCCATTAGCCAGGTACTGAAAAAACGTCCGACCATGAAACTTATCATGCCGACGGAAAGCAGATAAGAAGCGTTCTGATTCGACAACGTGTGCCAGTGCTCGGTGGTGTAGTTGATGAAGAATGCCCCAACGCCGACCTGCGCCGCGACATAGAAAAACTGCGCGATGACGCCGCCGGTGAAATGGCCGTGCTGCCACAAACCTTGCTCCATCCCGTGGGCTTCGGACGTACTCTGTTCGCGGATATCCGGCAGTTTTGTCTGGCCAAATACAAAGGCTATCAGCAACACTATAACGGCGATGGCGACATAGGTCATTTTCACTGACGAGAGGCCTTCGGCAGTGGTTCCCTGCGTGGCGCTGAAGAACAGCGAGCCGCCGATGACCGGGCCAATGAACTGACCTAATCCGTTGAAGGACTGAGAAAGGTTCAGCCGGCGTTCGGCACCGGCAGGGTCACCCAGCACGGTAGCAAACGGGTTCGCGGCGGTTTCCAGACAACCCAGGCCGAGTGCGATTACAAACAGCGCCAGCAGAAACATGCCGAAACTGCCAGCGCTGGCGGCGGGAACGAATAACAGCGCGCCCAGCGCATACAAACATAATCCGACCAGGATCCCGGCCTTGTAGCCGAACCTGTCCATAAAGAAACCGGCGGGCAGCGCGATGATAAAATAGGCGCCGAAGTACGCTGCCTGGAGTAAACCCGATTGGGCTTTATTAACGTGTAACACTTCCTGAAAATGCTTATTCAGTACATCCAGCAGCCCGTAGGATAAGCCCCACAGGAAAAACAGCGTGGTGACCAGAATAAACGCGAGCCGGAAACCGGACGTCGTTTTGCGCTCCGCATAGGCAGGTGAAGCGGTTTTGTCAGCGAGCATAGTGTATTCCTCAGTATCTGGTGAAGCATGTAGGGGTTCAGCTCAGGTGGCTGATTTTTTTTTGTCAGATAGCATGAAAAAACGTGTTCGGGGCGCCTCCCCGGCGAAGGGGAGGTGAAAACTATGGCTGATCCTTCAGGGAGAAAATCCTCTCCATTTCCACCCATTTCTCACCGGCAGGCGTCCATGGCGTGGGGCGCTGATATTTCCACATCAGCGCTTCCCATTCACAGACTTTGGGGTCTTCCAGACTGCGGCGTTCAAACAGGTCGCTGTCAAAGTCATCCGTGGTTTCCATCACCATCATCAGCCGGTTTCCCAGACGGTAAATCTCCATTTCCGTGACACCGTAACGACGAAGGTGCGCGGAAATCTCCGGCCAGATTTGCTGGTGATAACGCTGATATTCTTCGATAAGCAGTGGATCTTCAGCCAGATCCAACGCCTGTACGAAACGGCGGCTCATGTTAACGCCCGGTCAAGATGCATGTAGCCACCGTCCACCGTCAGCCACTGACCGGTGGTGTGGGAGGTGCGGGAAGAGAGCAGAAACACCACAGTATTGGCGATTTCCTGCGGCGTGGTCATGCGTTGCCCCAGCGGGATATGTGAGGTTATCTGGTGCAGTTTTTCATCAGGATTTTCGAATCCTTTGATCCAGCGCTCGTACAGCGGGGTCATTACTTCCGCAGGTATGACCGCGTTGACCCGAATTCCATCTTTGAGCAGGGCCGCTGCCCATTCGCGGGTCAGCGCCAGAACGCCGCCTTTGGCCGAGGCGTAACCGCTGGTATTTCCCTGACCGGTCAGCGCCGTTTTCGAGCTGATATTGACGATGGCACCCCGGCTGGCGCGCAGGGCGTCCAGACTCAGATGCGCCATCAGGTAGTAATGAATAAGGTTCTGCTCCAGTGAGCGGACAAAAGCTTCGCGTCCGGCGTCCAGTCCGACGCTGTCATTGGCACCGGCGTTATTCACCAGCCCGTCGATGCGGCCGTAGCGGGCCATGATCTGGTTCACTGCCGCCGCGCAGCTGGCTTCCTCACGCAGTTCAGTGAGGATAAAGCTGGTTTCTGGCGACCGTTGTTGCAACTGATGCATCAACTCATTCGCTGGTTCGGTGTTGCTGATGATGACCGGGATGGCGCCTTCTTCGGCCAGTATCAGTGAAATGGCGGCACCAATGCCTGAACCGCCGCCGGTGACAATCACCACTTTATTTTGCAGATGCAGATTCATTGCTCGTTTCCTGTATTCGGTAAACTGCGCAGGCATTACCACCAAAAATGGCTGCCTGCTCGTCAGAGCTGAGCGTCGCGATGGCTCGTTCGCAGAGCGACCACGGATCTTCGTCACTCCCCGCCAGCAGGCTCACCGGCCAGTCGGAGCCAAACATCAGCCGCTCAGTGCCAAAAACCTCCAGCGCGGCGTCGAAATAGGGCAACAGGTCATTGAGCGTGACGCCAGCCGGACGCAGTTCCGTAAGCAAACCTGAGAGTTTGCAGCTGACGTGCGGCAGGGCGGCCAGAGGCGCAACCTGTTTCGCCCAGTGCGCCGCGCCGCGGCTCAGGTCCGGTTTGCCAAAATGATCCAGCACCAGATAATAGTTATCGTGGCGTTCGGCAAATTGTACGGCTTCGGCCAGATGCTGGTGCGTCACCAGAATTTCGTACACATAGCCACGCTGCTGTAACTGCCTGATACCCCAGTTGATGGCGGTATCGCCCAGCCACTGCGCGGGTGAAACTTCATCCTGAACCTGATGCCGAAAGCCGCGTAGCAGCGGATGAGAACGCGCATCCAGTTGCTGTTCAAGCTGAGGAGAGAGCAGGTCTATCCAGCCGGTGACGGCGCGTACAAACTCTGTTTTCTCAGCGATTTCCAGCAGCCACTGTGTTTCTCGGTTATCTGAACACGCCTGAACCAGGATCGTGCCCTGCATATCGTGACGGTGTAACGTATCCCGCAATGTTTCCGGCAAAAAATCCTGCTTTAATACCGCCATTGTGTCGCTTATCCAGCGGTGATCTTGCGGCGTGTAGTGCCAGAAATGCTGATGGCTGTCGATGCGCATCCTTCAGGTTCTCCGCGTGTTTTCAGTCACAGGCTCAGGCGTGATGACGGTATTTGTCGATTGAAGCCTGATGCATTTCGATCGAGAAACCCGGTGCTTTCGGCGGCATATAGGCTGCGCCGCGAATGTCACACGGATGGACAAAATGCTCGTGAAGGTGATCGACATATTCAATCACCCGGCCTTCATGTGTCCCGGCGATGCACAGATAATCAATCATCGACAGATGCTGCACGTACTCGCACAGCCCGACGCCGCCCGCATGCGGGCACACCGGCAGGTTGTATTTGGCGGCCATCAGCATTACTGTCAGTACTTCGTTGACACCCCCCATACGACAGGCGTCAATCTGCACCACGTCGATGGCCTCACGCATGATGAACTGTTTGAACATGATACGGTTCTGGCACATCTCGCCGGTCGCCACTTTTACCGGTGCGACGCCGTGGCGGATTTTGCGATGGCCTTCGATGTCATCCGGGCTGGTCGGCTCTTCGATAAACCAAGGTTTGGCGAAGGCGAGGGCATTCACCCACGGAATGGCCTCGTCGGTTTCCCATACCTGATTGGCGTCGATCATCAGTTTGCGGTCGGGGCCTATCACTTCACGGGCGATGCGCACACGGCGAATATCGTCTTCCAGATCGCGGCCGACTTTGAGCTTGAGATAGTCAAAACCGGCGTCGACTGCTTCCTGACACAGACGGCGTAGTTTGTCGTCCGGATACCCCAGCCAGCCTGCCGAGGTGGTGTAACACGGGTAACCCTCTGCCAGCAGTTTTTCCCGCCTTTGCGGTTTGTTATCCGCACGTTGTTGCAGCAGCGTCAGCGCTTCCTGCGGTGTAATGCAGTCGGTGATGTAACGAAAATCGATGCAACGTACCAGCTCTTCCGGCGACATATCCGCTACTAACTGCCACAGCGGCTTTCCGGCGGCTTTACTCCATAAATCCCATACTGCGTTGACCACCGCACCGGTCGCCAGATGGATGGCACCTTTATCCGGCCCAATCCAGCGCAGCTGGCTGTCACTGGTAAATTCACGCCAGAATTTACCCATATCGGCGGTAATACCCGCCAGTTCGCGACCGACGACCAGATGTTCCAGCGCATTAATGGCCGCGCAGCAGATTTCATTACCACGCCCGATGGTAAACGTCAGCCCGTGACCGCTCAGGTCAGAATTGTCCGTCTCTAAAATCACATACGCAGCGGAGTAGTCGGGGTCAGGATTCATCGCATCCGAACCGTCCAGCGAGAGTGACGTCGGGAAGCGCACATCTTCAACCCGTAAAGCCGTAATCTTTGTCATTTCATCTTCCATCAGCAGAAATTAGGGGACTACGCCTGTACCGTCTTCTGGCGCTGTTCGCCCAGACCTTCGATGCCCAAACGCATAACCTGACCGGCTTTCAGATACAGCGGCGGTTTTTGCCCTAACCCGACACCCGGCGGGGTGCCGGTAGAAATGATGTCCCCGGCTTGCAGGCTCATAAAGCGGCTGAGATAGCTGATGATTTCGGGGATCTGAAAAATCATGGTGCGGGTATTGCCGTTCTGGAAGCGTTTGCCGTCGACTTCCAGCCATAAGTTCAGCTGATGCGGATCGGGGATTTCATCCGCCGTGACCAGCCACGGGCCGGTCGGGCCGAACGTATCGCAGCCTTTTCCCTTGTCCCAGGTGCCGCCGCGTTCAATCTGGAACTCACGTTCCGAGACGTCGTTGATCACGCAATAGCCCGCAACGTGCGACATCGCATCTGCTTCGCTGATGTAGCGCCCGCCGGTGCCGATTACCACGCCGAGCTCCACTTCCCAGTCTGTTTTGACCGAATCACGCGGGATCTCCACATCGTCATTCGGCCCGACAAGCGCGCTGGTCCATTTACTGAAAATCACCGGTTCTTTCGGGATGTCTGCGCCGGTCTCTGCCGCGTGATCGGCGTAATTCAGGCCGATACAGATAAACTTGCCGACCTGCCCGACGCAGGCACCCAGGCGCGGCTCGCCGCTGACCAGTGGCAGGCTTTCCGGATCCAGACGGCGCAGTTTTTCCAGCGTTTCCGGGTGCAGGAATTCGCCGCGCACATCGGCAATGTGCGCAGAGAGATCGCGCAAATTGCCTTTACTGTCCAGCAGGCCGGGGCGTTCAGAACCTGCAGTGCCGTAGCGTAATAATTTCATTCAATTCTCCCTCTTTAATTGATTAAATTTGGCGTTCAGGACTCAGTTACTCCAGCCGCCATCAATAATTTGCACCGTGCCGGTGGTGTAGGAGCTGGCATCGGACGCCAGATACAGCGCCAGCTGGGCGATTTCTTCAGTTTTCCCGATACGCCCGATGGGCTGGCGCGAAACAAACGCCTGATAGACTTCCGCTTCGCTGCGGCCTTCCGCTTCTGCCTGTGCGGCAATGCGCTGGCGCAGGGAAGGTGATTCCACCGTGCCCGGACAGATGGCGTTGCAGCGGATACCCCGGGTGACATAATCAGCGGCGACTGAGCGGGTCAGCCCAATGACGGCAGCTTTTGACGCGCTGTAGGCAAAACGGTTGGGTACGCCTTTGATGCTCGATGCCACGGACGACATATTGATGATTGAACCGCTGCTGCGTTCGAGCATGGCGGGCAGAAAGGTGCGGATCATGTAAAACATCGCCGTCACGTTAAGGTCGAGAGCAAACTGCCATTCGCGTTCGCTGCACGTCAGAATATCGCCGCTGTGTACCACGCCCGCACAGTTGAACAGCACATCGACCGGGCCGATCTCTTCTGCGGCTGCGGCGATGGCCTGCGGATCAGTGACATCCAGAACGCGAGGGCGGATGCCCTGAATATCATGCAGCGCATCAATATTGATGTCGGTGGCAATGACCTCCGCGCCCTGACTGGCGAACAGCGTGGCGGTGTTAAATCCGATGCCTTGTCCGGCGGCGGTGATCAGAACTTTTTTCCCTGCCAGGTTCATAGCAACTCCTGAAAAATTACGGTTATAGGTCTAATGGTCAGGCCATTGGGGGCGAAAAAAACGCGTTATATGAGGTGCTTTTTGCTAAGATATTCGGCAAGCTCCATCCTAAAACACGATTTCGGTTAACCAATTTTTTACATGCATAAAACAATTCAGCAAGATTTTTGTCCTAAAGTTGCTAGCTGAATCACTTAATGAGAATTGACCTCAGGTGTCCGATGCCGATAAAAAAATTAGAAAATCCCAGGATATACAGGCAGATAGCTGACCAGCTAAAAACGTTAATTGAGAGTAAGGAATTTCCGCCCGGAAGCCGCCTTCCCGCAGAGCGAGAGTTGGCCAGTCAGTTACAGGTAAGCCGTGCGTCGGTGCGTGAGGCGCTGATTGCGCTGGAAGTGATCGGGCTGGTGGACGTTCGCGTCGGCAACGGTGTGATTGTGTGTCATCCCCCAGCCACGGCGGTTGTTCCGTCGAAGGAACCGGTGATGTCTCAGGCAGGGCGCAATCAGTGGGCAGACGTGGATGATGAGCTGAATATCGCACTGGATTTTACCGCCGAGTTACCGCCATTTTCTCTGCTACAAACACGGCGATTGATCGAACCGGAAACCGCCGCGCTGGCAGCACGACATGCAACAGATGAAGAACTTGCGGCGATCAGGTTGGCCTATGAGCAGAACTGTCGCGATAACCGGCAGGGATCTGCGACTCATCCCGGTGACCGTTTGTTTCACATCCGCATCGCTCAGGCCAGCGGCAACCCGGCTTACGCGTTTATCATCGCTCACCTGCTCGGCCACCGTTACGGCACGATGTTTCGCAGCCTGCAAATGCATTACACGCCGCAGGACATGCCGCACCGTTCCGAGATTGAACATCTTGAAATCCTGACCGCGCTGGAAGCGCGCGACGGTCGCGCCGCTAAAAAAGCCATGAAGGATCATTTAGATGCGGTGATTAAGATCTTTGGTCAGGGTTAGAATAAGTGGGTTGCCTTCGGCTCCTCCCCCTTCGCAGGGAGAGGAGCAAAGCAGCCCAGTTTCCTCTTTAGAAATGGTGAGATAGCGGCATCCTCACTGAGTCAGCAACGACTTCCCGCAGTGGCCAAAAATTCCCCCACGCATTTCATGCATTTCTCCCGCTCTTCCACATGCGGCATGTGACTGGAATTCTCGAAAATCACCCATTCCACCTTTGGGATCAGATCGTAAAAAGGCTGTACAACTTCCGGAGCGGCTTCGTCGTAGCGGCCGGAAATCAGCAGCACCGGCACAGTGATGGCAGGAAGGCGGTCGATAACCGTCCAGTCTTTCATGCTGCCGATCACGTGAAACTCGGTCGGGCCGTTCATGGCGTGATAGACGGTCGGATCGGCGTCCATCGCGGCGAAGGTGCGCAGGACGTCTTCCGGCCACGGGTCTAACCGGCAGACGTGGCGCTGATAGAACACCTGCGATGCTGCTTTGTAGTCGTCGCTGTCGAGGGTTCCGGCGGTTTCATGCGCCAGCAGGGTTTGCTGTACGTCGGCGGGCAGCTCGCTGCGCAGTCGGGCGGCGGCCTGTAGCCAGAGCGCCATCGAGGCGGGGGAATTGGCGATGATCAGCGCTTTCAGGCCAGCAGGTCGCGTCACCGCATGTTCGGCACCCAGCATTCCTCCCCAGGATTGTCCAAGCAGTGCGTAATCCTTTTCGATGCCGAGATGGCGCAGCAAATTATCCAGCTCGGCCAGAAACAGCGTAGGTTGCCAAAACTCTGCCGGTTTGTCGGGAAGGTGCGTCGAGCGGCCATTGCCAATCTGATCGTAATGAATGACGGCGCGACCGGTCAGGGCGATATCACGGAAGGCATCGACGTAATCGTGTGTGCAGCCTGGCCCGCCGTGCGCGACCACCAGCGGCGTGACGCCGTTGTGCAAATCGCCGCAAACGCGGTACCAGGTCTGGTATTCCTGAAATTTCGCATAGCCCTCAGTGACGTTAATCATGCTGTTTCCCCTGTCGGTGAATAATCTTTTCAGGGTAAACATCGCGACGGCGCGACACAGCTAGTAAAAAAGATAGAAAACGGGAAGGCTCAGCTGTCGAGCAAACGGTAATGCATCGCGCGAACCACCGCCTGCACGCGATTACTGGCACCGAGTTTACGGGTGGCGGTGTTGAGATGCAGCGTCACTGTGGCAACCGAACGGCATAGTTTGCGGGCAATTTCTTTGGCGGTCAGCCCTTGTGCCGCCCAGGCCAGACATTCGCGCTCGCGTTTGCTTAAACGCACGTGCTGACAGGTCAGAACGCTGCTGTCAAAAAGCGGCGATACGCACTCCTGAAAAGTCATCGCCAGCAGGCTCAGCTCGGCCAGCGCGTCGTGAATATCTAGCTCGTGTCCTGCGCCGCTATGAATACCGGTAACGGTGACAAACCCGCCGTCCGGCAGATGCAGCGGAACGGTCGCACCGCTCGGCATATTGTTATCGCACATGTAATGGGTGACCGGTTTATTCAGATCGCTCAGACGGTTGTGCAGCGAGGTATTGTCAGGCCGCTGATATGACCAGACGAACGGCGCGCAGCTTTCGAGTGCGTAATGCTGCACCGGATCTACCTGATAATACCCGCTCTCCAGCCACAGCCGCTGCATATCTCCCGGCACGTTGCACATGTGCAACAACGATGGGGTGATCAACTCTCCTTCCAGCGACCGTGGAACCGGCGTGTAATCGTAGATCAGGGCATCGAAGCCCAGACGCGATGTCTGCGCGAAAAGCTGACTGAATGCGCCTTCCACTGTGGTTTCCCGCATCAGTTGCGCACCGTCGTTCACTGCGAGTTTCATGAATTTATCCTCGTCTGGCTGCTTTGCTGCATGAATTGGCTGATCGGGCACCGTTTTTGATCAACTTCATTTGTTAAATAAAAGTCATGCAATCGCAATGCCACATCACGGCGGGTGCAAACCTAGTATTTTTGCTAACTACCGGCGAGGTTAGGTCGGGGCTAACGTAGAGCCAATGGCAAACAGACGCTCACATTGCACCAGAAACTGCCATTTAGAGGATTGCCATGCACCGTTATCGATTTCTGCTCTGGCGACCGCTGCAACTGCTGCCGGTGTTGCTGGGGATCAGTATTCTCACATTTATCATGGTGCGCGCCATACCCGGCGATCCGGCACGGATCCTGCTCGGTGTGCGCAGTTCGCCGCAAGCCATTGCCCGCATCCGGGCGCAGTACGGGCTGGATGAACCGATGTGGCAGCAATATCTCTATTTTTTGCGCAACCTGATGCACGGGGAAATGGGTAAATCGCTGATTTACCGTGTTGATACGCTGAAACTGATCATGACGCGCATCGAACCCACGCTGTATCTGGTGCTCGGCAGCGTGCTGCTGGCGATGCTGTTTACCGTGCCGCTGGCCGCCACCGCCGCCCGACATCGCGGACGATTGGCGGATCAGATGATCCGCCTGATATCCACTGTCGGCCTTGGGCTGCCCGCGTTCTGGCTGGCTATCATGATGATTTTACTGTTCAGCCTGTCGCTCGGCTGGTTTCCGGTCTCGGGGTACGGCAGCGATGCGGGGGAGCGTCTGCACCATCTGTTTTTGCCGTGTCTGACGGTGGCGCTGGCGCTCTCGGCGGTGCTGACGCGTAATCTGCGCGCCAGTCTGCTGATGGAGTTACAAAATGATTATGTCACCGCCGCCCGGGCGCGCGGGCAAAACGAAAACCGCATTTTCTGGCGACATGTGATGCCCAATTCTCTGGTGCCGACCGTCAATCTGCTGGCGGTAAATATTGGCTGGCTGATTGGCAGCACGGTGGTGATCGAAAGCGTCTTTGCCCTTCCCGGCATGGGGCAACTGCTGGTCAAAGCGATCATTAGCCGGGATTACATGGTGGTGCAGGGCGTGGTGCTGGTGTTTGCGCTGGCGACGGTGGGCGTGAATCTGATTGCGGATCTGGTTACGGTCGCGCTGGATCCGAGGGTGAAACTATGAAAATGAGCCTCACCGATAAAGCCCCTGCGCAGCGTCTGCCGGCCTTTCATTTGCGCTGGCTCCCGCGTCAGCAGGCGTTGCGACTGGGGATCTGTATGTTGCTGGTGTGGGTTTTGGTGGCGCTGCTCAGCCCGTGGATTGCGCCTTACGACCCGATTACGCAGGACGCCACCGCGACGCTGCTGCCGCCTAATCTGGCACATCCTTTTGGCACTGATAATTTTGGGCGCGACATTCTCTCGCGGGTGATGTGGGGCACGCGGGTGGATCTGCAAATCTGCCTGATTGGCGTCATTTTTCCGTTCATCTTTGGCACGCTCATCGGCGCATTCTCCGGTTATCTCGGCGGCGCGGTCGATACCCTGTTTATGCGGGTGATTGATGTGGTGCTGGCATTTCCGTTTCTGGTGCTGATGTTGTCGATCATCGCCATTCTCGGGCCGGGTCTGGGCAGTTTTTACATCGCGATGGCGATGGTCGGCTGGGTGTCGTATGCACGTCTGGTGCGCTCGCAGGTGCTGACCCTCAAACACCGCGATTTCATTCTTGCGGCGCGCAGCCTGGGCTACAGCCATACGCGTATTTTGCTTTTGCATCTTTTACCCAATGCCCTGACCAGTTCTCTGGTGTTTTCGATGTCCGACTGTGTGCTGGTTTTGCTCAGCGGTGCGTCGGTAAGTTATCTCGGGCTTGGCGTTCAGCCGCCTGTAGCTGAATGGGGCGTGATGGTCGCCGAGGGACAAAGCTTTATCACTACCGCGTGGTGGATCACCACGTTTCCCGGCCTGGCGATTGTGGTGCTGGCGATGAGTTTCAGCCTGCTGGCCGACGGTCTCGGCGACAAACTGGGAGAGCGCCCATGACGCTGTTACAGGTGCGCGGTTTAACCATTGAAGACCGGCAGGGCATCGCGCTGGTGGATCAGCTTTCCCTGACGTTAAGCGTAGGGGATATTCTCGGGCTGGTCGGCGAGAGCGGCTCGGGTAAAACCCTGAGCTGCCGCGCCATGATGCGGCTGCTGCCGGGCGAAGGGCTGAGCATCAGTGGCGGTGAGATCTTGTTTAACGGCACGGATTTACTGACCCTCAACGACAAGCGAATGACGGCGATTCGCGGACGGGAAATCGGCATGATTTTCCAGAATCCCGCCAGCCATCTCAATCCCGTGATGACCATCGGCCAGCAAATCGGCGAAAGCCGTCGTCTGCATTTTGGCGCAAGCCGCCGCGAGGCACATCTGCAGGCGGTGGACTTAATCCGGCAGGTGGGTATTCCCGATCCTTTGCGCCGGGTGGATAACTATCCCCATGAGTTTTCCGGCGGAATGCGCCAGCGCGCGATGATTGCCGTTGCGCTGGCCTGCGAACCGAAAATGCTCATCGCCGATGAGCCAACCACCGCGCTGGACGTCACCGTGCAGATGCAGATTTTACGGCTGCTCCGCGATCTGCGCGACCGTCTAGGTATCGCCATCATTCTGATTACGCACGATCTTGGCGTGGTGGCGCAAACCTGTGACCGAATCGCTGTGATGTACGGCGGGCGGCTGTGCGAAACCGGCGATAAACGCCCGGTGCTCGCGCAGGCGAGACATCCCTATACGCGCGGTTTAATTGACTGCCAGCCGGTCAGCGAGGGGGGAAGTGGAAGGCTTATCACGCTGCCCGGTCAGCCGCCTGTCGCGGCACGCTTTCCAACCGGCTGTCGTTTCCATCCGCGCTGCGCAAACGCCACGGCGCAGTGCCAGCGGATGCAACCTGCAATGCAAACCGCCACGCTGACACATAGCCACGTGGCTGCCTGCCACCATCCGCTGAACGGGAGGGAAAATGAGTCTTCCATCTGAAAATAGCCCGCAGCCTTACCCGTTGCTGGAAGTCGAAACGCTGTCGGTGGCGTTTCCGGTCTCGGGCGGTTTTGGCCTGAAAAAACGCTACGTGCAGGCGGTCAACGGTGTATCGCTGTACATCAACGCGGGCGAAACGCTGGGGCTGGTGGGGGAATCCGGCAGCGGTAAAAGTACGCTCGGCAGGGCGATGCTGCATCTGGAAACTGCCAGCGCAGGCCGCGTGCGGTTTCGCGGACAGCTGATCACCGACGGCATGAAGCCGGACATCGCCCGTCTGCGCCAGCAAACGGCAATGATTTTTCAGGATCCGTACGCTTCGCTCAATCCTCGCCAGACGCTGGGGGAAAGCATCAGCGAAGTCTTGCGCGTGCATCACAAAGTGACAAAAGCCGACATTCCCGCCCGGGTCAGCGAGCTGCTGACGCTGGTCGGCCTTAGCCCGGAACATGCCGTAAAACGGCCACAGGCGCTGAGCGGCGGGCAATGCCAGCGTGCCGGAATTGCCCGCGCGTTGGCTATGGAACCACGACTGATCGTCGCCGATGAGTGCGTCGCGGCGCTGGATGTCTCGATTCAGGCGCAAATTATTAATTTACTGCTGGATCTGCGCGAGCGCATGGGGCTCGCGATCCTGTTTATCGCCCATGATCTGGCGATTGTCCGCCGTCTGTGTGACCGCGTGGCCGTGATGTATCTGGGGCGCATTGTCGAAAGCGGGCCGACGCAGACGGTGTTTAACGCGCCGCGCCATCCGTATACCGCCGCGCTGGTGGCGGCCATCCCTGAAATCGACCCCGACCGGCCTCTGCCAGAGCATCCGTTGCAGGGCGAGCCGCCCAGCCCGGTCTCGTTACCCGCAGGCTGCGCTTTTCATCCACGCTGTGCCCATGCGCTTCCCGCATGCCGGCAGGGCGCGGTACCCGAAACCCGGCATATTGCCGACCATGCCTTCGCCTGTGTGCTTGATGGCCACAGCCGCGACAGGATTTATCCGATGACTGAAGGAATGTGACATGAAGCAAAAGCATTTTAACGTTGTAGCCGCCGGGGTGCTGCTGGCGTTGAGCCTGGTCAGCGAAATGGCGCAGGCCGCGGGGGTATTAACCATCGGTCGTCGCGAAGACAGCACCACGTTTGACCCCATTAAATCTGCGCAAAACGCCGATAACTGGGTGTTCTCCAACGTCTTCGATCCGCTATTGCGGGTCGATAACACCGGCACCAAACTGTTGCCGGGCCTGGCGGAAAGCTGGACAATTTCGCCGGACGGCAAAACCTACACGCTGAAAATGCGCGAAGCAAAATTCTCCGACGGCACGCCGGTGACAGCTTCAGATGCCGTGTTCAGCCTGACGCGCATCCGTGACGATGCGGGATCTATGTGGAAAGACTCCTACAGCATTATCGAAACGCTTAAAGCCGCCGATCCGCACACGCTGGTAATCACCCTTAAGACCCCGTCGGCGGCATTTTTATCCCAGCTGGCGCTGCCGAACGCCTCGGTGATTTCACAACAGGCGCTGACCAAACAGGGTGCGGACGATTTCGCCGAGCACCCTGTCGGCTCTGGCGCATTCAGCGTGAAAGAGTGGACGCGCGGTGAGAAAGTTGAGCTGGTTAAAAACCCGTATTACTGGGATGCGGCGAAGGTGAAACTGGACGGGGTAGAATGGCTGACGCTGCCGGATGACAATTCCCGTATGCTGAAAGTACAGGCCGGAGAAATCGATGCGGCGCTGTCGATTCCGTTCTCGCGCATTTCATCGCTGCAAAAAGACCCCAAACTTGACGTCGTGCTGGATACCTCCACCCGCGAAGACCATTTGTTGATCAATCACGCCCACGGCGATCTCGCTAAAGTGGAAGTGCGTCAGGCACTGGATTTCGCCATTGATAAGAAATCGATTATTGATACCGTGACCTTTGGCTACGGCAAAATCGCTAACTCCTACATACCGGATGGCGCGCTGTATCATTACGCCGCGAACCTGCAACGTCCTTATGATCCGGAAAAAGCCAAAGCGCTGCTGGCGGCGGCGGGGGTGAAAAACCTGACGCTGAAATATCTGGTAAACGCCGGGGATGAAGTGGATGAGCAAATCGCCGTTCTTTTACAGCAACAGCTGGCAAAAGCGGGGGTCACCGCCAATCTGCAAAAAGTGGATCCGAGCCAGAGTTGGGACATGCTGGTGGCGGGAGACTACGACATTTCAGTGATGTACTGGACCAACGACATTCTCGACCCGGATCAAAAAACCACTTTCACGCTCGGCCACGATTCCAACAATAACTACATGACGCACTACCATAACGAAAAAGTGAAAGCGCTGGTCGCCGCCGCCCGTATCGAAATGGATCCGGCCAGGCGCGAACAGATGTATATCGATTTGCAGAAAATGGCCAAAGCCGACGTGAACTGGATTGATCTGTATTACAGCCCGTACCGTAATGTGACCCGTAAAAATATCAAGAACTTCCATCAGAATCCGTTAGGCCGTTTCACGTTAGAGGAAACGGTGAAAGAGTAGTTTTTGCCACATCAGGGAAAATAAGCCGTTAAATAAAATCAGACTGTACACCCCCCCCTTGCCCGCTTCCGAGCGGGCTTTTTCATGCCTGTAAAACCTGTGTTATCCCGCCTCGCGGGTTAAATCATTCCTCAACCAACGACCAGTCTCACCTTGCTTTTGAGCGTGCGCTCAAGTACCTTTCGCGCTTGAGCAATTGCTCAAAAACTTCTGAGGCTTTTATGTTTTTCAATAACCGCTGGCTGACACTGGCTGTCGTCACCAGTACGCTTTTCCTGATCGTCGTCGATATGACGGTGTTGTACACCGCATTGCCACGCCTCACGCTGGCTTTGGGCGCATCGTCTTCGGAAAAATTATGGATAGTAAATGCCTATCCGCTGGTCGTCGCGGGCTTGCTGCCTGGTGCGGGCATGCTGAGTGACCGTCTCGGCCACAAAAAACTGTTTATGTGCGGGCTGCCGGTGTTTGCGCTGGCCTCCCTGTGTGCGGCATTTTCGCCTTCAGCCCAGATGCTGATCGCCTCGCGCGTATTCCTCGCGGTCGGTGCGGCGATGATGATGCCCGCGACGCTGGCGATTGTGCGCCAGGTGTTTTCCAATGAACGCGAAAGGGCGCTGGCCATCGGTATCTGGGCGGCAGTTGCCTCCGGTGCCGCCGCGCTCGGGCCGGTGGTCGGCGGTGTTCTGCTGGAATATTTCTGGTGGGGGTCGGTGTTCCTGATCAACGTGCCGGTGGTGCTGGCTGTCTTCCCACTGGCATTCCTGCTGATCCCTCGCGGCGAGGGTAACAAACAGCGACCGTGCGATTTCGTCGGATCGGCGATGGTCATGGCCGGACTGGTCGGCGTGATTTATGCGCTGAAAGAGCTGAGCCAGATTAACTCGTCATGGACAGTTATCTTCAGCGCTGCCGCTGCGGGCGTATTCTTCCTCTGGCTGTTTGCCCGCCGTCAGGCGCGTTCAGAGCAGCCAATGATCGATTTCTCACTGTTCCGCAACCGCGCGTTTGCCTGCGGCGTTGGGGTGGCGATCACCTCGATGATCGCGATGGTGGGTATTGAACTGGTGCTGACGCAGCGCCTGCAGCTAGTGCTCGGCTTACAGCCGATCATGGCGGCGATGTTTATTCTGCCGATCCCGGTAGCCTCCGCACTGGCCTCGCCGCTGGCCGGTATGTTGCTGCCGCGCTACGGCGCCCGCGCGATGATGGTGGGCGGATTTGCTCTCGCGGCGCTGGGGATTGTGAGTTATGCGCTGTTTCACCAGACCGGCACGGCGATGCAACTGATCAGCCTCGCGGTATTAGGTTTTGGCCTCGGCGGGGCGATCACTGCGGCCTCGACGTCGATTATGCTCAACGCACCGGAAGAAAAAGCGGGCATGGTCGCGGCAATCGAAGACGTTTCGTGGGAGATGGGCGGCGTACTGGGCGTGACTTTATTGGGCGGCCTGATGACGGCGGTCTATAGCCGCAGTTTGTCGCTGCCAGCGGAACTGGTCACCGGTGATGGCGCGTATGACAGTCTTGACGAAGCGCTGCGTATTGCGGGCAGTCTCAGCCCGGAACACGCCTCGCTGATTACCGAACTGGCGAGAACGGCGTTTGACCATGCCTTTATGGCGGTGCTGATTTGCGCGACGGTGCTGGTGATCGCAAGCGTAGTGGTGCTGAAAATGGTATTGCGTAAGTCATTGGGCGCGCGCCAACCTTCCTGATAAAATGCTGGCCAGAGCGGTTGCTCAAGGCCAGCACAGGAAAGATGATGAAAGAAAACCCGGACTCGCTGAGAGCCAAAATTCTGGACGGCGCGATCAGTCTCTTTATCGAAAAGGGGATTGAGAAAGTCACCACGCGGGAACTGACCGAGCACGTCGGCATTTCCCGCAGCCATATTTATCACTATTTCAGCGACTGGCAGGCCTTGTGCATTGAGGCGTTGTCGGTGGTGATGCTGGCGGAACTGAAGCAGTTCACCGAAGAGATTGCCCTGCTGCATCCACAGGAAAAACTCCATACGCTGGTGCGCAATTATTTGCCGGACACGCAGGGGGATATCTGGCAACTCTACGGATCCCTTTGGCAGCTTGCCGCGCACAATGAGGCTTATGCCGGGCTGGCGCGAACGATGGTTCAAAAGTGGCTGGAACTTCTGGCTGAAATCATCAGCGCGGGCATTCAAACCGGCGTTTTCCGCTCCACTAATGCCGGGCGCGTTACCCGCCAGCTCTCCGCTATCATGAATGGCTATTCCGATCAGCTGATCGTCATGCCCTCCGCCGAAGCCCGTCAGGAAGCCATGGACGATATTCTGGATTTTGTGGGGCTGGTGCTGGAGAAGTAAAAAAGGCCGCCATTGCAGCGGCCTCCTGGTCACTTAATGCTCCCGCATTCCCGCCATATACATCAGCACATGAAACACCGTCGCCACGACAAAGAGCCCCAGCACGCTGCCGCCCCAGATGATTGCCATCCAGCCGACGCGTTTCCAGAAAGGCGCTTTGGTGATGATCTTGTCATCCATTTTTTGAATCAGATTCATGATACCCGCCCTCAGTGATAACCCTGATCCGGTGTGACTTTCCCGCGGAACACGTAATAGCTCCAGAAGGTGTACACCAAAATGATCGGGATGATGAACAGCGCGCCGACCAGAATGAAGCCCTGACTTTGCGGCGGTGAAGCAGCTTCCCAGATGGAGATGGACGGCGGAATAATGTTTGGCCAGATACTGATCCCAAGGCCGGTGTAGCCGAGGAACACCAGCGCCAGCGTCAGCAGGAACGGCGCGTGGTGTGCTTTTTGGCTGATGGCGCGATACATCCACGCAGAGACCAGCACTACCAGTACCGGCACCGGCAGGAACCAGTACAGATTAGGGCGGGTGAACCAGCGGGTCGCGATATCGCTGTGCGAAATCGGCGTCCACAGGCTGACCGCCGCCGTCACCAGCAGAAACAGCACCAGCAGCGGTTTGGCGATTTTATGCATCGCGTCCTGTAACTCGCCTTCGGTTTTCATGATAAGCCAGGTGCAGCCGAGCAGGGCGTAAGCCACCACCAGCGCAACGCCGCAGAACAACGTGAACGGGGTCAGCCAGTCCAGCGCGCCACCGGCGTAGGTGCGGTTTACTACCGGAATGCCGTTGATCACCGCGCCCAGCACCACGCCCTGACAGAACGTCGCCAGCACGGAACCGCCGATGAAGGATTTATCCCACACATGGCGCTTCGCCGGGCTGGCTTTGAAGCGGAACTCGAACGCCACGCCACGAAAGATCAGCCCGAACAGCATCAGCGTCAGCGGGATGGTGAGCGCATCAAGAATGACCGAGTAGGCCAGTGGGAATGCGCCATACAGCGCCGCGCCGCCAAGCACCAGCCAGGTTTCGTTGCCGTCCCACACCGGCGCGACGGTGTTCATCATCACGTCGCGGTCGTGCTCTTTTTTCACCAGCGGGAACAGCAGCCCGATACCCAGATCGAACCCGTCCATCACCACGTACATCATCACCCCAAAGATGATGATCAAAAACCAGATCAGCGGTAAATCGATACCCATTATCAAGCTCCCTTAGTGTCGTCGGACAGTGATTCTTTGATGGCAGACAGCGGACGCGCAGGCGTCCGGTGCTGGCCTGGACCGCCGTGATCGACGCTTTCACCTTCGTGCGCCTGCGGACCTTTGCGGATCAGACGCATCATGTAGCCGTAACCCACGCCGAAGACCGAGCAGTAGATCACGATGAACAGGATCAGGCTGACGCTCATCTGCAACACGTTATGGTTCGAAACCGCGTCCTTAGTGCGCAGCAGGCCATAAACCACCCACGGCTGACGCCCCATTTCTGTGGTTATCCATCCCGCCAGCAACGCCAGCAGACCGGACGGCCCCATCAGAAAGGCAAAGCGCAGGAACGCTTTTGAGGTGTACATCTTGCCACCGCGACGCAGGACAAGGCTCAGCACGCCGAGCAAAATCATCAGCATGCCCAGACCAGCCATGATGCGGAAGGTGTAGAAAATCACCGAGGAGTTCGGACGGTCTTCTTTCGGGAAGGATTTCAGCGCCGGGATCTGATGCGTCAGGCTGTGCGTCAGGATCAGGCTGCCAAGATAAGGGATTTCCACCGCGTAACGCGTTTCTTCGCGGTTCATGTCCGGGTAACCGATCAGCACCAGCGGCGTCGGTTTGTCATCTTTATTCTCCCAGTGACCTTCAATGGCTGCGATTTTCGCGGGCTGATATTTCAGGGTGTTCAGACCGTGGGCGTCGCCCAAAAAGGCCTGGATTGGGGAGACTATCAGCGCCATCCACATCGCCATCGACAACATAGTGCGGATAGCGGGCGTATCGCGACCGCGCAGCAGGTGCCATGCTGCCGCAGACCCGACGAAGAACGCGGAAGCGAGGAAGGCTGCCGTGGTCATGTGCATCAGGCGGAACGGGAACGACGGGTTAAAGATGATCTTCATCCAGCTCACCGGCACCACCAGATTGTTCACAATCTCGTAGCCCTGCGGCGTCTGCATCCAGCTGTTGGAGGCAAGGATCCAGAACGTCGACATCAGCGTGCCGAGCGCCACCATGCAGGTGGAGAAAAAGTGCAGACCGGGGCCGACACGGTTCCAGCCGAACAGCATCACGCCGAGGAAACCCGCTTCAAGGAAGAACGCGGTAAGTACTTCATAGGTCAGCAGCGGGCCGGTAATGCTTCCGGCAAACGATGAGAACATGCTCCAGTTGGTGCCGAACTGGTAGGCCATCACCAGGCCGGAGACCACGCCCATACCGAAGTTCACGGCAAAAATTTTCGACCAGAAATGGTACAGGTCGCGGTAAGCCTCTTTCTTCGTTTTCAGCCACAACCCTTCGAGCACCGCCAGAAAACTGGCCAGCCCGATGGTGATGGCGGGAAAAATGATGTGAAAAGAGACGGTGAATGCAAACTGGATTCTGGCCAGTTCTAGTGCATCAAGACCAAACATAACAACCTCTTTTTGTGCGTCAGGGTATCCCTTCAAACACAAGCACCGGCACGGGAACCGGCGATGTCTGACATTCGCAGGTGAAGTCTTGAATGAAAGGAAACGTATAACGGGGTTTTGCGAGAGGGCGATTTAACCACAGCCTGCAAAGGCAATAACAGGGACGGTTACGCAGGGAAATCAGTCCCTGAAACACTTTCCAAACAGAGGGGAAGAAAGGCGGCAGAAACTAAATTGGGCAGGAGTTGAGGAAAGCGCAAGTAACCTCAAAAATAGCGTGGAAATAATGTTGCGTTGATCTGGATCAATTAGTTTGGATGTTTTACATATGTAATTACCCTGCTTCCAGTAATGACTTGTTATGTGCCAAAGGCGTTACTAAAAGGTTAAAGCTCCAATGCCCTCTGCGGATTCTGATCCTATTGCAATGTAAATTTATGTCATCACTTTTGAGAAAATTGGGGCGCTAAGGGTAACGGTTGTAGTATTTTTTTACATTTAAGTAAACTGACTGCCCGTTTAACCTTCAACTTCGTACCGGTAATTCGTATTCTGCGCTGAGCGATATTCCTGCCGTAAATTTGTGATAACACGCACATTACTCTAAACCTTTTGCCGAAAATGCCGATAAATAGACTCCTAGTCCGATGCATAAGAGTCCATCTATGTCGCTTAAAAAGTCTTCTTTGTTTGTCCTTATTGTTCTTTTTGCTCTCTTTTTTGCCAGCATGATGTCTAATGTCTGGTTGCTCACACGCAGCAATCATTCTCTTGATGATGTGAATAAAGAAATCCGCGTGGTGCTTTCTATTATTGATCCGATTAACCACAGCCGTACGTCTCGTGTGCGGGTGATGGAATACATGAAGGAGATCGAGAACGGCAATGGCCAGCAGCTAAAACCGGCGCTGGACTCAGTAATGGAAGCAACCGGCAAAGCCGATGCTGCTTTTCAGGCGTATCTGAATGCGCCGAAGTTGCCGGGAGAGGCACCTCTTGCCGAGGCGTATCGCGCAACCTATCAGGATTATCGCCAGAACGGCATCCAGCCAATGGTCGAGGCAGCGCAGGCAGGGGATCAGGCGCAATTCAAAGCGCGCATACCGGCGGTGGTGAAACTGGATCGTCAGTATGAAATCGTGCTGGATAAAGTGCTCGCGCTGCATGAGAAATATGCCAAAAACCTCAACAATGAAGCACAAAGCAACTTCAATTTTGGCATCGGGTTGACGGTCGCGTTCTGTCTGCTATTCCTGGTTGTCATCCTTGCGGTGATGGTCTTTATGAAGCGTTACGTGCTGAACCCGCTGCTGAGTTCACGCGATCATTGTCGTCAGATCGCCGAAGGTTATCTGGATACGCCGGTACCGGTAAAAGTGAATTCTCATAGTGAGATACAGGAGCTGATGCAATCTATGGAGCATATGCGACTGGCGCTGACGCAGATTATCAGTCAGGTGCGGGATACCAGCCACACCGTGGCGCATGCGTCGCAGGAAATTTCTGCGGGAAATATCGATCTGGCTTCCCGCACGGAACAACAGGCGGCGGCCCTGACAGAAACCGCTGCCAGTATGGAAGAGTTAGGCGCAACGGTTAAACAGAATACAGAAAACGTCGTTCTTGCCAGTAGCCTGACTCGTGAAGCGGTAAAAAATGCGCGTGCCGGTGAAAAAGTGGCTCAGGAAGTGATTCAGACGATGGGCCGCATTAACAGCAGTTCTAAAAAAATCGAAGATATTACCGGTGTGATTAACAGCATTGCGTTTCAAACCAATATTCTGGCACTGAACGCCGCCGTAGAAGCTGCCCGCGCCGGTGAACAGGGCCGTGGTTTTGCCGTTGTCGCCAGTGAAGTGCGTAATCTGGCACAGCGCAGCGCGGTGGCCGCTAAAGAAATCGAGACCCTGATTTCAGAATCGGTCGCCAACATAAAAGAAGGGTCGGATCAGGTCTCCCGCACCGGTGATTCAATTACGGCGATCATTACCTCAGTGACTCAGGTGGATGTGCTGATGGAGCACATTTCCACGGCATCTGATGAGCAAAGCCGCGGGATCAGTCAGATAGAACAGGCGGTCACTGAAATTGACGGTGTGACGCAACAAAATGCGGCACTGGTTCAGGAATCCGCGGCAGCTGCCGCGTCGCTGGAAGAGCAGGTGCATCACCTGACGAATTCTGTTTCCGCATTCCGGTTAGCTGCGGTGTAATCATTACGCCGGGCTTCATCGCCCGGCTGTTTATGTCCAGAATATTCATTCGTCTGGAGATAAGATAAATCGCGGCTACTGTGAGAGTAAAATGCTAACTTGCTGATAAGATTACCTGATTGCCGTCACCGTATGAGAACTGCTTATGATTTTGATCTCTTCTCCTGTTTTAACCCTTCGTCATTTCACTCGCGCGGATCTCAACATTTTTACGCGCTATCGTCAGAACCCTAATGTCGCCCTTTATCAGAGCTGGGAAAATTTTACCTTTGAACAAGCGGAAGCCATGTTTACCCTGATGAAGGGAATGCCTTTTGCAATGCCGGATAACTGGTATCAGATTGCGATTGAACATGCTGAATTTGGGCTGGTCGGGGACTTCGGATTGCATTTTGTTGACGAATATCAGGTGGAGCTGGGTGTCACCATCGATCCGGCCTGGCAGGGAAAGGGAATTGGCAAAAGCTCATTAAAATTATTACTGAATTACCTGTTTGAGGATCTTCAAAAACATCGCGTTTATGCGGTCACGGATATCCGAAATCAAGCAAGCTATTCACTCTTCCAATCAGCCAATTTCCGGCGAGAAGGGCATTACATTAAAAACTGTTTTATCAAAGGCGAATGGTGCAGCGAATATCTGTACGCGCTCCTTGCAGAAGAATGGCGGCAATAAGCCGCCATAAAATCAGTTATCGAAATACGCCTACCGCATCAACCAGTCTTTCCGCCTGCTTTTTCAAACTCGTTGAGGCAAGCGCCCCTTCCTGCACCTGAACGGAATTCTGATGGGTAATGCGATCTAACTCCTCGATGGCTTTAGCGATATCCCGTAATCCCAGATTTTGTTCTCCGGTGGCCGTTCTAATTTGAGCAATCAGCGCTAAGACGTTTTGCACCAGCAACACAATTTCCTCCATGGTTTTTCCCGCCTGCGTTACCTGTTTTGAACCGGAAATAACCGTCTCGGTGCTGGCTTCAATCAGTCGTTTTGTTTCACTGGCGGCAGATGTGCTGCGTTGCGCCAGACTACGCACTTCACTGGCGACGACGGCAAAACCTTTATCCTGTTCACCGGCACGCGCCGCTTCGACGGCTGCGTTAAGCGCTAGGATATTGGTCTGAAACACGATGCCATCAATTACATTGGTGATAGTCGCAATTTGCTGAGAACTGGCAGTAATTTCCTGCATTGTGCCGACAACGGCCTGCATCGCGCTGCTGCCTTTTCCTTGACGAACAATATTATGCGGCTGGCCGATAATGTCTTCACTGGCAAAACCGCTGACGTCAATAAACGCATCATTGGCGTAAGTAATGCGACTGCTGGCGTCAGTCGTCGACATTAATGTGGCGTCGTCGGGATACTGATATTCCTGCTGTGTGACAGGCCGGTTATTGCGCATGGTGACTAATCCCTTGTCAGGCTGCGGGTGAAGTAGATAACGGATCCTTAACTATCAAGTTGTCGGCCTCAGAGAAATTTTCTTTAGGGATCTCACACAGATGTTGAGATAAAAGAGCATCAGATAACAAATCTGTGTCTATCACCCACGAAACATGGTGTTCATAATGACTGTGCTAAGCCCCTTATTTTTCAAACTTCGTTGCCACTATGACTCCAGACTTAATAGGTCTGGAGTCACAAATCTTTTGCCTAAGAACTTCAGGCTTGTTATAACTGCCGGCCCTATTTTTTTCTGTGAAATATTGCTGATGAATGACGCTGTATCTGCAACCGAAACCAATTTCGCCGCTGAAAATGTGGGGCGTCATGTACTGGCCTATCTTCAGCAAATCAAAGCCACGCCGCTGGCAAAACTGGATGACTTCGATGAAGAAGGAAATGCGACAGTCGGACAGGTGATCAAAGTGTGGATCCGGCTTTCATTAGTCCTGACCCGTCGTCGCCCGGAAATTGCCGTCTCCTCGATCATGAAACATGTGCTGCCGGTGATAGGGGACGTTCCGCTGAATAAAATCACCCGGCTACGGCTCAACCGTTTATTCAACGTACTGCTGGCCGACGGGAAAATTTCTGAGGCGAAAAGGGTGTTTGCGCTGTGTAAGCAATTTTTCAGCTGGGCGGAAACTCAGGGCTATCTTCCGCACTCGCCCCTCGGGGCGATGAAACGTCGTGATGTCGGCGGGCGAAATACACCGCCGCGTGAACGCACATTAACCGACGCTGAAATCTGGATTTTCTGGCATGGATTAGACCTGTGGGATATATCAGAACAATGTCGCTGGGCGCTGCGGCTTTGTTTACTTACTGCGCGTCGCCCGGATGAAGTCGTCCGCGCGCGTAAAGATGAGTTTCATTTACGGATTAATGTCTGGCGGCAGGGCACGCGCAACAAATCTGCCCGCGATCACAGTTTGCCGCTGACGCCATTGATGCGGATTTGCATCGACAGGCTAATCGACGCCAGCCCGAAAGAGACGCCATGGCTGGTTCCGTCGCCGAAAGATAATCAAAAACCGTTATCTCGCGGGGCCATTACTCAGGTGATTCGCAGGATGCTGCGCGCTGAACGCGGGCTGGGTATCGCGCCTTTTACCACCCGGGATCTTCGCCGGACTGCCCGTTCAAAACTAGCCGCATTGGATATCTCCAACGACGTAGCCCGTAAAATCATGAATCATTCGCTGGAGGGAATCGACCGCGTTTATGATACCCATGACTATTTACCGCAGATGAAACAGGCGCTCGACGCATTTTCTGACAATATTGAGGGCATCATTAATGCCCCTGATTACTTATCATTACGGCATAAGTATGAAGGCGAAATTTTGCAGATTCCTGAAATATCGCTGCTGTATATGGAAAATTAACTGCTTTTAGCGTCATAACGTTTTTTTCACTATGTTGTAAGAATGTCAAAGAATAATAACTAACACACAGCAAAGATGCGTCGTAACAGGAAAGCGGATCTGAGCTGCTACACTTGTAGATTGATTTGGCAATGCCAGAAGACTGAGGAATAAACGATGCATCCACAACAACCGCACGCTATCGGGCTGCCAGAAGCGACCAAAACACTCCTCCTGAGCACCGGAACGGCGGAGCAAAAACGTCATGAAATTCGTAAATACTTTATTCAGACCTGGGAATTATATGAAAGCCTGTTTGACTGTCTGGCTGATGAAAGGGCGTATTACAACAAAGCGATTTCCCTGCGCCATCCGCTGATTTTCTATTTTGGCCACACCGCCACGTTCTTCATTAATAAACTGATGGCCGCCGGGCAATTGCCGCAGCGAATCGATTCACAAATTGAATCGATGCTGGCGATTGGCGTGGATGAAATGAGCTGGGACGATCTCGACGATCAAAACTATAACTGGCCGTCCGTGGCGAACTTGCGTGAATACCGTAAAAGGGTGCGCGAGGAAGTATTAGGCATTATTGACACCATGCCACTCAGTTTGCCGATCGACTGGAACAGTCCGGCGTGGGTGATTCTGATGGGCATCGAACATGAGCGTATCCATCTGGAAACCTCCAGCGTGCTGATCCGCCAGTTACCGGTGGAATGGGTAAAAACTCAGCCACATTGGCCAGTGTGCAAAGACGCAAGGTCTGACCGTAAAACTGTGCCTGAGAACCAGATGGTGTCAGTAAAAGGTGACGTTGTCACACTCGGCAAGCTCGATGATACTTATGGCTGGGATAATGAATACGGCTCATCTGAGCATAAAATTCAAGGATTTAGTGCCAGCAAAATGTTGGTGAGTAATGCTGAGTTTTATACTTTCCTGCTTGCCGGGGGGTATCAGGATACACAATGGTGGGATGACGAAGGGGCAGGCTGGCGTGATTTTACTCAGGCAGAAATGCCGACATTTTGGGTCGGTTCGCTGCGTGAGCCTGAGCAACTTAAACTTCGCCTGATGACAGAAGAAGTGCCGATGCCCTGGGACTGGCCAGCGGAAGTGAACCAGCTGGAAGCCGCAGCGTTCTGTCGCTGGAAAGCGGCACAAACCGGTGAATCCGTGCAGTTGCCGACAGAGGCCGAATGGATGATTCTGCGTCAACAGGTACCGGGGGATCAACCTGACTGGGAAAAGGCGCCGGGTAATATCAATCTGGAATACTGGGCGTCTTCGTGCCCGGTGGATCATTTTGCGCAGGGCGATTTTTACGATGTGGTGGGGAACGTATGGCAGTGGTCATCCACGCCAATCGGTGGTTATAACGGTTTCCGCGTTCATCCTTTATATGATGATTTCTCAACGCCGACCTTCGATGGTAAACATTCGATGATCAAAGGCGGCAGCTGGATTTCGACCGGTAATGAAGCGCTGAAATCTGCGCGTTATGCTTTCCGCCGTCACTTCTTCCAGCACGCCGGTTTCCGCTATGTGGTGTCCAGCCATCAGGAGACTCAGACGGTGAATCCGTATGAAACCGACGGACTGGTCGCGCAGTACCTCGATTTCCAGTACGGCCCACGCCATTTTGATGTGCCAAACTATGCGACACAGCTGGTTGATATCGCGGTAAAACATGTTTCTGCGCGGGGTAGAGCGCTGGATATTGGCTGCGCTACCGGTCGTGCCAGTTTTGAACTGGCACGACATTTCGATACGGTCGTCGGGATGGATTATTCCGCCCGCTTTATCGATGTGGCTCTGGCATTGGCGCGAGGTGAAGCCTGCCGGTATGTGATCCCTGAAGAGGGCGAGCTGGTGGATTATTGTCAGGCTGTGCTGGCTGATGCAAATATCACCCAGGAGCAAACCCGACGGGTGAGTTTCGTACAGGGCGATGCCTGTAATCTCAAACCTCAGGCCGAATTATACGATCTGGTTTTGGCCGCTAACTTGCTGGATCGCTTGCGGGAACCAGCGAGTTTCCTGAAAGATATTGCGCCAATGATTCGTTCTGGCGGTTTACTGATGCTGTCATCGCCTTATACCTGGCAGGAAGAGTACACGCCGAAGCAAAACTGGCTTGGTGGATTCCGTGAAAATGGCGAAGCGGTGACCACTCATCAGGCATTGCGACGTTTGCTGACCGCCGAATTTGAAGAAGTACAGAGCCCTCAGAACGTGCCGTTTGTCATCAGGGAGACTGCCCGTAAATTCCAGCATACTGTTGCAGAACTGACACTCTGGCGTAAGCGCTAAATCCTTTAGCAACCAATGTAGTAACCAAAGGGTGAAACGGCCGCAAATGTGGCCGTTTTTTCTGTTTTTTGCCCTGAAAGACGAAACGATTAACGCGGGTTAAGCTGCTCTCGGTTTTTTTATTAAGGACCATTAAGAATGTTGTAACTAAAAAATGGATTTTAATAAAAACGCTAACAATAGGGAGACTCCGCAGGCACATTTTAAGAGTGAATTTAAAGACAGATGATTAACAGGCCAGATAGGAAAAGCTCTCATTTTCAATGATTAATTTCACTTAAATTACAGTATTCTTTGCACAAGCAGCTTACTTAATCTATACATAAAATTAACTCAAATTGTACATATAGCAGGCTATGTACATTAGTTCTGAGGATGACTTTTGATTTCTTTTTCGGATTAACGGGTTTTCATTGGTGTCCGGGGAGAGGGAGTTTCCGGCAGCCGGGCCTTTACTCCCCCTCAGAGGTATTTATGCATACCCGATTACCCTTATCCAAAGTAGCCGTTGCAGTCCTCGCCGTGATTGGTTCTCCAACTGTGTCCTTATTTTCCAGCCCACTTTATGCCGTGACGTTGCAGGCTTTTAATCCTGTCGATAATGACCAGTTAAACGGTAATCTTTTGGTGAGCGGTGGTACGGTCACTGAGCCCACAGGGAATCAGCAATTCGCGTCCGGAGTTGATGGCTCTGTCAATACCACGCTCGGCGCATTGCAAGGCCTCAACCGAATTGTTAACGATCACGGGGTGCTCGGTGCTAACCGTCTGGATATTGGACCAGCGAACTTCGGTACCACTATTCCAGACCCGACGACGGGCGGGAATACCACCTTTCAGGTTTATAACCCGGCAAGTCTTGTGGCACTGGCACCTGTCGATGCGGGGACATCGGTCGCCGACGTGGTGAACGTACAGGATAATCAATACATCAATACCCGTATTGCGGATGTAAATACGGGCGGCACCTTAAACGTGAATATTGGAAAGACGACTTCAGCGGCCAGTGCCACGACGAATGCCTGGACAATGGCGGCCAAGCAAAGCACCTTATTTAATGTCGATGGCTCCAGTGGTGCAGATTCCATCCTGAACTGGAATTCCAATAATCGCATCACCTTCACCGGCACCTACGCTGACCCGACGGTTCCCCGCCAGCTTTCCGTACAAAACCTGATTACTTATAACGGCACGTTCACCGTGCAGACCGCAGACGGCGCAACCAACAGTTTTAACGTGACGAATGCCGCAGGGCTGAAGAGTTACAACGACTGGCTGATCACGCAGCTTAAATCCGGGAATCTGGATAAAAGTACTTATCTGACTAACTTCAATAAAGCGTTTATCCGCAGCACCAACACCGTCGATTACCTGATTTCCGCAGATGACCCGACTGACGATGTGGCTCAGTCCATCGGCAATCGCATTGTGATTAACGCCAACGGCGCCAATGCAAAAGTAAACGTCGCGGCGGGAAAAACGCTTGAAGTCATCGGCGCAAACGGCGGTGCAATTCGCGGAACTCATGGTGCAGAAGTGACGGTGAACGGCAAAGTCAGCAGTTCTGGTTCGTTGGGTTCTGAAGGCTCAGCCGTTTATCTTGATGACAGCAGCGCGACGAACAACGGTGTCATCAACGGCGGATTTATTAACCGCGTCGACGGTACCGGAGTCGGTTCAACCGGTTTTGGCTCGAACGGAGTTCAGGTACAAAACGGCAGTACCTTCGATAACAACGGTATCGTCAACTTCGCCACCATCGGCGGCACCACTGCGGCGGTCAATCTTGGTGCTGGTTCGGCAGCGACCAACAGCGGCAATATTAACGTCGGGGTGAATGGTTCCAGCGCGACGGGAACCACCAGCGGCGTGCTGGTGGGTGATGCGACAGCATCGTTTATCAATAACACGGGCGGTATGATTTATCTCGGCCGTGGTCCGCAAAACAGCCTGACTGACAGCACCGCGGATACCGCGGTCAATCAAAGCGGAACGACGGCGGGTGTGCAGGTCACCAGCGGCGGCAGTGCCATCAATAACGGCAGCATCGTGCTGGGTTCGAGAATTCAAAATGGTGCGGGGATGCTGGCCAACGGCGGCACCGGCATCACCCTGCTTAATAACGGTAATATCGATGTAACCGGTAAGGCAACGGCCATTCCCCGCGAAAATATTGGTATGTCGGTACTGAATGCCAGCGGAGATATTAATAACGCTGGCATCATCAACCTGACCGGTGTTAACGCCACCGGTGTCAAAGTGGTGGCTACGCAGGAAAATACCGCATCCGCGACGTCCACCGGTACCATTAACGTCGCAGGCGGTTCGGATCCGGCCAGCGGCACGCGCAACTACGGCGTCTGGGTAGAAGGCCAGGGCACTACCGGCAGGGCTTCATCCACCGTGGATGGTCCGGTGAATCTCACCGGCAACGGGGCAATCGGTGTTCATGCGCGCGGTAACGCCACGGTAGATGTGGCTTCCACCGCCATTCCAACGTTTAGCGAAGGCAGTAATCAGATTGGCTTCTTTGCTTTCGGCCCTAATGCAAAAATTAACAGTATCGGTAATAACGCATTTGATGTGACGACCTCCGGTTCGACCATGTTCCGCCTCGAACAGGGCGCAGATTTCGATGGCACCAACCTGACCCTGACGTCATCCGGCGCGAATTCCGTCGGCGTACTGGGCACCGGTACCGGTGGCACGATCATTTCCAGTAAAAATGCGACCTTTGAGGTCTCCGGTAACGGCGCAACCGGGATAGTGATAGAAGGCGGTGCCACCAGCAGTATCGACACCGACACCACGTTTAATCTCTCGGGCGCCAATGCGGTCGCCGCAATAGCTGACGGTCAGCGGCATACGCTGGCAGGCGCCAATACCGGCTCACCGGTGCAAAGCACGGCGCTCACCTCGGCTGCTGTTCTCACTTCCTCGCAGAACGGGCTGACAGGCTACATCGCCCGTAACCGCGCCACGCTCACTAATTCCGGCGATATCACCTTTACCGGTGCAGGTGCGACCGGCTTACGGGTCGAAACCGGTGCGACCGGCATCAATACCGGTAACATCAGCGTCAACGACGGCGGCGCAGGAATGGTGGTTAACAGCGGCACCAGCGGCCTGACTACCACGGCAACGACCAGCGGAACGATTGATGTAAACGGGGGCAGCATCGCCAGCCGTACCCGTGGCGTCAGTGCCAGCGGGGCAAAAGCTGTAGCGACGCTGAATAATGGCTCGATGATTAATCTCAATGGCTTTGGCGCGCTGGGTGCTGAAGCCATCGATGGTGCGACGGTCAATATCGCCAGCACCGCCACGCCAACCTTTAATAACACCGATCAGATCGCTTACCGTGCGAGCGGCGCAGGATCCGCCATCAACAGCGCCACCAGCATTCTGAATGTCGACACCGACCGTTCCACGCTGTATCGCATCGCCGACGGTGCCACCCTGACACTTGGAAGCGGATCTTCTTTAACCGCTTCCGGCACTGACAGCATGGCACTGGTCAGCACGGGGCCGAATGCGCGGATTAATACCAACGGAACCCGGCTCATTGCCAGCGGAACCGGCGCACGGGCAGTGACCGTGGAAGGTGGCGCGCAGGGGAATCTGGATGCAGCCAGTTCATTAACGCTCAGCGGAACAAACAGCATTGGCGGCGTCGCCGACGGGCAAAAACATCAACTTGACGGCACCGCCACCGGGGCTCCGGACGCCAGTACGACGCTGACCAGCGCGGCCTCGCTGATTTCCAGTGCATCCGGCACTATGGGTTACATGGCCACTAATCTGGCCAACGTGATTAACAATGGTGTAATAACCCTGAGCGGTGCAGGCAGCAGTGGCATGACCGCTCAACTGGGCGGTACGGTCACCAATAATAACCAGATCACGCTGACCGGGGCAGACAGCACAGGTTTAAGTGCCACACAAAACGGCGTCGCGACAAATAATTCAGGACTGATACTCAGCGGGGCTGGCAGCACCGCCGCACGCCTGACGTCAGGCAGTACTTTTACCAACAATGGCACGCTGCATGTTTCACAAGGTACGGGAATTGATGCCAGCGGGGGCGGCACGTCGATCGCCCGCGCTGGTAATATCACGGTCGATGATGGCATCGCCGGTGTGCGCCTCTCTGACGGCACACAGCTGGCGCTTACCGGAACAGGAAATAACATCACCACCAGCGGCACTGCCCACGGCGTGTTGCTAGATAATGGCGCGGCCGGTCTTTCTTTCAATAACACCACACTTAACATTAACGGCACGGGCAGCGGCATAGAGAATCGTACGGAAACCGGCAATGTGACGCTGCAAAACACCACTATCAATGTCACCAACGGTAACGGCATCAGATCCGCCACGTCGTTTGATCCGGCGTCCACGCTGCGCGTCAACGTCAACGGAAGGGGCACGGCGTTTAACTTCACCAATGCCAATCTCACCACGACCTCCGGCGCGCTGACGCTGGGCGAAGGCTATGTATTTACTGTCAACGGCGCAGGCGGAACCGGGATCAATGCCAATACTACCGGTGACATTGTCACGTCTGCGACAGTAAATGTCATCGATACTGCCGGAGGCCCGGCGCTGGTGGCAGGCACGGCAGGCACGGTGCTTAATACCGGCGTACTGACCTCAGCCAGCATCACCGCGCCGGTGGTTGATCTCAGTAACGGCAGCACTGCACGGTTTGAAAACCGGGGCATCATCACGCCGTCTTCTGCCAGCGCAGTGGCGGTTTCCGGCAGCGCAGGCGATGATAATGTTCTGCTGACCTCCGGCAACGTGTTCGGTGATATCAATACTGGTGCGGGTGATGACACCATTACCTGGAAAGGCGGCACACTCGACGGTAGCCTCTCGCTCGGCGCTGGCAATGCTAACCGGGCGTACATCAATAATGTTGATCTGTCACAGACCCGCCACATTACCAGCGGAATTGGTAAGGATAACCAGGTCAGTTTCTCGCAGATTGTCTCGCGCGGCGGCACCTTTGACACCGATGATCTTGCCCTTGGCGTCAACCTGGGTAACGGCTGGAACGTGATCAACTTTATCGATGGTACACAGTGGGAGCTGACCGGCGATCTGAAACTCGCGCACAGCAACGTCAATATCGACAGCACCTCGACGCTGTTTGCCGGTAACGGCGTTAACCCGACGATTTCCGGCGGAGAAGAAAACTCGGCGATTGTGACCAACGCAGGTCTTATCGATCTGACCAACGGCAGCGGCTCGCCTGGCAACTCACTGACCATCAATGGCGATCTGGTGTCGGATGGCGGGACAGTGAAAATGATCACTGACCTCAACGAAGGCGGCGTGCTGAGCAATCAGTTCACCGATTCACTGAGAATTACCGGCAACGCCAGCAGCGGGACGACACTTCTCGACCCGACCGCGGCGGACGTCAGTACTGGCAAACTCACCGATCTCAATCATTCTTCAACGATGGATGCTTATGAAGGGATTTCACTGGTGCAGGTCGGCGGAAACGCCAGCGCAGGCAGCTTTGCGCTGAAGGGCGGTTATCTGGCCGCCGGGCCGTGGCGTTATGATCTATACAGCTTCGCGCCGGGGGCCAGTGATGCCAATCAGCGCGAAGTCGCAGGCGGGATCAATAACACGTTCTGGGATTATCGCATCGGCAATGCCTATGTTTGTCAGGGGGACGACTGTAATCGCAGAATCCAGCCCGCTGCGGTCACGCCGACCAATCCGGGCACGCCGGAAGATCCGTCCACACCGGTTGATACCACCAGCATGCCGCTGACGAATCCGCCGGATGACGGTTGCGTGGTGAACGGTATCGATAACTGCGCGCCGGGGCGTCCGGCTGTCACGCCGCAGGTGCCGTCTTATATCTCCGCGCCGGTGGCGCTGGCCTATTACAACGCGTCGATTATCGATGATTTGCACAAACGCCTCGGTGAACTGCGCCACGAAGAAAGCCGCGCTGAAGGCAGCGGCGGCGAGATGTTCCTGCGTTATATCGGCTCGAACATGACCTACAAATCCAACGTCGGCTTTAAGCAGTTTGGCTATGACTTCGACATGGATTACAGCGCAGTGCAGGTGGGCGGGAACGTGTTGCGACTCGACGGTGACAAAGATAGCCTGCGCGGCGGGCTGGCCTACACTCACGGTAACAGCCGGATGCGACCAAAAGCGGCAGACGGATTCAGCAGCACGACCTTCGACAGCGACAGCATCGCGCTTTATCTGACCTGGCAGCGACAGAACGGTTTCTACATGGACGGCGTGTTGTCGTTTGATAATCATCGCGGCCAGACTGATATTCCACGCCAACAGGACGTTGGCTCGCCGAAGGCAAAAAGCTGGAGCGCATCTCTGGAATCGGGATATCCGTTCCTGTTCGACAACGGTGTAAAACTCGAGCCACAAGCACAGCTGATGTATACGCGCATCAATATGGAAAACTTCACCGATAAAGACAGCACCACGGTGGATTATCAGGATTACAGCCAGACCATTGGCCGGGCAGGGCTGCGCACCGATCGCACATGGATTGATGAAAAAGGGCGACAATATACACCTTACGTCCGCGCCAACTATTACCGTGGCTGGGGCGGTGAAGCGAAAACCACCATCGGTGCGCAAAACGCAACCATCAGTCAGACTTTCGCCAGCGGGAAGTTCGGTCAGATGGGCGAACTGGGCGGCGGTGGCACCATCACCTTTAAAAATGATGTGTCTTTGTATGCTGAAGTGGACTACCGCAAACAGATCAACAGCAACGGCGCAAAAGGCTGGGGTTATACCGGCGGCGTTCGCTGGACGTTCTGATAATTCATTGCCGTCGTGCCCTGTAGAGATACAGGGCTTTTTTCACACCACGTTTAGTGACAAACTGCCGCATTAACTTCGATGAAATGAACGCTGTCTGATGAAAGCTCCTCTTTTTACCTGCTTCTTACTGCTGATTTGTTGTACCGCCAACGCCGCCTCCCCAAAAGCTTTCACACAGGCGCAGTGCGTCGGTCTTAAAACTGCGCGCGTTGATGCCGCCAGCATTGGATTGCCGACGCACGGCGCGGTGATAACCGCCGTGGCAATGGCCGGTCAGCCCAACGAACCGCACTGTAAGCTGGAAGGTCAGATCAAACCTGTCGATCTGAAAGCCCCCGATATTCAATTTCAATTGTATTTACCGCTCCTCTGGAATGGCAAAGCGTTGCAGCTCGGCGGGGGCGGTTTTGACGGCGCAATCAAAGGCGTAGACACCGCACGGCTGGCTCCTGCGGCAACGCCCGGCGCACTGAAGCAGGGCTACGCCACTTTCGGCAGCGACTCCGGTCATCAGGGCGGCGTCTCCGATGCCTCCTTTTCGCTCAATGATGAAGCCTGGGAAAACTTCGCCGGGGCGCAGATCAAGAAAACCCATGACGTTGCGGTCGCGCTGATTCAGCAAGCTTACGGCCGCAAACCTTCGCGCTTGTATTTTCAGGGTAACTCGCAGGGCGGCCACGAGGCGCTCGCCGCCATTCAACGTTTTCCGCTGGACTACGATGGCGCAATTGCCATCCATCCGGTGTACAACGTCGTCGAGTTACATATGGCAGGGATCCACATCGGGCAGGCAGTTTACAACACACCGGGCGCGTGGATTTCTCCGGCGAAATCTGCACTCATCGCCAACGCCGTGATGGGCGCATGCGACAAACTTGATGGCCTGAGCGACGGCATCGTGGCGAATGTCAAAGCCTGCGATGCTACCTTTAAACTCGCCCATCTGCGTTGCAAGGATGGGAAAGATGACGGCGCAGGGTGCCTTTCAGATAAGCAAATGTCGCTGGTGCAGATGCTCAGCAAACCGGTGGCGCTGGGCGTGAATCTGCCGACCGGCGACCGCTTCGCACCCTGGCCAATTTTACAGGGTGCCGACGCTGCCTCGATAGTCAGCGTATTGGGTTCCGGGGCAGATAAACCCAATCCAGAAGCATCCAATCTGATCATCTCTTTTCCGTACATGATGGGCGATCAGGCGGTACGGTATGAAGTGATGCGCTCGCCGGATTACGATTCCCTGACCTTCGACCCGGCTGCGCACAATGCGCGATTGCAGGAACTGGCGGCTCAGGTTGATAACAACGATGCGGATATTCGCGCTTTTGTGCAGCATGGCGGCAAACTGCTTATGATGCACGGTACTGCTGACATGGCCGTGCCGCCGGGAAATACCGTCGCGTATTACGACAGACTTAAGACACAGTTTGGTGAAAAAGCGCTGCGCCAGTTTGCGCGTTTTTATCTGGCACCCGGATTTACGCACTACAGCGGGCCATTCCGTCTGAGCTGGGATTCGCTCGGGACGCTGGACAAGTGGGTGGATCACGGCATCGACCCCGGCCAGCAAGTCATGATCGACACCAATAAAGCTACCGCCGGGCGCGAAATGCCGCTGTGCGATTATCCTCTGTTCCCGAAATATAAAGGGCAGGGTGATACGCGCGTGGCGAGTAGTTTTGAATGCGTGACGCAGTAATTTATTTTGCTCGTCAGGTTACCCGCCGGTTCTGACGGGTACCTTTTCCATGTGAATTGCAACTACATTCCCTCTGTTTACCTGTATAAATTCATAGGTGAATGAACGTTCTCAAAAAACTTGAACATCCGTTCAACTCTTGGCATTATCGTCCGCTGTGAGTTCTCCATATCGGATTTTTCTTTGGCCTATCTGTGTAAAAAAGATCGTCGTGCTTCATTGCTGGAGGCCGCGGCGCAAATCGCCCGCCGCGAAGGGCTCGCTGCCACGACAGTTCGCCGCGTGGCTCAGGAAGCCGGCGTCGCAACGGGACAGGTTCATCACCACTTTTCCAGTGCCGCCGAATTGCGCGCGCAGGCTTATGTCCATGTGATGAAAACTCTCACAGCTCAGCTTCTGCAGAAAAGCCTGCGGCTAACCGCACGGGAACGCCTGAACCTGCTACTGATCGATCCGCAAGATGAACAATCGACGATGGCCATTCCGCTCTGGCATGAGGCCATGTTGCTGACCGAACAGGAACCCCTGATGAAAACCGCGTTCGCGCTGTCTGTGTCTGACTGGCATGCGCTGGTCTCTGATGCCATTGAGGACGGGCGTTCGAACGGTGAGTTTATCGCGGGGGAACCTCCTGAACATATTTCATGGCGGCTCATTGGACTGAGCAGCAGCATGGACGCCATGTCGCGGCTTGAGACGCTTAATCTCACGGTCAGTTGCGCCGAATACAATCTCAAACGCGCGATTCAAAACGAGCTTTACCCCAAGGAAACCGTCAATGTTTAAAACCTACCTGATTCTCGGACTGGCCATTGTGGCTGAAGTCATCGCCACCAGCAGCCTGAAAAGTTCTGAAGGATTTACCCGTTTATGGCCAAGCGTCGTCACGCTGCTGGGGTACACCATCGCCATCTTTTTACTGTCCCTGACGCTAAAAACTCTGCCAACAGGCATCGCGTATGCGATCTGGTCGGGCGTTGGGATCGTACTCGTTTCGGCGATTGGCTGGTTTGGTTACGGGCAAAAACTCGATACGCCCGCGGTGATTGGCCTGGGGCTGATTATCGCCGGCGTCATCGTTGTTAACGTGTTTTCAAAATCTGTCGCGCACTGAAGGCGTGACATTAAAGCAGCACCAGGAGTTCATCTTGCAGAGCGAACACAAACCAGATTTTCATGACGACTTGATCAAAGAGTTACTCTATTGGATCGAAGTCAACTTAAGTGATCGTCTGACCATGGAAAAGGCCTCAAAAAAAACCGGCTATTCTCCGTGGTATCTTCAGCGATTATTTAAAAGTAAAACGGGTCATGCGCTGGGAAAATACATCCGGGACCGCCGTCTGACGATGGCTGCGATCGCATTGCGCCTGACGAATATGCCGATCCTCGATATCTCACTCTATTATTCCTATGATTCGCAGCAGACGTTTACCCGTTCATTCAAAAAGAACTTTGCCGAAACGCCGGGGATGTACCGCCGTAATGCGTCATGGACAATGAACGGCATCACGGCGCCATTAACGGTGGATGAGTTCCCGCAGCCTGAATTTGAAATTGTTGAATTGCCCGAGATGGCATTTGAAGGCCAGACAACAACGCACACGTATCCAATTGAAGCGCTGTTTAACAGTAAAAATCATGTTCACCGTGCCGAGCTGCTGCGTTATCTGACCACGCCGGAATCGCTACTCGCGCCGGTGTGGGGGCTGTCTGACTGTCGTCCGGATACAAACGATGAAGTGGCGAATGCCTTGCAGATGGATTATACGGTTGCGCATCAGGTTGGGATCAGCGACAGTCACGACATCTTTGTCCCCGCCAGCCGTTATCTCAAGATCAATTATCCTTATGATCTCAGTCGCCTGAACGATTTCATTCTCTACATGTATTCGGTATTTCTGCCGACACTGGGTTTGGAATTTATCATGCAGCCGGACCTTGAAAAGTATTCTCGTGAATCTGCGCTGAACGGCGTCACCTGCGAATACTACATTCCGCTCGCGTCGTAATGCGACGCCATCAAAACCGGGTAACTCAGGGTGTGAACAGCGGGAAGAGCAGGGGCTGGACACACCGATTATGACTGCTCTGATCAACGGGAACAGATCTCCGTCTTAAAGAAAATCAACTTATTTTAAAAAGCCACTAGACGACCGGTCTAATCACTGTTAACTTAACGACATGCCTGCTGCAGCCCATCGCATAAGCAAAAAATTATCGTTTTTTTTGATGTATGATTAGACGACTGGTCTAATACAAGTTAACTGTCCATCACGCGGAGATGTAAAATGAAAATTCTCATGGTTCTGACCTCACACGATCAACTGGGCAACACTGGCCGTAAAACCGGGTTCTGGCTGGAAGAACTGGCTGCACCGTTTTACGCGTTTAAAGATGCCGGAGCACAAATCACGCTGGCCTCCCCGAAAGGCGGCAACCCGCCGTTGGATCCAAAAAGTAATGAGCCTGATTTCCAGACCGAACAGACTCACCGTTTCGAAGCCGATACTGACGCCATGGCACAACTTGCCGCAACGGTTCGCCTCGACAGTATTTCTCAGTCAGACTTCGACGCCGTGTTCTATCCGGGCGGCCATGGCCCTCTGTGGGATCTGGCTGAAGATAAGGATTCAATCGCGCTGATCGAAGCCTTCCTTGCGGCAAACAAACACGTAGCGCTGGTTTGTCATGCTCCGGGCGTGTTGCGCCATGTGAAAACACCAGAAGGGAAACCGCTGGTAGAAGGCAAAAAAGTCACTGGTTTCACTAACACTGAAGAAGAAGCGGTTGGCCTGACTGACGTTGTACCTTTCCTCGTTGAAGATGAACTTATTGCCAAAGGCGGAATTTATTCCAAAGGGGCAGACTGGGGTTCTTATGTGGTCACCGACGGTTTGCTGATCACAGGCCAAAACCCGACCTCTTCGGCGGCAACGGCGGAACAACTGATCAAACAGCTGGCTTAATCGTGGCAACAACTCTCGTGGTGACCATTTTCCGATCACCGCGGGGGTTGGTACTCTTCGGCATTCTTTACATGAAAGGGTTTCACGAATTCGTTACTATACGACTGGTCTTGTATCAGGTGAATCAACTCAATGGCTACAGCAACGCAACTCCACAACAACGACGTCCGCGACCATATTTTGGCTACCGGCCAGCGCATCATGGCGGCCAAAGGTTTCTCTGCGGTTGGACTGAATGAAATCCTCAAGGACGCGGGTGTGCCTAAAGGATCTTTTTATCATTACTTCGGTTCGAAGGAAGCCTTTGGTGCGGATATTCTGGCACGCTATTTTGAGGATTATCTGGCTGAACTCGACAGCACACTTCGTCTCCCTGGCCTGAATATGGCGCAGCGACTGATGAAATACTGGCAAGTATGGCGCGAATCGCAGTCATTCTCTGACTGTCAGGGAAAATGCCTGGCCGTGAAATTGGGAGCGGAAGTCGCCGATCTTTCCGACAGTATGCGCTTAACGTTAAAATCCGGGACATCGGGAATTATTGCCCGACTGGCCGATGCTTTAGAAAAGGGTATCGCCGAAGGGTCACTGACTATTGACGATGAGCCAGCCAGAGTTGCTGAAAGTCTCTATCAGCTTTGGGTAGGTGCCAGCGTGATGGTCAAAATCGTACGGACTACCGAACCCTTTGATTCCGCCTTGCGCATGACACAGAAAATCATTCATATCACAGCCTGACGTTCTGCCTCTTTACACGCAAACGGCAACACCCTGTCTGGTGCTGCCGTCAGTCAATCGCATTACTTATTAATTAGTTAAATACCATCCCACCGTCTATCAGCAATGACTGCCCGGTCATATAATCTGAATCCGGGCCTGCGAGATAAGACACGCAGCCAGCGACATCTTCCGGTTCGGAGAGGCGTTTCAGAGTGATATTTTTCGCAAATTCCTGTGTACCGTAACCCACCGGTTTACCGGCAGCGGCAGAAACCTGACGGTCAATCTCTTCCCACATCGGCGTTTTCACAATCCCCGGACAGTATGCGTTCACGGTGATCCCAAGCGGCGCTAAATCACGCGCTGCGGTTTGAGTCAGTCCGCGAACGGCAAATTTGCTCGAACTGTAAATCGCCAATTCCGGGTTACCTACGTGCCCGGCCTGAGAACAGGCATTAATAATTTTGCCGCCGTGCCCCTGTGATTTAAACGCTTTGATCGCGGCCTGAATACCCCAGATCACACCTTTCACGTTGATGTCATAGACCTTGTCGACAATCTCAGGCGTGATGTCTTCAATCAGCGTCGTTGGTGCGATCCCGGCGTTATTGACTATCACATCAAAACCGCCCAGCTGTTTGGTTGCCGCTTCTACCGCAGCAAAAACCTGATCACGGTTGGAGACGTCAGCGAGCTGCGCAATTGCGCGGCCACCGGCGTGATTAATCTCTTCAGCGACGTTCTTCGCCGTTTCATGATTAAAATCCACAACCGCGACGGCAAAACCATCTTTGGCAAGACGCAGTGCAATCGCGCGGCCGATCCCCTGACCGCCACCTGTTACTAAAGCCACTTTTCCATTTTTAGACATACAACCATCCTCTATGTATTCGGTATCTTCTTCAGGTGCTGCGCGCAACACACGGGAAATCCTTCCCGATACTGTTACGTGAGCTGCTTACTGGTTTACGCCCCTCAGCCCGCATGTGCAATTGTTAGCCACGGTCATTAACTGTATCGGTTCAAATGAGTAGGGAGGTACAGATTGAAAGCATGGCGGCAGTTAACTCGGATAGAATAGGGGATGGATCACGCTAAAAAGGGCAACACAATGGTCGATGACAGCCTCATCTTATTTCGCGAGCGGCTTACTGCGCTGACACGCTCGTTACAAATTTCTCCGCAGGTGGCCGAAAATCAGGTGCTGGATCGCATGGCGCTGAGTTTTCGCAAGCTGCTGAATTTCCTTGCCGAAGATGAAATGCTGACGCAGCACGCGTTCCTCCAGCCACCTCACAACAGCGAAACCCAAGCGTTGCTGTCGCAGCTGATTGCGGAAAATCTGGCCAACAGCCAGCAGAATGGCCTGTTCCGTGATGATATTTCCGCAGCCCTGCTCGGTCAGTGTTTCACCGGCATGCTGGCCCAGCTCGCGCAGACCGCGGGCGATCCGGCTTCACGACATCAAAACAGCGTGGCGTGCGCGAAGTTATTTTGCCAGGGCATCTGGTCCGGCGAGGCTTAGTCGATTTATCGCTTTGCAAAGCAAAAATGGTTGGTTCAATTTGTGCCGCAGAAACGGTTAACTGAGTCCATTCCAGCAGCAGATGAAGATTTCTGCGCTGATCGTCGAATGTACTGACTGTGATTAACCGGAGGGCCGTATGAATGCATCTGCTACTGAGCCTCGCTCGTTCTGGCAACGTCTGACTCGCCGCAAGGTGAGCGCGCATACTGAAGATAAAACGCAGGATACCACGCGTTTGCTGGAAAGCTTTCTGGCGACGGGCTGTCTCTACGGCATTGATGTGGGGAACAGTGATCCCGCGTGGTTTCGCCGCTCCTGATCGTTATACCCGTTTAATGCGCATCAGTTACTGGAATGAACTGTGCGTTTAGCAAACTCTTCTCCTGAGAGTAGCCGTTGTACCCTGAATAACGGGTGTTGCCGTTGCGGTTAACGCAGCTTCAGCATCCGCTATGAAGGTTGTTGTGGACAGGTATTTTAACGTTCTCTCTGACCTCGTCGTATTTCTTAGTTCTCTCTCATTTGTTGAGCCCATAACTTTCGCCGGTTATGGGTTTTTTTATGCAAAAAAAAACCCCGCAGTCAGGCGGGGCAATCTGTCAGGTCGCAGACAGGGGAATCACGACCCGTAAATAGAAATAATAAAACCAAGGAAGGGTAAAAAATGAACTGCAGTGATGATGCCACAATTCGAGAATTAAATTACCACAAAATAAAAGCCATCGATAAATACATTTTTTGTATATTTAAAAATATAACATTCATCGTGGGTATTAATAAGCGCCATTGAAATATTTAGTAATAAATAATAAAAACAAACATGGTAATTTCCCTACGTAACAATGGAACTAGTTGGGTAGTATTACTGCGAGCACTGACTCATTAATAAAGTATATATAATAAATTCAAGTATTCAATTAAATGATAAAGGAATGACGTCATGAAATTAAAAGCATTGGCCCTTATTGTTCCAGCATTATTAGTTGCAGGTGCGGCACACTCTGCAGAGATTTATAATAAAGACGGCAACAAACTTGACCTGTACGGTAAAGTGGATGCGCGTCACCAGTTTTCAGACAACGCGCATGACGATGGCGATGAAACCTATATCCGCGTTGGCTTCAAAGGTGAAACCCAAATTTCTGATCAACTGACCGGTTACGGCCAGTGGGAATATAACGTTCAGGCAAATAACACCGAGAACAATGGTACAGCTGGCAACGCAACCCGTCTGGGCTTCGCGGGCCTGAAATTCGACAACTACGGTTCATTCGATTACGGGCGTAACTACGGCGTAGTGTACGACGTTGAAGCCTGGACTGATATGCTGCCAGTATTCGGTGGCGATTCTTACACTACTGCTGACAACTTCATGGTAGGCCGTGCCAACGGCGTTGCAACCTACCGTAACTCCGACTTCTTCGGTGAAGTGAAAGGTCTGAACTTCGCACTGCAATATCAAGGCGCCAACGACGGCGATAATAACAACGAAGATGTTCAACATTATGGTGAAGGTACTAATAATGGCCGCGATACTCGTCATCAGAATGGTGACGGTTATGGCCTGTCCACCACTTATGATTTTGGTATGGGTATTACTGCAGGTGCTGCGTATGCGTCATCTGACCGAACCAATGACCAGTCTGCGGATAATCGTGGTGACAAAGCTGACGCCTGGACTATTGGCGCGAAATACGATGCAAATCACGTCTATCTGGCCACCATGTATGCTGAAACCCGTAATATGACCCTTTATGGCGATAACGGCGTAGCAAATAAAACCCAGAACTTTGAAGTAACCGCACAATACCAGTTTGACTTCGGTCTGCGTCCGGAAGTTTCTTACCTGCAATCTAAAGGTAAAGACCTGAACAATGGCAACGGCGGCAACGCTAACGACAAAGATCTGGTTAAATATGTTTCTGTAGGTTCTTATTACTACTTCAACAAAAATATGTCTGCCTACGTTGATTATAAAATCAACCTGCTGGACAACGATGATCACTTCTACGAAAACAACAACATTTCTACCGATGATGTTGTAGGCGTAGGCATGGTCTACCAGTTCTAATTTCTCTGACCCAACGTCTTAGAATTAACGTCATGAAACCCATCTTAGGATGGGTTTTTTTGTGCCCAAATCGTGACTTTATGTGCGTTAGGCACGTGACCGCCTTCAATAATGCAACAGTCTTTGTTATATTATTGACCAGCTCACGTACAGGGTTATTCCTCTGTGATACGGTGCTTAACCTAAGACTTGGTTTCTCAGGACAATGACATGTTAGATTATCGCTTTCCGACAGCCATGCAGATGGTGTTTTGTATCGCTCAGTCCCAAAAGGCTGAACAGCGCTGCACCAGTGCGATCTTAGCTACGGGTCTGGAAGCCAACTCCAGCTTCATCCGCAAACTGATGGTGCCGCTGACTCAGCATGGCATCATCGTTTCTACGCTTGGTCGTACCGGCTCCATTCACCTGGGCCGCCCGGCGGAAGACATCACGCTGCGCGATATTTACTGCGCCGTGATTGAAGACAAACGTCTGTGGGCCGCGCGTCCGGATGTCCCAGCCCGCTGCGTCGTTAGCGCCAATGCCTGTACTTATTTCAAAAATATTGTGAATGAGGCCGAAGAGGCGTCTTTGCAAGTGTTGGGTCGTCACACCGTAGCCGATGCGTTGGCCGAGTTCGAACGCGGCGGCAAGTATAAGTGCACTAAAGACCTGGCAGCGGAATACACAGACAACGCGCTCTGCTCTAAATAAGCTTCTGCACGATCGCTTTCCGCAACACTCAGACGTAAAAAAGCCGGGATAATTTCCCGGCTTTTTGCTTTCTGCTCTTTACAGATCAGACAGTCTGGCTTTCCAGCGCAGGTTTTTTACGCGTCACCAGTTTGCGCAGGGCGACATAAAACACCGGCGTCAGGAACAGCCCGAACAGCGTCACGCCCAGCATCCCGGAGAATACGGTGATCCCCGTTACGCCGCGCACTTCCGCGCCCGCACCGTGACCAAGGATCAGCGGAATTGTCCCGGCAATAAACGCGATTGAGGTCATCACGATAGGGCGCAGACGCAGGCGACAGGCTTCAAGCGCAGACTCCACAATCCCTTTACCCTGCATCTCCAGTTCGCGGGCGAACTCGACAATCAGGATAGCGTTCTTACAGGCCAGTCCCATCAGCACCACCAGCCCAACCTGCACGAAGACGTTGTTGTCGCCGCCGGTCAGCCATACGCCAAACAGTGCGGAAAGCATCGTCATCGGTACAATCAGGATCACTGCCAGCGGCAGCGTCCAGCTCTCGTACAGCGCCGCCAGCACCAGAAACGCCAGCAAGACCGACATCGGGAACACGATCAACGCCGCGTTACCCTGCGTCGATTGCTGATAGCTCAGATCCGTCCATTCGATATTCATGCCATTTGGCAGCAGATTTTTCGACATCGCGGTCAGCTCAGTCATGGCCTGCGTTGAAGACAGCACGCGCGGGTCAGCGTCACCAATCAAATCCGCCGCCGGGTAGCCGTTGTAGCGGATCACCGGGTCCGGTCCGTAGGTCGTGGTGATGTTCAGCATACTGCCGATCGGCACCATTTCACCTTTGTCATTACGGGTGCGCAGATTGGCGATATCTTCCACGCTGTCGCGGAACTGGCCGTCGGCCTGCGCCATTACTTTCCAGGTGCGCCCGAACCGGTTGAAGTCATTGATGTAAGACGAGCCGAGATATACCTGCAACGTACTGAACAAATCATCCAGCGACACGCCCTGCGCCTTGGCCTTATCACGGTCGATGTGCGCATCCAGCTGCGGCACGTTGGCCTGATAAGAGGAGATAGGGAACCCCATCCCCGGCGTCTGCATAATGGAACCGGACATGGTGTTAATCGCGGTCTGCAATGCTCCGTAGCCTAACCCTGCGCGATCCTGAATATACAGCGAATAACCAGAACCCTGACCTAAACCGAGGATCGGCGGCGGCATAATCGAGAAGGCAAAACCTTCCTGAATCTGCGAAATTTTGGCATTGATTTCAGCATTGATTTCAGCCGCCGTGCGGGTACGTTCACCCAGCGGTTTCAGCGCGAAGAACACCGTGCCGGTATTTGGCGTATTGGTGAACTGCAACGCGTTCAGGCCAGGGAAGGCCACCGCGTCTATCACGCCGTCAGTGCTCAGACCGAGCGCACTGATTTTGCGGATCACCGCGTCAGTGCGCGACAGCGAAGCACCTTCCGGCATTTTCACGCCGGCAATCAGGTACAGCTTGTCCTGCGTCGGAATAAAGCCGCCCGGCACCGCTTTAAACATAAACGCCGCACCGCACAGCAGCAGAATGTAGACGACAAATACGGCACCACGACGTCCGAGCGCTTTCGAGACTGCATTCTGATAGCGATGGGAGCTGGCGCTGAAGAAGCGGTTGAACGGGCGGAAGATCCAGCCGAACAGACGGTCAATCAGACGCGATGGCATATCCTTCGGCGCGCCGTGCGGTTTGAGCAGCAAGGCCGCCAGCGCAGGGGAGAGCGTCAGGGAGTTGATCGCTGAAATCACGGTAGAAATCGCAATAGTCACCGCAAACTGTTTGTAGAACTGCCCGGTCACACCGGAAAGGAACGCCATCGGCACAAATACCGCACACAACACCAGTGCGATCGCAATGATCGGCCCAGACACTTCCCGCATTGCCTGATGCGCAGCCTCCCGCGGCGCTAGGCCTTCCTCGATATTTCGCTCAACGTTTTCCACCACGACGATGGCGTCATCGACCACGATCCCTATCGCCAGCACCAGTCCGAACAGGCTGAGCGTGTTAAGTGAGAATCCAAGCAGATACAGAATACTGAACGTGCCGATAACCGAAATCGGCACCGCCAGCAGCGGAATGATCGACGCACGCCAGGTTTGCAGGAACAGAATCACCACCAGCACAACCAGCACTACGGCTTCCAGCAGCGTATGGACTACGGCGCTTATCGAGTCACGCACAAAGACCGTCGGGTCATAAGGCGCGCGCCAGGTCATGCCTTCCGGGAAACGGGTTGAGAGTTCGGTCATTTTGGCACGCACGGCGTCTGACAGATCAATCGCGTTCGCCCCCGGCGACTGGAAGATACCGATACCGACGGCATCTTTATTATTCAGCTGCGAGCGCAGGGCATAACTGCCTGATCCCATTTCGATACGCGCGACATCACGAAGACGGACAATTTCGCCGTTATCACCACTTTTCAGGATAATGTTGCCGAACTCTTCTTCGTTTTTCAGACGTCCCTGTGCGTTGATGGACAGCAGATAGTCGCTGTCTTTCGGCATCGGTTCTGCGCCAAGCTGACCGGCTGAAACCTGGACGTTTTGCTCACGCATTGCGGTGACAACGTCACTTGCCGTCAGCCCGCGTGCCGCCACTTTGTTCGGATCGAGCCAGACGCGCATCGCGTATTCGCCCGCACCGAAGATCTGAATTTGCCCGACGCCCGGCAAACGTGCCAGTTCGTCTTTCACTTTCAGCGTGGCGTAGTTACTCAGATACAACGAGTCGTACTTGCCGTTCGGCGAGACCAGATGCACCACCAGCGTTAACGTCGGTGACTGTTTCTGTGTGGTGACCCCCTGACGCCGCACATCTTCCGGCAACCGGGCTTCAGCCTGCGCCACGCGGTTTTGCACCTGAACCTGTGCCTGATCTGGATCGGTACCCGGACGGAAGGTGACGGTAGTAACGAGCACGCCGTCAGAACCGGCCACGGATTTCATATACACCATGTTTTCGACGCCGTTGATGGCTTCTTCCAGCGGCGTCGCCACGGTTTCAGCAATCACTTTCGGGTTAGCACCCGGATATTCAGCGCGAACCTGTACGCTTGGCGGCACCACGTTCGGATATTCGCTGACCGGCAGCAGGGGAATGGCAATCGCCCCGGTGACTAAAATCAAAATCGACAAAACGGCGGCAAAGATCGGCCGGTCGATGAAAAAGCGGGAAAAGTCCATGTGTCAGGATTCTCTTTTATTGAACAGCAGCAGGGGTAGGGGTCACGCTGTTGGCCGCCATACTGACGGTTTTGGCGTTAACGGGCATACCCGGCATAAAGACTTTCTGAACGCCGTCGATGATCACGCGATCGCCAGCTTCTAAGCCTTTCTCAACGATGCGTAAACCGCCGGACATACGGCCCACTTCGACATCACGACGTTGCGCTTTGCCCTCTTTATCCACCACGTAAACAAACTTACGATCCTGATCGGTCAGTACGGCTTTATCGTCCACCAGCATGGCGTTGAACTGCGCACTGCCTGGCAGCTGCACGCGGGCAAACAGCCCCGGCGTAAAGGTACGGTCGCGGTTATCGAGCACGGCACGCATACGGATGGTGCCGGTGCCGGAATTGAGCTGGTTATCGGTGAAATCGACCACGCCCTGATGCGGATAGCCGTTTTCACCCACCAGACCGACATGCACTGGCAGGCGTGACTGCGGCGTGTCGCTGCGCTGGCCATCACGCGCCATCGCCTGATAGCGCAGGAAAGTGCCTTCATCCACATCGAAATAGACAAACACCGTATCGAGAGAAACGAGCGTGGTCAGCACGCTGGCGGTATCGCCTGCGGTAACCAGATTGCCGGTGGTGATCATCGCCCGGCTGGCGCGGCCATCAATCGGTGACGTGACGCGGGTAAAATCGAGATTCAGCTGCGCCATATCCAGCTGAGCCTGAGCGGCCAGCACATCGGACTGTGCCTGAGAAGCCGCCGAACGGCGCTGCTCAGCGATTTCCGTGGAAACCGCCTGCGTGCCAATCAGTTTTTCAGTACGCGACGATTCACTGCGGGTGAGGTTGGCCTGATTGCGGGCTCGCACCAGCTCAGCCTGTGCCTGTTCTTGTGCGGCGCGATAAGTGCGGTCATCAATGGTAAACAGCACCTGACCCTTTTTCACTTCCTGGCCTTCCTGATAATTTACTTTGTCGATATAACCGGACACGCGGGGACGAAGCTGAACGCTTTGTACCGCTTCGACGCGGCCATTAAACGCATCCCACTGGCTGATCTGTTTGATCAAAACATCTGCTGCACTGACCTGCGGGGCAGGCGGAGCGGCGTTTTGCGCCACGCTGTTATCACACCCGGCAAGCAGGGCGACCATCAGCGCAACCCCTGAAAGACGCAACGTCAAAGGCGTACCGCGCAGGCGGTCGCATGCAACAACCAACGGTTTTTGCAGGTTTTTCATTATTTTTATTTCCAGTGAGTAAGTGCTGTCAGGCAATACAACCGGTCTGTCCTCCGGGTAACGTCCTTTGCCTAATCTGACTTTTTTGGGACTTGTGCCGTTCATCAGCACAGTTATGTATCAATGTTTGATACAATTGATTCGAGGGGGATTGTAAGGAGGTGACTACTAAAGTGCAAGAAATACTGTTACACTTTCTGTGCTGTTTTACAGAACGTTTACTTCCGGGAACGTGACTATCCCGTAACGATGAATTAAATGCAATAGTAAAACTTGCATTTAATCGCAAACTGAGTCAGTTTAGAAAAAGACGCCCTCGGGGGGCGAAAACTGATAAGAGATAGGAGAGAGTCCATGAGAACCGAGGATTTCATTCACGACCTGATTGACTGGATCGATCACAACCTGGAAGAGCGACTGGATATTAAGACCGTCGCCAAACGCGCCGGGTATTCGCGCTGGTATCTGCAACGGATGTTCAAAGAGCACACAGGTTTACCGATGGGCGAGTTCATTCGTGAGAAAAAGCTGAAGAAATCGGCAGATATGCTGGCCAGCAGCCGCGAACCTATCGTCAGCGTTGCGATATCGCTGGGCTTTGACTCGCAGCAATCCTTTACCCGTAGCTTCAAACGTCAGTTTGGACAAACACCGGGTGACTGGCGCCGTGGCCTGACCATGGAAACAGAATGCCAGGGTTCGATGCACTAAGAGACAAATTGTCCGCTGAATTTCAGTACCGCTGGCCCGGCTCCCGCCGGGCAGTGAATTCCCTCCGGAACACCTTTTCCTCATTCGCCCGCTCATTTGGATGTTTCTTTCCGTCCGGCATACTCACGCCTGTCTTCCACACACTCAGAATGCAACCTCAGCGATTGGGTTAAAAAACGTTCAGGACGTGATCAACTCAACAAAAAACGACACTAAAGTTCATCTAAATTGAAATGATGTTTCAATTTCTTGAGTTGCACGAAAAATCTCGTTAAACTTCCTTCCATCAGTTCGTGGCCGGGCGTTGCCCGACTCACTCTTACGTGACGGAACAGCGCATTTGCCTCCGTTTTATGGAAAAAGGAAACATCATGATTCTGGATAATTTTTCACTGAAGGGAAAAGTCGCGGTCGTGACCGGATGCGATACCGGTCTGGGCCAGGGCATGGCGATCGGTCTGGCAGAAGCAGGCTGCGACATTGTAGGTATCAACATTGTTGAACCAACGGAAACCATCGAACGCATTGGCGCAACCGGCCGTCGTTTTCTGAGCCTGACCGCCGATCTTAGTGATACGAAAGTGATCCCGACGCTGTTAGAACGCGCCGTCGCGGAAATGGGGCATCTGGATATTCTGGTGAACAACGCCGGGATTATCCGTCGGGAAGACGCCATCGAATTCAGTGAAAAGAACTGGGACGACGTCATGAATCTGAACATCAAATCGGTGTTCTTTATGTCTCAGGCCGTCGCAAAACAGTTTATCGCCCAGGGCACCGGCGGAAAAATTATCAATATTGCGTCTATGCTGTCTTATCAGGGCGGGATCCGCGTACCTTCTTACACCGCATCGAAAAGCGCCGTGATGGGGGTCACCCGTCTGCTGGCGAACGAATGGGCGAAGCACGGCATCAACGTCAACGCTATCGCGCCGGGTTACATGGCGACAAATAACACCCAGCAACTGCGCGCTGACGAAGCCCGCAGTGAAGAGATCCTGAGCCGCATCCCGGCCGGGCGCTGGGGTACGCCGTCCGACGTCATGGGTCCAGTCGTGTTCCTGTCTTCACCGGCGTCCGACTACATTAATGGCTACACCATTGCCGTCGACGGCGGCTGGCTGGCGCGTTAACCCGCCTCCCAAATTACCCAATAGCATACACAGACAGCAGCGGTTTACGCCGCTGCCCAAAGAGGAAATCCCATGAAAATTGCATTGATGATGGAAAACAGCCAGGCTGCGAAAAACGCGATCATTCTGAAAGAGCTGAACGCCGTGGCTTCAGAGAAAGAATATCCGGTGTACAACGTCGGTATGTCCGACGAGCAGGACCATCACCTGACTTATATCCATCTAGGCATCATGGCCAGCATTCTGCTTAACTCCAAAGCTGTGGATTTTGTGGTTGCCGGCTGCGGCACCGGGCAGGGCGCGCTGATGTCCCTGAATATCCATCCGGGCGTGAACTGTGGTTACTGTATCGATCCGGCGGATGCGTTCCTGTTCGCGCAGATCAACAACGGCAACGCGCTGTCTCTGCCATTCGCTAAAGGCTTCGGCTGGGGTGCAGAACTGAACGTGCGTTTTATCTTCGAGAAAGCCTTCACCGGCGTCAAAGGCCAGGGTTATCCGGCTGACCGTAAAGAACCTCAGGTTCGAAACGCGGGCATTCTCAATCAGGTGAAGGCCGCCGTGGTGAAAGAAAATTATCTCGACACGCTGCGTGCTATTGATAAAGAACTGGTGAAAACCGCCGTGAGCGGTGAACGTTTCCAGAAATGCTTCTTCGAAAACGGTCAGAACAAAGAAATCGAAAACTTCGTGCGCGAAATTCTGGCATAAGTTTGCTTTCTTCGAAATACAAAAGCCGCAGCCGACAAGGTTGCGGCTTTTTTTGTTTGGTAATCACTTAACTCTCAGGCAGTGGCGGATATAGGGAGGTCAGGGGATTGTGTTGAGGTGGGTAGGCACATGATCTTATATTGGATTTAACATAATCATGATTATGCGCACCGTAATTGTAAGTCCCATTTGATAATGTCACTTTTGGAGATGCGGATATTTTGTTCGACTGGTTATGATGTGATCCCCAGGTGCTGCCGGTACTTCACCAGACTCATTGCACCCAGTGATACTTTTATTCGCGTCTCGTTATACTGACGTAGTTTCCTAGCCGATACTCTCCCGCGATGTGTGACTTATTACAGCTTAGCCAGACGCTGAACGTTTAGGCTTTCCAGTTTACCGTTCAAGATATCGAGAAAATCATCGTGGTAGAACATTGCCACGTGTTTTTTCAAATCTTCCTCAGACTTCCAGCGTTCAATAAAGACGAATGACACTTTGCCTTTATTTTCGAGGTTACGCACATCGGGTACAGTATGACTTTCATGCAGATCATATTGCAGGCATCCTGCTTCCTGATGAGTCGGAGAAACCATTGCCCGTGCTGCATCTCTTATAGTTTCGATGAATTCAGGCAAGGGGGTAAGTATGGCAACAATTTTTACTTCGCTCATTGGGGACCTTTGATTCTCAATTGTTTATTCTGGATTTATACAATCCGGGTAGGAATTATTCATGGTAGTTGTGAACTGATCATTGTGCCAACCAATGTGACCGAATAAATATTGACTGAGTCAATCTGCGATCAGTAGTAGTCAGAATTTAGGGCTTTGTTACCAAAGGCTGAATCTTTCAAATCTGGCGGCGTTCGTTACACCCTCAAAGAATTGATTCAACATAAAATTAACCGTTAGAAACATTTCATGTAACCTAAGCGCACTTTTTCAAATGAGCAGGTCAGGGAATGAGAGCGATCAAGTCACTATTGGGCATAATGCTGTTAAGTTTGAGCGCGTTGGCAAGCAACGCTTTGGCGGCTTCCAACGACACGCCCCCTCCGTTTTACGAAGGTAAAACGCTGGCGCATCCGATAATTTCTGGCGCACGTTACAGCAGCGCCCTTCTGGTCTTTATTCAGGAAAATAAGGCAGTAAAAGGCTATTACTGCTTCTGTAGCGAAGAAGACCAAAGTGTCGATCACCTTCCCCACCTGCTCGGTACTTTCCCCGACTCCACCATAGAATCCGTATTTTATGCCGACGTAGATAAGGCAGGTCAGGTCACGCTGGTGTTGAGTAAAAGTCACGGCAAATTCTTCCTGCGCAGTTGGCGTTATATTGAAGAAGACGGCAGCTATATTCCGGTGCTGAGTTTACAACCGGTTCTGGATAATTTGGTTCGCAACAATAAAGACCTCAATGCAACGCTGATAAAACGCGCCCTCGGGCAGCTTCCGCCTTATGACTACAGCGTGGAATACCCTGAATTCGGCAATCCCGATTTCGATAATATCGACTTTACTCAGGGCAAAGTTGTCGGCTGGTATCTTGACGATGGCACGCCTTCCACTGCGGCGAAACAGCCCGCAGACAACGTCTACGCTTACAAAAAAACTTTTGCCGAAAAAGAGGGCTTATTTCTCACCGCGACTTACCGGCGTGAGGAAGACAGCGACAAACCAGAATTTCGTGTTACCGCCATCAGCTGGCAAGCCGATCCGAATAAATTCAGCGGCAGCGAGAATGGACCCTATGTCTATTACTCAAAACAATATGGTTTAGTGAAAGGCTTTTTCCAAAAAGGCATTCCCAGCGGGAAATGGGTGACCGTCGGCGAGAACTTTGCCAGCTCCGGCAACTATATCGCGGGACATCAGCAAGGCCAGTGGACCCTCAGTGATCAGCAAGAAACGGCGACTGGCTTGATGAAAAACGATGAGCGCGAAGGCCGCTGGGAGATAACCGACGGCATGGATGGCGAAACACCCGAACTGAGCGGTTTCGATACTTACCTGAATGGTCAGCGCCAGGGCCCGAGCGAGCGCCGTCTGGCGGGCGTTTTGCGCTCGAAAGGCAATTATGTCGATGACCAGCCCGAAGGCATGTGGATCACTGAAAACGGCGAAGGCCCGTTCGTGAAAGGCGTGGCAAACGGTATGTGGAAGCTCAAGACGGGTGACGGCGAGACTCAGCAGGTCGAACTGGTGGCGGGCGTAAAACAGGGTGAACTGCGCTGGAGTGATAAAAACGGTAAACTGACGCAAATCATTCATTACAAAGATAATCTTGCTGACGGCCTGTATCAGAAATTTAATGCTGCCGGAATAAGGGTTTATCAGGCTGATTATGTGATGGGCAAACTGGATGGCCGTGAAATCGAATATTACGACGATGGCACCACTGTGCGCGCCGACCGAGGCTACCGCAATGGCGAACTCGACGGCCTGAATGTCTACAATTTCCCCGACGGAAAACCGAAGTCGGTGTCCACCCTTGACCATGGTTATGAAGTCGGGCTGATGCAGGAATTTACCGCTGCCGGCGTCAAAATCACCGAGCGCAACTACTGCCCTCTGTCACTAAGCGGTCGCGGCTATTGCGGCAAACAGCAAACCTTCAACCCTGACGGCACGCCGCTCACCGAGGCTGACTATCTCTTTAACCGACAGCAAACCAATAACAGCTGGTATGCCAATGGTCAGCGCCAGGACGAAACACGCATCGGCCCCGACGACAGCTACACCCAAATCAGCTATTACCCAAACGGTCAAATGCAGTGCATTAGTCGCGCTAAGGGATTTAGCCGTTTAGTGGTCGACAGCAAGGAGTACAAAGATTATCAGGGCGCGCTGCGTCAGGGTGAAAGCACCTGTTATTACCCTGATGGCAAAGTCAAAAGCAGCGGAGTCTGGAAAGACGGCAGACTGACTACAGCCTGTGAAACACGTTTCGATGAGAACGGTAAACAGACCGCGCCCGGCCCTAAAGGCTGCGTAATACCGAAATGGCAGTATGAAAGCTGATTTACCCCACAGGAGAAATTCTCAGTGATTGATGATTCTGCACGCCGCTGGTTGCTCGCGCTTTCAGCCCCGATGGTGGCAATAAATGCCGGACCGGGTGCCGCCTACGACTGCGATAAATTTTATCCGTTTGATACCAGCGTTGACCTGAGCGAGAGCTGGGGCATCAATTCCCGTGAGCAGCTGTTTGAGATGATTTTAAGAATGATCGACAACGGCCATGCGGAGGATCTGGCCCATTACTTCAGGCTGTGGCACCGTCTGAGCCTGACAGAGTGGCAGAATTATGCGGCGCATCAAACGCCTGACGTACAGGTCCTGCTGGCCCTGGTGGCTGACAGCGCCGTCATGTGCGGTGACGGCGGGATCCGCGCCTGGGATTTAGCAAGGATGGGCTTTCTTTGCCGTATCGGGCTGCTTAATGGCTGGATAACGTCGGAAGAAAACCTCTGGCTGCACAGCCGTCTGGCGGTACGCGCCCGTTATTATTACACCAGCTGGCAGCGCTATAACGCTGGTTTTATCATCGGAAGACTCTACTGGCAGTCACTCAGCACATCCGAAGCCGATGCCCGACGTTATGCTTTTAGTATCGACGCAGGTGGTACCACCAACATTGAATTAATGCGCCAGCTCTATACGCATCCGGAGAGCCCGATATCTCAACTTCCGTGGCACATCGCGATGATTGAGATAGATAAACCCACATCCTTGCCGGAGATGGATCTATGAGCAGCCAGCCTTGTTGGGAAATATTGGGCATTTCACCCACGCAGGATCAGCAGATGATCCGCCAGGCCTACCGCGATCTGCTGCCCACGTATCACCCGGAAAATGATCCGGAAGGTTTTAAGCGTCTGCGTGAGGCCTATGAACAGGCGCGAAAAGGTGTGGATGAACCCGTAACTCTGATGCCGCTTGAGCCACCGGCTCCGCCGCCAGAAGTGCCAGCCACCGATCCCACCGGGCTGCTCGACGCCTTCAGCGCACTGATCAATTCTCCTGCTGAGCGATATTTGCCGGTGCGCTGGCTGCGGTTTATCAGCCAACTCGACGATCACCCCGTCACCACTGTCGATAAGCTTCGCTGGCCGTTGCTGGAAGCTGTCTTGCAGGTGAATTTTGTTTCCGCCGACTGTCTTATCCTGCTGGCTAACCGCCTGCAATGGCGAATGCGTTTACCAGAAATTGGGACGGAAATGGCGCAGCGGGCCGACGACTTGCTGAACTTTGCCGAAGGCGGCGATATTTTCGATCTCTCCACGCTCGCCCCTCTCACTCTGGCGGCACAAGACGACACGCTGGGCTATTTCCATCAGGTCCGGCATTTTTACTGGGAACAACCGACCGGCTGGTTGCGATACCTGCTGGAAGAACCGCGCGTGATATTCTGGCCATCATGCCCGCGTTTGATGAACCAAATGGCACGCTGGTTTAATTTAGCGGCATTGTCTGACGCGCAACTGCGTGACCACTGTCTGCAACAGCTCGAACTCAATCCGGATGATCCGGAGTGGCTTTATCTGAGCGCCAGTCATTGCAGCATAATGGGCGATGATGAACGTGCGTTTCCGCTGTGGCTAAGGTTGCATGAGAAGCATCAACATGCCGAAGCCGAACAGTGGCTGCTGGCGTGGTGTGTCAGGAATGATGCAGATTATCTGCCACTGCTGATCCAGGCTTTTGACCGCCCGGATATTCCGCCAGTGGAAAGCGCTACCGGCGACGAGGAAAACGCGTACCGGCCGCAGGCACAGTCGCCTCAAACGCTGATGCGCTGGGCCGAAGCGACACAGGTCGACGTTTCCCCGCTGGCCGCTGACTTTATCAGCTGGAAATCGGGCCGGTATCGCCCGCAGATCATGTTCCCGCATCTTATGCAGGAAGATGGCACCGATGACCTCCTGCACCTTTACTGGCAGGCCAGCATGCTGACGATGGGGAATGAAGCCTTATTACAGGCGATCCTTGACCAGCCTCTTCCCACAATACCGTTGCAGGCGACAATCTTACGCGGCCTGCAACGACAAGCTGCGCAGCGTCTGGCGTGGCTTCAGGGTTCAGCGGTGCTGGCGGAGTTCATCACATGGCTGCATGCGGCCGAAGAGACACCGTTGCCTGAGATGTTCGCCGACAGCGATTGTGCCGCCTGGGAGCAGAGCATCGCGTGGCTATGGCACTGGCGACCGCTTCCCCCTCACAGCCTGGGCAAACTGGCACAACATCCGGCGTATGGTGAGAGCGTTTTGCCGGCGCACACCAGCTGGCTATGCTATCTCATTGAGAACGCGGATATAGCCCTGCCGGAAGACAGTCAGACGTCGCCGCGTGACGCCCTGCGTCAGGTGATGTTGCTGGAAACAATGCTCGACCTGAAAGTCGACAACATATCCCGGCTCAGCAATCTGGAAGATTTTCCGCTTGATGAGCAGCATCCCTTCTGGTCGATGTATGAGGTGTTTACCCAAATTGACCCGGTTCAGGGCGATGAAGTTGGCCAGCTAAAAAGCCATCTGGTTCTGGACAACTCGTTGCATTTCAACTGCTGGACCCGGCTGCCGGTCAGTATCGAAGAGTACATTGCCCGGCGTGATGAGAGCTCCTCCGGCTCGGCCCACTATTTCTACCGTTATCAGCCAGAGTGGCAGGAACGGCTGGGACAATCCCCCTTCCCTTATCAGGCCCTGTACCACGCGGTATTTTTGTCGCATTACAATGCGCGTTGCGCACAGGACAATCTGGCGGAACTTGAGGCGCTCACCGCCAGCTCGCCGGAAGAAGTGGCGTTCAGACAGCAATTGCTGGCGCGCCAGTTACCGGTATTTCCGTCGGACGAAAATCTTGCCCGCGGGGCTCTCATCGCATCAGCGGTCGCTCAGGGGATCACTCAGCTCAGCACTAATCCGGAATATTTGCTGGATGCCAGACTCAGTGCCGCCGCTCAGGCCGGTGCTGACGATCCGCAAATGGATATCGCGTTGAGATTAGCGGCAGCGACGATGCTGCAAATCAACAGCACCCGTCAGAATGAGTTCACGCAGTACCCGCAGCGCCGCAGTTATTTCTGGCAATTCTGGCGAATTAATTCACGTATTGGACGGCTGGGGCTGGTCTTGCAGATTGTGTTGGGAAGCGAGATCGCGATCATGCTGGTTAACGCAATTGTGGCTGAGGGGCAACTGGCGAATACCGCACTGTCGGCGCTGTTGGTCGTGATGAACCTTTACAGCGCAGTGGTGCGCCGTGGGCGGGATTTGGGTCTGGCCAGCGCGGATAAACTAAAAGAGATTAAAATTCCCGTGCTCAAATTGCTGGCAATGTATCTGTTCAAACGCGGAATGCCAGAGCCGAACCGCTATGGCCCGCCGCCCGGCTGGCGGCGAAAAAAATAGCTAAAATCCAGTCGAAAAAATGAGTGTGCCGCCTTTCTTACCTGACGGCATACTTTTTCACTTTATAACGTTAACTCCGCAAGCAGACCTTCCAGCCGCTGGCGCAACGGTGCGATGCGACTTTCCTGTTGGCTGGCTAACTCCTTTTCGAACTCCTCCAGCCAAAGACCAATCTGTCCACGGGTATCGCCCAGCGATTGTGCCCAGGCTTTCTCTAAACGCGCCAGAAGGTTGCGGTTTGCCAGCGTATCGCGGGGATGAATTTTCACCGCCGTCAACCGCTCACGGCTGCACTGTTGCTGTTCGGGGCTAAGACCTATCGGACTGTGGTCGATCACTTTACTCAATGTCTCACCGCTGTCGGGCAAGTTCACATCCACTTCCAGCAATCCGTTAATATCATAACTAAAACGTACGTCGATATTCTGTAACGCGCCATTGGGTTTGACCGGCACCTGCAGTTCATCAATAAAGATGTTATTTGCCACCAGAGGATTCTCGCCCTGATAGATAGCAATGCGGATAAACGTCTGTTCAACGTGACGGGTGGTGAACGTCTCTACCCGCGAAGCAGGCACGACGGTATTACGCTCAAGGATCGGGGAAAATATCCCGTTCCTTTGCTCGCTGGCGGTGGCAATGCCGAGCGTATAGGGGCAGACATCGGTAAGGATCACCTCTTCGATATCTTCATTGCGCAACCGACAGGCCGCCTGTGCGGCCGCGCCCAGCGCCACAATGGTGCCGGGATCCAGATGCTGGTGAGGTAATTTCCCGAACAGTTTGACAACGAGCTTTTGAATGACCGGCATACGCGATGCCCCGCCCACCAGCACCAGGTGATCAAGCTGCTCCGGACGCAGGCGTGCATCGTGCAGCGCCTGTTCCACGGGTGCGCGTAACCGGGTCATCAGCGGCAACCAAATCTCTTCCAGTTTCGGTTCGTCAAAGGAGAGCGTCCATGCCTGATCCCCCCACTGCCAGCACAGCTGATGCGTAGCATTATGCTGACCTAGCTGGCATTTTAGCTGTTCAGCATTGTCGTACAGACGCGCCAGCTCGGTTGCGGGAATGGCCCCGACATCAAGCTTCCATTCACTGAGACAGGCCTTAATGATCGCCTGCGTAAAATCTTCTCCGCCCAGATAGTTGTCGCCCGCCGAACCATGCACTTCAATCAGCGGCAGATCATACTCGAGCACCGTGACGTCAAAGGTTCCACCGCCAAGATCAAACACCAGCGTGCGGCCGGTATTCTGGGTATGCAACCCGTAGGCCATCGAGGCGGCGGTCGGTTCGTTAATCAGCCTGACGGCATTCAGCCCGGCCAGCTCTGCGGCAAAACGGGTCTGTTTGCGCTGCTCGTCGCTGAAATAAGCGGGAACGGAGATAACCACATCGGTGATGTCGTGCCCGAGATAGGCCTGCGCATCCGCCCTCAGGGATTTAAGCACCATTGCCGACAGCTCCGGAGCATCAAAGGTTTGTGTATCCAGCCGAAACTGTTTCTTGCTGCCCATAAAACGCTTAAAGAGCGCCGCTGAGCGCTGCGGATGGGTGGTCAGACGAGAAAGTGCCGGGCGGCCAATCAGCATACGGCCATCGTCATCCAGACTCACCACCGAAGGCGTTAAAAATTCATTCAATGCATTAGGGATCAGCCGCGCCTCACCGTCTTGCCAGACACTGATCAGACTGTTAGTGGTGCCTAAATCAATGCCGATCGCTGGGACAGCCATCTTCAGTTCCATCATGATTCTTTCTCGTCGGGGATGTATTCCGGATGAATAATGACATAAATGTCATCGTTTTGACATGTGGTGGTTAACCTCAGGAATGTATTATTTATTTATTCAAACAGCACTGAAAAGTCAGACTAATAATAAAGGGCTGCTTTTCATTCTTTGAATTTAAATATCAACATTTAAAATAAAAAGGATTTCACATGACCCCGATTAAAACATTACTCGCTGGACTTTTTCTGAATGTCGCCTGCCTGACCTCTGCACTTGCAGCGAACCCGCTGAGCGTTCATGTACTGAACTTGCAGGACGGACTTCCCTCTGCCGGCGTCACAGTGTTGCTTGAAAAACAACAAGGTAACCAGTGGGTTCGCCTGAGTGACGGTGTCACTAATGATCAGGGTAGGATCCCAGCACTCTATCCAAAAGACGGTACAATAGAAAAAGGGAATTACCGTGTGACATTTAAAACAGGCGAATGGTTTGAAAAACACCACACGCCGACTTTCTTCCCGGAGATCCCGGTGATATTCAAAGCTGACGGTTCCGTTCCACACTATCATATTCCCCTGCTGGTGAGCCCTTACGGTTTCTCCAGTTATCGCGGCAATTAATTGACGTTATATAACAGGCATGAAATTTAATAATGGTCGGGGTTCCGGCCATTAACTATCAGGTCAGGCGTCGGCCCGGCACCGTGAATCTGTTCCTCACTCCCGCGAAAAATCCCTCTGCTGTTCAGAAAAAACCTAAAAATAAGGCGTTTGCGCTTTTTTTTGTCAGAGACGACGATACATGACTGTCTTTCTTTCACTTTTGCAATGTATACAGAAGGAGATAGATTCCGTTGCGTACCCTTTTTGACCTTTTCAAACGGGTAACGAACATGATCATTGCCTGAGGCTGTTTATGAAATTACGTTCACTGCAAGTTCTCTGTTTGCTCAACTTTTTCATCGCCGATGTCCGCGACGGGCTGGGGCCTTTTTTAGGCATATTTCTGGTATCCCACCACTGGCGGGCGGAGGAAATTGGGCTGGTCATGACGCTGGGCGGACTGGCCGGATTGCTGGCCACCTTCCCCTCCGGCATGATTGTGGATGCCACGCGTTATAAGCGACTGTTAATTGTCACTTCATCTCTGTTGATTACCCTGAGCACTCTGGCCCTCTGGTATTTCCCTACGTCTGGCGTCGTGATTGCATCGCAAATCATCACCGGTTTAGCGGCCGCCATCGTCGCACCCGCCATTGCCGGGATCACTTTAGGGATCGCCGGTCAGCAAGGTTTTTTGGGGCAGATGGGCCGTAACGAAGCCTTCAACCACGGCGGCAATATGGCGGTCGCGGTGCTGGCGGCAGTGACATGCTGGATCTGGGGGACAGGATCGGTATTTTTACTCATGACAACAATGGCGGTGTTTACCGTCATAACGACATTAGCGATTAACAAAAACGACATCGATCATAATGTGGCGCGTGGTATTGAAAAACACGAAGGTCCTGCCGTTTCTGTTCCTTTTTTTGCGTTACTGAAACGGCCTGAACTGGCCGTAACCGGCTTTACCCTGCTTCTCTTCCACCTTGCTAATGCGGCACAATTACCGATGCTGAGCATGCAGGTCGCCTCCTCCCCTTCAGGTTCTCTGTTCACGCCGGGCACGTATGCCGCATTAACCGTCGCTATTTCTCAGGCAGTCATGATCCCCGTGGCGCTGCTCACTGCGCGGTACGCATCTCAGTATGGCTATGCAAAGCTTATCGTCATTGCGCTTATCGTGTTGCCATTTCGGGCCGCCATTGCGTCTTTTTGGAGTAACGAGTTCGTGTTATTTCCAGTACAAGCGCTGGACGGTGTCGCCGCAGGTATTTTAGGTGTTGCCGTTCCAGGGCTGATTGCCTCGTTATTCAATGGTACCGGGCATATCAACGCAGCACTTGGCCTCGTGATGTTGTTGCAGGGACTCGGCGCCTCGCTGAGCCCTGCGCTGGCCGGTGCCATCGTCAGCCACACATCCTGGAGTTTTGCCTATCTCATTCTTGGGGGAATCGCCCTGTGTGCTCTTGCCATCTGGCTGATCTTTTGCAGGCACGTCTTTCCTTCGGCGGGTGACACAAACCGCGTCGGAACGGGCTAAGATAGCCATAAGATCTTATGCACCACCCTATATTATTGCGTTAAGGAGAATGGCAATGACCTGGTCACAACCCCGTTTTGAACTGACCGCCGTCCCGGCACCAAAGACGTTTCCCACTGTGAAAACGCCTGTTATCAGCGATAAGGTGATGGCGCGGCGGCTGAAGAATATTGTGACGGCTATGCAGCAGCATAATCTCGATGCCCTGGCCATCTATGCCGATAAAGAACATGGCGGGAATTTTGAATACCTCGCTGGCTTTATTCCGCGATTTGAAGAGGCGTTGCTGATACTGACCGCTGACGGTCAGCTTAGCTACGTGATGGGGAATGAGAATCTCAAGCTGGTGCCTTATGCGCGAAACGGCGGAAAGTGTTTCCATGCGCCGGCTTTCTCGCTGCCGAATCAGCCGATGGATAACGATGCTCCGCTGACTGAGGTATTGGCTCAGGCTGGCCTGAAGCGCGAACATCGGATTGGTGTCGTTGGCTGGAAGCTGTTCACCAGCAAGCTTTGCGATACGCAGTATCAGTTCGATGTGCCTGCTTTCATTGTGGAAGCGGTTGTCGACATTGCTGGCAAACGGGAAAACGTGGTCAATGCAACCTCACTGTTTATCTCCCCTGCGCAGGGCGTGCGCCGTTTAAATACAGCCTGCGAAATCGCCTTTTATGAGTACGGCGCAAATCTGGCTTCCACCAATATATTGGCGGCGCTGGACGAGATTGCACCGGGGAAAACGGAGAAACAGATAGGTCATTTGCTGTCTGCTGATGGGCAGCCGGGCAGCGTCGTGATGATTGCCGCCACCGGTGACCGTTTCGCGAATGCCTGTTTATATCCGACGGATAAAGAGATCCGGCGCGGAGATAAATTTTCGCTGACCGTCGGGTTTAAGGGCGGGCTGAGCAGCCGTTCCGCCTATGTGGTGGCAACAGAAAATGAACTGGCTCCTGCGGTGGCTGACTACCTTTCAGCGTTGGCTATTCCTTACTATCACGCAGTCACCACCTGGCTCGAAACGCTTCAACCCGGCCTGACGGGGGGTGAACTTTATCAAACCATCGAAAACGTAATGCCGAAAGAGAAGTGGCACTGGCATCTTAACCCGGGTCATCTGGTGGCCGATGAAGAGTGGCTCTGCTCCCCTGTCTATGCAAATTCGACGATCACACTGGAGAGCGGGATGATTTTTCAGATCGATATTATCCCTTCGCTGCCCGGCTACGGCGGATGCAGCATTGAAGATACTGTCGCGCTGGCTGATGCCGCACTGAGAAACGAGCTGCAAAGCCATTTCCCGGACGTCTGGCAACGAATGGAAACGCGCAAAGCCTATCTGCGGGATGTGCTGAATATCACAGTGTCAGAAGACGTCATTCTCCTGTCTAACACTGTGGGATATTTGCGTCCTTTCCTGCTTGATAAAAACAGAGCGCTGGTTCGTCAGCGCTGACAGGCGTTTTCAGGGCTGACGACGGCGTCATCAGCCCGCATCCTCAGCTCAGGTCGGCACCATTCGTCGCGATAACTTTCTGATACCAGTGGAATGATTTCTTCTTGTAACGGTTGCCCGTGCCGCTGATGTTATCGTCGAGATCGACATAAATCAGCCCGTAGCGTTTGCTCATCTCACCGGTAGACATACTCACCAGATCGATGCAGCCCCACGGGGTGTATCCCATCAGTTCCACACCGTCTTCAACCGCATCGGCCATGGCTTCAATATGCTGACGCAAATAATTAATGCGGTAGTCATCGGCAATGTAGTGATTTTCATCTGGCTTATCGATAGCACCCAGACCGTTCTCAACAATGAACAGAGGCTTCTCATAACGGTCATAAAGCTGATTGAGGGCGATACGAAGTCCTACCGGGTCAATTTCCCAGCCCCACTCGCTGGCCTCCAGGAAAGGATTACGTGCGCCACCGAGCAAGTTGCCCTCCGCAGATTGCGCATCCGGATTGGTTTTATTGATGGTCGAAGACATGTAATAACTAAAACCAATGTAATCCACGGTGTGTTGTTCAATGAGCGCCAAATCACCCGGCTGAATGTCCAGTTCGACGCCCTTAGACTGCCAGAGGCGTTTTGCGTAGTACGGATACTTACCGCCAGCCTGCACGTCGGCACAATAAAAATTGAATGCCTGAGTCTCTTTCAGGGTTTCAAGCTGATTAACCGGATCACAGTCGTAAGCATAATTCGTCGCATAGAGGATCATGCAACCTATCTGAATCTGAGCATTGGTTTCATGGGCAATTTTCACCGCTAAACTACTGGCGACGAACTGGTTATGCCACGCCTGATATTTGGCCTGATTGTCGAGTGCGCCGGTTTTTACCGTCAGCCCCTGACTCATAATAGGAAAATGTGCCGCGCTGTTAATTTCGTTAAAGGTCATCCAGTATTTCACTTTATGGCCATAACGCGTCAGCACCGTGCGGGCAAAACGCTCAAAATGACCTATCAGCTCACGGTTTTTCCAGCCACCAAACTCTTTCGCCAGATGCAGCGGCATTTCATAATGGGAAATGGTGATAACGGGTTCAATGCCTTGCGCGATGCAGGCATCAATCACCTCATCATAGTGTTGCAGTCCCGCTTCATTGGGCTGCTGCTCGATGCCGTTCGGATAAATTCGGGTCCAGGCAATTGAAAACCGGTAACACCTGAACCCCATTTCCGCAAACAGCGCAATGTCATCCTTAAAGCGATGGTAATGATCAATCCCCTTGTGATTAGGGTAAGTATGACGCGTTGTGTCGAGGGAGAAATCAAACTCAGGCGAGGAGACAATACTTAACCGTTTTTTTCCTCCGGGGATAGCATCGACTATCGACAGCCCTTTGCCGTCCTGATCGTATGCCCCTTCAACCTGATTGGCGGCCGTCGCCCCACCCCACATAAAGTTCTGCGGAAACTTCTCTTTCATCACTTCCTCCTTAAAATCCCGGTCTGGGATCGACTCATAACGTCTGTCTGATCATCACCGCCACCGACGTTTCTCCCCGTCAGTTTTAGCGTTTGCAGAAAGCCACATCAGCCACGACATCGTTGTCCGTAAGCTGACAGATGGACTAAAAGATACACTGTAACTTCCCGAGGGCGAAATAAAAGCAGCGATTTCAACGCCCCCTGAAAACCACCTAAGTTCAGGAAAACAGAAATTTGAACGCTACAATGATAACAAGATGTTATAAAACATACGCTGGCAAACAAGACTAATGCCTTCGAAAGAAGGTTCTCTTTAATGCAACCGCGACTCAAGGCAGGGAATCATGATTGACATCGCTCCAGATGGCATAAGCTGGATGCCTTCACGAACGGCAAAGTATCTTTGCCGTCAGACCGAGCGCTTAGTGCAAGGAGGGAATCTCACCCCTGATGCCTGTCAGCGTATTTACGTTTTTTGCGGTGTGCGGCCAGGATATGCCCAGTGGCGTACTTTCCTGATCCCGGTGCTCTTTTGTCTGGGTTTATTGTCACTGGTTGCCGGTGCTCTGTTTTTTGTCGCGTGGAACTGGGCCCACATGCCGAAGATAACTAAATTCGCACTGATGGAGTTGCTGATCGTCGCGCTGGCTGCCGTTGTCTGGTGGCGCTGGTATCACCGCGCGGCGCGCAGCGCTTTGCTTGCGGCGGGGCTGAGCTTCGGCGCCTTGTTTGCGTTGTATGGGCAGGTGTATCAGACCGGTGCTGACAGCTGGGAGTTGTTCAGAGCCTGGCTATGCGTTCTCCTGCCCCTGGCGCTGATTGCGCGGCAAAACAGTTTATGGTTTTGCAGCTGGCTGGTCGCTAATCTGGCGTTCCAGCTCTATTACACCACTCTGTCGCTGTCCCTGGAGGATGCCCTATCGTTTGACAGCCTGATCTATCTTCCCACTGCGGCACTTTACGGTTATCTGGCCGTGCTGGCACTGTGCCTGATTCTGCGCGAGGCGCTGGCCTTGCAGGCGATAAAACATCATCCCGAAAGCTGGCTGGCGAGCCGCTGGTTCTCCCGGGTTATGGCGGGGTTTTTGTTACTGCTGCTGACCTCCATCGTCGCCGGAAGGCTGTACGACTGGGGTCGGGATATCCACTTTACGTTGATTACCGGCTTCTGGTTAATCACCTTGCTGACGGGCTATTACCTTTACCGTTATCGCCATCCGGATCTTTGCATGCTGACTCTGGGGACTGCCAGCCTGACGGCCACGGGCTGCGTTCTGATCATGCAGTTATTTGATAACTCTTACGATGTGGGGGATCTGTTTCTGATCGGTTGCCTGATGGCAGTGTGGGTGGCTGGTAACGGTGTGTTACTCCTGCACTGGCGACGCAGGCTGTACGAACGCGCCCCCGTCGACGTAGCACCGGCAGAATTAACCATGTTGACAGAAAAACTGCGTCAGCATGGTTTGCTGAATCAAACGCAGATTCAGGAAATTCAGCAGCAGGATCACTCTTCCCATCTCCCCTGGTATCTGAGGCTTGCGCTGAGCATCGGTGGATGGGTCGCAGCCATGCTCTTTCTGTTGCTGCTGGCGCTGGTTCTCTATATGGCTGACTTGCTCAACGACCCTAATGCCGCCACCGTCATTCTCCCTTCGCTGATCCTTGCCGCCATCGCGGGCGGCCTGTTACGCACCCGAGGAGAGGGAAAACATCATATCGGACTGGCATGGGCAATTGCGGCGACGTGCGGGCTTTGTTTCGGTGTCTTTCTGCTCGTCGAACCCGACGGAGAAACCTTTATTCTGGTGAGTTCTCTGTGCGCGCTGCCGGTCCTGGCCGTGATGGCAATCGCCATGCCCGACCGGTCTTACCGGTTTATGGCTATCACTGTCATAACGCTATTGCTGGTTCTGTCGGGGCATTCTCTGACCAGTTTGTACTTACTCCCGGCTGCCGGTCTTTGGGTAATTTCGGCGCTGGTCGCTTGTGTCATCATATTTTGGTTATGGATCGTCAGGAATCAGCTGAATCTTCAGGCGGGCCATTTTGCACAAGCCGTTCCTCCGCTTCTTCATGGCATTCCTGCGGGCCTGATAGTACTGTGCCTTCTGGCAATAAATGGCGGGTTTATCTCTGATTTTTTCTGGGATATGCCGCGGTTTACCACTATTCAATTCGGTTTAGGGGGCGGGATCGCGGGAGGTTTATTACTCAATACGCTGTACCAGCGGCTGGTTGAAAAGACCCCTTTATCGCTGATCACTTTACCGGCTGCAATCCTTTGTGGCGCCGCCGCCGTCTATGCTCCCGGTATAGGCCTCGGTCTGTGGCTGTTACTGATGGCACGATATCAGGGGAGTCAGGATATTCTACTGGTCAGTGGCTGTTTCATCATGCTGTATGTTTCCGGTTGGTACTACTTCCTGGATGTCACTCTGTTGCAAAAATCTCTGCTGCTGCTGGTTAGCGGTGTGGTACTGCTGATGCTGACATGGGTGGTCAAAAAGGTTTTACCTGCACGCACCGGAGGTGCCTATGAAAACCAGTAATCTGAGGAAATGGCTGGCCGGGGGTGTGATATTGCTGGCGCTGGTGGCAGTCAATGCCGGTATCTGGCAGAAAGAACGGCTACTGAAACAGGGCGAGGTGATGATCTTACAACTTGCGCCGGTTGATCCGCGCTCTCTCATGCAGGGCGATTATATGGCTCTCAACTATGCCATTACCCGACCTTTACAGCTGGAGTTATATCAGCAACGTCAGGTTTGCATCTCCGTCCCCTCCACGCCTTGTTTACCCCTCAGCGGGAACATCATTGTGGATCTCGATACTCAGCGGCAGGTCACTCAGGCACGGTTTGATCAAGGTGACCCCCTGAAAGCGAATCAGTTACGGGTGAAATACCATATGAATTCCGGTTCGCTGACGGTAGGAACCAACGCTTATTTCTTTCAGGAGGGCCACGCCGAACGTTTCGCTCATGCGCGCTACGGGGCATTTCGGGTAGGTAAAGACGGTACGGCATTGCTGACCGCCATGCTGGATGAGGACGGTGAGGTGATTGAGCCTTAATGCAGTACTCCGCCAAGGTTTTGCACATTCCAGCATAAAAATGCCCGATGAACCGCGTCGGGCACAGGAGCACCACTGAGCACTGCACTTTTTATTTTCGAATTAGAATTGAGTTAACGTGCCGCTTTTACCTCCTCCCACACTAAATTCCCTCCCCCATCAGCCTGATAGGATTTTCTTCTGCTGTCAGGCTTGATCGGTATCCCGCTTACGTGAATACTGTATATAAAACCAGTATCGCGAGAATTTCCTATGATTTTGTACACACCCGCTGAGCATCAGCAAAAAATCGACCTGCCGCTGTTCCTCGATCGCGTGCCGTGCGGCTTTCCGTCGCCCGCTCAGGATTACGTAGAGTCGCGCCTTGATCTCAATAAACTGCTGATTGCGCACCCTAGCGCGACGTACTTTGTCCGGGTCTCCGGCCATTCAATGACCGATGCCAACATCAGCGAAGGCGATCTGCTGGTCATCGACAGCTCGCTGACCGCCGTTCACGACGACATCGTGGTGGCAGCCGTCGACGGCGAGTTCACGGTGAAGAAGTTGCGCACCCGCCCGTCGGTTCAGCTGGTGCCGATGAACCCACATTATTCGCCGATCACCTTCAATGACGAAGAGTCACTGGAGATTTTCGGCGTCGTCACGTTCATCATCTACGCCGCACGCTGATTATGTTTGCCCTCGTTGACGTCAACTCCTTCTACGCCTCGTGCGAGACCGTGTTCAGGCCGGATTTGCAGGGACGGCCGGTGATTGTGCTGAGTAATAACGACGGCTGCGTGATCGCCCGTAACGCTGAAGCGAAAAAGGCCAACATCGCCATGGGCGCACCGTTTTTCAAAATGCGTGAAGCGATCCGCCAGCATAACGTGGTGGTGTTCTCCTCGAACTATGCGCTGTACGCCGATATGTCCAACCGCGTGATGGAGACGCTGGAACAACTGGCGCCCGCCGTCGATGTCTACTCGATTGACGAGGCATTTTTAGATCTCACCAACATTGAAAACTGCATCTCACTGCATGATTTTGGCAAGCAGGTGCAGAAGAAAATTTGGAAAGAGACGCATCTGGCGGTCGGCGTCGGGATCGCACCGACCAAAACGCTGGCCAAACTGGCGAACTTCGCGGCGAAAAAGTGGAAGGATACCGGCGGCGTGGTGGATTTATCCCAGACCGTGCGTCAGAGAAAGCTGATGAACCTGCTGCCGGTGGATGAAGTGTGGGGCGTCGGGCGGCGTCTGACTAAACAACTCAACATGATGGGGATCGAGACGGCATTACAGCTGGCCGACAGCCCTTCTGCGCTGATCCGCAAACATTTTAGCGTGGTGCTGGAGCGCACGGTGCGCGAACTGCGCGGGGAATCTTGCCTGGCGCTGGAAGAATCGGTGCCGACCAAACAGCAAATCATCTGTTCACGGTCTTTTGGCGAACGTATCACCGAGTATCAGGATATGCGCGAAGCCATCTGCAACTACGCCGTGCGCGCCGCCGAGAAGCTGCGCGGCGAGCATCAGTACTGCCGCTTCGTCTCGGCGTTCGTTAAAACCAGCCCGCACGACCCAAAAGTTCCCTACTACAGCAACTACGCCGGGCTCAAACTCCTCACACCGACGCAGGACAGCCGCGACATTCTCAACGCCGCCGTGCGTTGCCTCGATCAAATCTGGAAACCGGGCTATCGCTATCAGAAAGGCGGCGTGATGCTGGGCGATTTTTTCAGTCAGGGCGTGGCGCAGCTGAATCTCTTCGATGAGTACCAGCCGAAAAAGAACAGCGAGCAGCTGATGGCGACGCTGGATGAGATCCACAAAAAAGGGATGGGCAAAGTGTGGTTCGCCGGGCAAGGCATCCAGCGCGGCTGGTCAATGAAACGGGAAATGTTGTCGCCGGCGTATACCACGCGGGTGGATGAATTATTGCAGGTGAAGGTGTAAGGGGAACCGTCGCTGTATGTACGATCCCCCTGAGATTCAGGGGCTAATCGACGAAAGAATAAGTCTGCTTATCTTGATTAAGGCCGTAAATGACACTGAAATCGGTTTTGCTGTAGCAATTCAATGCTATTTGTGAGGAATTACTCAGGCTCTCGATGTTTTGGTAAATAGCCGTCATGTAAAATCCAAAATCACATTGATGCAATTGAGGATCGATGATCTGATCCACTTTTCCTGAAGACTTGTTGAGAGCCTTCACTTTATTCACTGAAAGGCCATCATCTTTCATTTCATAAACGCCAATAAAGCTATGAGACGCCGTTTGCCCCCAAAATGGAATTTCAATCGTTTTCGCAGGGTTGCCCGAGATTGTGGTTTTATCCATGGAAGCCGTCATATTCAGGACGACATCCAGCGTACGTTTGGTGTTCTGCCAGGTACCATGAAGAGCATCCCCACCCTTTTTAAGTTTTAACGGGCAGGTACTGAGGTCATATTTTTTACCTTCGGTCAGATAATCATCATATTCCTGATCATTAGCTACCTCACAAAGCACGATGGCATCAGACGTTATTTTTCCATAGAGCGGAATGGGAGAACGATATTTATCGTAATAGTAACTTCCTTTGATATTTGTCTCCCCGCCAAAGGAATAACGCTGAAGAGAGACATGAACCGGAGATTTCCCGATCGTTCCTTCGTAATTCTCGAGGACATACCAACTGTCCGAAGCGGCTGCGGCTGAACCCGATAAAATTCCACAGAGACTGACTGAGAGAATAATTTTTTTTAACATGTTACCCAATGCCTGCACAGAGTGTGTCTGATTATCCCGATACTCGTCATGTCATTCCCCCAAATACCCATGCTTTGCGTTATTATTCACCATACCATTTTCCGCCGGAGAAACAGATGGCATTTGACTGGCACAGCGAGACATTAACCCGCGCCACCCCCGTAGATAAGCACTATAAAAACACCCAAAATGTCCGGCGCTTCATGCTTGAGCAATGCGGTGCACAGTTTAAATTTGATCGGGATTTTATGGCATGGATACGCAATGACCAGCCTAAAAATCTGGGTGACGTGGCAGATGAATGGACGCGCCGGCAGGCGCCTTAAATTAACCCCGTTTAATGCATGGATATAAAGCCGATTAGTTGTTATAACCCATAATGTTCTATAACAAAAAGGTGAAGGGTAACAAGGAATGCACAATACCAGCTGGAGTTGGGAAACACATTTCAATATAGATAGCCTGGTACTTCTCAAAATATTGGTTGTACTGATTATTATTATTGGGGTTCGGGAAAACCTGAGATGGAGAAGAAGAAAAAGGCAGGATCCCGGTGGCGCTATTTCGCAGGCAAATGCCAGAGAACGCCATGAATGGCGCTATGTCCGGCGGGCATTCACTCTGATACAAATCGCATTCGGCCTGTATATTTTAGGATCACTCATTCAGTTCTTACTCAGGTAGAAGCTTACACAATGATAAAGCGGAGGAAATACCTTCCTCCGCCCCCGATGGATTAAGTGATCAACGACGGTGACTTAACCGGTAGCCGCGCTAATTTTTACTCTTCGCCCGTGTTTGCGGTTTTACTGAAACGACGACGCACTACCACGAAAAACACTGGCACGAAGAAGATCGCCAGCAGCGTGGCAGAAATCATCCCGCCCATCACGCCGGTACCGACGGCATTCTGTGCGCCGGAACCCGCACCGTTGCTGATAGCCAGCGGCAGAACCCCGAGAATAAACGCCAGTGAGGTCATCAGGATCGGGCGCAAACGCATCCGCACCGCCTCCAGCGTCGCTTCAATCAGCGGCTTGCCTTCTTTAAGCATCAGATCGTTGGCGAACTCGACGATCAGGATGGCGTTTTTGGCCGCCAGCCCGATCGTGGTCAGCAGCCCGACCACGAAGTACACGTCGTTATTCAGCCCGCGCAGGCTGGTCGCCAGTAACGCACCGACCACGCCCAGCGGCACCACCAGCATGACCGAAAACGGGATCGACCAGCTCTCATACAATGCCGCCAGACAGAGGAAAACCACTACCAGCGAAATGGCATACAGCGCCGGTGCCTGTTCACCGCTCATGCGTTCCTGATAGGACATTCCTGTCCAGTCATGGCTGATACCCGCTGGCAGTTGCGCCGCCAGTTCTTCCATCAGCGCCATCGCTTCGCCCGAACTTTTCCCCGGTGCAGGTTGCCCCAGGATTTCCAGAGAAGACAGGCCGTTATAGCGCTCCAGACGCGGTGAACCGTAAATCCATTTTGCGGTGGAGAAGCTGGCGAACGGTACCATTTTGCCGTTAGTAGCACGCACGAACCAGTCCTTGAGATCGTCCGGCATCATGCGGTACTGCGCATCGCTCATCACATAGACTTTCTTGACGCGGCCATTATCGACGAAGTCGTTAACATAACTGCCGCCCCACGCGGCGGACAGCGTGGTGTTGATATCCGCCAGCGACAGCCCCAGCGCTTTGGCTTTTTCCTGATCGATGGTCACTTTGTACTGTGGCGTATCTTCCATGCCGTTCGCACGCACCGCCATCAGCACGTCAGGATGCTGCGCCGCCAGCGCCAGCAGCTGATTGCGCGCTTCCAGCAGTTTCTCGTGCCCCAGATTAGCCCGGTCGATCAGCTCAAAATCAAAACCGGTGGCGTTACCGAGCGCGATAATCGGCGGCAGATTAAAGGCCACGACGGTGCCGTCGATGATTTTTGAAAACGTCGCATTGGCACGCTGCACAATCGCGGTGACTTTATTGTCATCCCCTGGCCGCTCGCTCCAGTCTTTCAGGCCGACAAAGGCAATGCCGACATTTTGCCCGCGTCCGGCAAATCCGTAGCCGTTGACCGTCAGAACGTTAGCCACGTTGCTTTTTTCGTCCTGCAGATAGTGATCGGTAATGGTATCAAGCACTTTCTGCGTCCGTTCCTGCGTCGCGCCCGCCGGTAAAATGGCCTGAGTTGCCAGTACGCCCTGATCTTCTTCCGGCAGAAAAGACGTCGGCAGATGAACAAACATCACCACCATGCCCGCGACGATCAGCAGATAAATCACGATATAGCGTCCGGAGCTTTGTAAAATCCGCGCCACCGAAGACGTGTAATGCTGTGTACTCTGGTCAAACTTGCGGTTGAACCAGCCAAAGAATCCAGTGGTTTTGCCGTGTTCGCCTTTTGCCACAGGTTTGAGCAACGTGACGCACAGCGCAGGCGTGAGGATCAGTGCAACAAACACCGACAGCGCCATTGCTGACACGATAGTGATGGAGAACTGACGGTAGATAACGCCGGTGGTGCCACCGAAGAATGCCATTGGCACAAACACCGCCGAGAGCACCAGCGCAATGCCGACCAGCGCGCCCTGGATCTGCTCCATCGATTTACGCGTCGCCGCTTTTGGCGACAACCCCTCCTCGGCCATGACGCGCTCGACGTTCTCCACCACCACAATGGCGTCATCAACCAGCAGGCCGATGGCCAGCACCATGCCAAACATGGTCAGGGTGTTGATGGTAAAACCACAGGCTGCCAGAATGCCGAAGGTGCCCAGCAGTACTACCGGTACGGCGATCGTCGGGATCAGCGTTGCACGGAAGTTTTGCAGGAACAGGAACATCACCAGAAACACCAGCACAATGGCTTCGAACAGCGTTTTCACCACCTCATTAATCGAGATTTTGATAAACGGCGTCGTGTCGTACGGATACACCACCTGCAGGCCGTCCGGGAAGAACGGGCGCAGCTGTTCCAGCTCGGTGCGCACAGCCGCAGCGGTATCAAGCGCGTTAGCACCGGTTGCCAGTTGGATCCCCAATGCTGACGCCGGTTGTCCGTTGATTTTCACCACAAACTGATAATCTTCACCACCGCGCTCAATACGGGCGACGTCATGCAGCCGCACCTGAGAACCGTCGGCGTTCACTTTCAGCAGAATATCGCCGAACTCATCCGGTGAAATCAGGCGGGTTTGCGCAATCAGGGAAGCATTGAGCTGCTGCCCCGGCACCGGCGGTGCGCCACCAATCTGCCCGGCGGCCACCTGCGCATTCTGAGTGTTCAGCTCGGCGATGACATCCACCGGCGTGAGCTGAAAATTGTTCAGCTTGTTCGGATCCAGCCAGATGCGCATGGCGTACTGCGAGCCGAAAATCTGCGTATCGCCGACGCCGTCAATGCGGCTAATCGGATCTTTGATATTCGAGCCAACGTAATCCGAAATATCCTGCTGGGTCATCGTGCCGCTGCTGTTCACAAAACCGACCACCATCATGAAGGTGCTGGACGATTTTCTGACGGTGATCCCCTGCTGCTGCACTTCAGAAGGCAACAGCGGCGTGGCCAGCTGCAATTTATTCTGCACCTGAACCTGAGCGATATCTGCATCGGTGCCGGTTTTGAACGACAGCGTGAGCTGCAAGGTGCCCGAGGAGTCGCTGGTCGATGACATATACATCAGACCGTCCAGGCCATTCATATTTTGCTCAATGACCTGCGTTACCGAGTTCTGCAAAGTCGTCGCATCCGCGCCGGGATATTGTGCGCGGATCTGCACCGCCGGAGGCGCAACGCTTGGATATTGTTCCACCGGCAGATTGAGGATGGAAATCGCGCCAGCGAGCATCACAATGATGGCAATCACCCAGGCAAAGATGGGGCGATCGATAAAGAATTTAGACATATTTCAGCGTTCCCTGATTAAGACTTTGCTGGCTGCTCATGAGGCTCGACGGCCTCTCCTGGCTTAATTTTCTGTACGCCTGATACCACCACGCGCTCGCCCGCCGACAGGCCGGACAGCACCTGCCACTGGTCACCCAACGTCTTGCCGGTGGTGATATTTTTCAGCGCCACCTTATTATCCGCTCCGACCACCAGCGCGGTCGCATCACCACGCGGATTGCGGGTGACGGCCACCTGCGGCACCAGCAATGCGGCTGGATTAACGCCCTCGTCCAACCGCGCACGGACAAACATGCCGGGCAGTAAACGGTGCTGAGGATTGGGGATCACTGCGCGCAGCGTAATAGAACCCGTGGTTTCATCGACGGTGACATCGGAGAATTCCAGCCATCCTTTTGGCGCGTAAGTGCTGCCGTCAGAAAGCCTCACCGTCACCTCGGCTTTTCCGGAGGTTTGTTTGATTTCGCCGTCGGACATCGCCTGACGCAGGCGCAGGAACTCCTCCCCCGACTGGGTTACATCGACATACATCTGATCCAGCTGCTGCACGGTCGCCAGCGAAGGAGTTTGTGCATTTTGCACCAGCGCCCCTTCTGTCACTGAAGAGCGCCCGATCCGCCCGGAAATCGGCGACGTGACTGTGGTGTATTGCAGATTAATACGGGCTGACTTCACCGCTGCTTTGGCTGCCACGACTGCGGCCTGAGCTTGTTGGGCAGTGGCCTGTGCCTGGTCGAAATCCTGCTGGCTGATGTAATGCGTGCCGGTCAGCGTGCGGTAACGGTTCACCGTCGTCACTGCGATACGCGCGCTGGCCTCTGCCTGCGCCAGATTTCCCGCTGCGCTGTCCAAAACGGCCTGATACGGCGCGGGGTCGATCTGGTACAGCGCCTGCCCTGCATTCACGTCGCTGCCCTCAGTGAATAAGCGTTTTTGGATAATCCCTGACACTTGCGGACGCACCTCGGCAATACGCAGCGCAGACGTTCTGCCCGGTAATTCCGAGGTCATCTTCAGCGGCGTAGTGCTGAGTTTTACCACGTTAACGTCGGTTAATTTTTGCTGTGCCGAGGCAGTATTTCCGCTCTCATCACACCCCGTTAATACCCCACTCCCTGATAACAGGCAAAAGGCTGCCAAAGGCTTTAAAAGCCCTAAATGATTCATGAATTCCCACCTCAGATAACAACGTAATGATTAATGCAAAAAAAGTACCCGATAAAAAAACCACATAAATTACGCCGGATGTGACTGATGCATTCTCCTGTAGGCCTGTGGCGGTAAACTGTATTTCCGGGAAAAAGTTCGCGAAAAGGACTGCTGAGAGTCATATCCGTATTTATATGAAATATCGACCACCGGATTTTTAGTATGAAGAAGCTCATCTGCGGCCAGCGCCAGCTTACGGTCACGAATATAATTCCCCAGCGTGTGACCTGTTTCCTGCTGAAACATCCTCTGTAAATGCCATTTGGAATAGCCGGATTTTTCAGCGACATCCCGAATTTTTAACGGCTTGTCGATATTTTCTTCAATCCAGCCAATTAACGACCTGATGATTTCTTTATGCATCACAAATACCTCTTACAACCGGAGTATGCAGTGCGCGAAACGAAACGGAATCACACGTGAGTTTCAATATAATGACCATCGAAATAACGGCGGTCGGTACAACGAAAAGTGAACTGGCAGCAGTAATAAGGCGTGGATAAGAGTAAAAGCGACAGGACTGTCCTGACTCTTATAGGGCGAGATTAGCATTCATATTTCTCTGTTATAAGATCATCAATTACGAATAGCTCTATGAGTTGAATTCATTAATGAGCCCCACTCATAAAGCCTATCCTTTTTCAGGGCATTATCTGCGTAGGGATCGCCAGTAACATAAGCTCACGTATTCATGTTCAGAAGAAAAATAATGACTGATTCTCAGGCGCGAACGTCGCCCAACGCCGTCAAAACGTCGGGTCTGCCTTTTGTTCTCATTCTCAGCGCGTTAATGGCTTTCACCTCGCTTTCTACCGATATCTATCTGCCCGCCATGCCTGCGATGGCGAAAGCACTGCACGGCAATGTGGAACTGACCATCACCGGATTTTTGGTGGGATTTTGTATTGCCCAGCTAATCTGGGGGCCGTTGAGCGATCATTTTGGTCGTCGCAAACCGCTGTTCGCCGGGCTGGCGCTGTTTATCATCGGCTCCGTCGGTTGCGCGCTTTCAACGGACATTCCGCAGATCGTGTTCTGGCGTGTATTTCAGGCGCTCGGCGCCTGCACCGGGCCGATGCTGGCGCGGGCGATGATCCGCGATCTGTTTAGCCGCACCCGCGCCGCACAAATGCTGTCCACGCTGATGGTGGTGATGGCCATCGCGCCCATCGCCGGGCCGCTGATCGGCGGACAAATGATTATCTTCACTTCGTGGCACGCCATTTTCTGGCTTCTGGCAGTCATCGGCACCGTTATGTTTATTTCACTTTACTGGTTACCGGAAACGCTGCCCGAAGAAAAACGGGTGAAAGCCTCATTGCCCGGCGCTTTCCGCAATTACCTGCAACTGTTAAAAAACAAAACTTTTATGCGTTTTACGCTCTGCGTGACTTTTTATTACGTGGCGGCCTACACGTTTATTACCGGCTCACCCTTTGTCTATATCACCTACTTCGGCATCGATCCCCAGCACTACGGTTGGCTGTTTGCGCTGAATATCGTCGGGCTGATGGGCGTGAGTATGCTCAATCGCCGTCTGGTGCATCGTTATCCGCTGGAAGTTCTGCTTAAACGCGCCGTTGTAGTCGCCGCCCTTGCCGCACTGGTGCTGGCCTTCGGCGCGAAACTGAACATCGGCGGCATGCTGCTGATCCTCGCCTGCGTCTTTGTCTTCTTCTCGATGAATGGCGTGATTGCCGCTACCTCGACCGCCGCTGCGCTGGATGCGGCACCCAACGTGGCCGGTTCCGCCTCCGCGCTGGTTGGCGCGTTGCAATACGGCAGCGGCATTATCTCGTCATTACTTCTCGCACTGATGAGCGACGGCACGCCGTGGACCATGGCCTGGATCATCGCCGTCTTTACTGTGGCCAGCGCGTTAATTGCGCTGACGACCCGCGTGCCGGAGGCGCAATAAAAAGGCAAGCCTGTGGCAATGCCCGATCAGGTCAGTCAGTTCCTGAAGGAAAAGAATCTGCAATCACACCTCCGCGGGGTTCATTTTGCGATTAATGAACCCTGCTAATAAAGCCTATCCGTTTACAGCCTCTAATCTGATAAATCCTTCTGCGTTATGCTTTTCACATACCCAAATACAAAGATAACGACATGCAAACAATCAAACTGAATGATGGTTTTGAAATACCTCTGCTGGGTTTTGGTGTCTTCCAGATGACCGATGCGGAGGAATGCGAACGCACCGTGACCCGGCAATAGTTGAATGGCTGGCGGGCCGCAAACTTGACGTGTAATCACTTATTCCACTAAACCATGAGGATCTTACCCATGCAAAAACGTTACCTTGGAAAATCCGGACTGGAAGTCTCGGCGCTCGGCTTAGGTTGTATGGGCCTGAGCCACGGCTACGGCCCGGCGACGGACCACCGTCAGGCGGTTGAGCTCATCCGCGCAGCGGTTGAACGCGGCGTGACCTTTTTCGACACCGCTGAAGTGTACGGCCCATATCTGAACGAAGAAGTGGTCGGGGAAGCGTTAAAACCCTTCCGCGACCGCGTAGTCATTGCCACTAAGTTCGGTTTTACCTTTGGCGAGGATAACAAGCAGCAGAACCTCAACAGCCGCCCGGAGCATATTCGCAAAGCGGTGGAAGGATCGCTGCGTCGCCTGAAAACAGATGTTATCGATCTCTACTATCAGCACCGTGTCGATCCCGATGTGCCGATCGAAGAGGTTGCGGGCGCGGTAAAAGATCTGATTGCACAAGGGAAAGTGAAACACTTTGGTCTTTCGGAAGCCGGTGCGCAAACCATCCGCCGGGCACATGCGGTTCAGCCGGTAGCAGCGCTGCAAAGTGAATATTCAATGTGGTGGCGCGAGCCCGAGCAGGAGATCATGCCGGTGCTCGAAGAACTGGGGATCGGCTTTGTGCCGTTCAGCCCGCTGGGTAAAGGCTTTTTGACCGGCGCGATTAAAACCGGCACCACCTTTGGCGCCGACGATTTCCGCAGCCAGGTGCCGCGTTTTGCCGCTGAGGCGATCGAAGCCAATGAAAAGCTGGTGGTCTTGCTGTCTGAACTGGCGGCGGGGAAAGGCGTGACATCTGCGCAAATTGCCCTGTCCTGGCTACTGGCGCAAAAACCGTGGATCGTGCCGATCCCTGGCACCACCAAACTGCATCGTCTGGAGGAAAATATGGGCGCTGCGGACGTGGTTCTTTCACCAGAAGATCTGAGGAAAATCACGCAGGCGCTGGACACGGTGAAAATCACCGGCGAACGCTATCCGGCATCATTGCAGGCGCGCGTAGGCCGTTAAAATCTGTTTTGGCCTGCGATATCATAAAGATATCGCAGGCTTTTTTAGCGGGTCAGTTACTCTGAATATCGCAGCGCATCAATCATCAGCGCAAAGGCCGGGGGATGTTGTTTCCGGCTCGGGTAATAAAGGTAATAGCCGGGAAACGACGGGGACCATTCGTCGAGGACCTGAATCAGTTCGCCCGACGTCACCGCCTCTTCCACCAGATCTTCCGGCACGCAGGCAAGCCCAAATCCGCACTTAACCGCATCGATCCGCTCGGACAAATGATTGAAAATCAGCTGCCCTTCTACCCGCACGCGTAACGGTTTGCCCTCTTTCTCGAACTCCCAGTGATACAAGCCTCCGGCGGTCGGTAAACGCATATTGATGCACCGGTGATTTTGCAACTCATGCGGCGTCAGAGGGATGCCGTTCTTCTCTAAATAAGCTGGCGAACCCACCACAACCATGCGCATATCCGCACCCATTTTGACCGCAACCATATCCTTATCCACGCTTTCGCCCAGACGCACCCCGGCATCGAAACGACCATCGACGATATCGACAAAGCCGTTATCGACCACCATCTCAACATTGATATCCGGATATTCCTGTAGAAAAGGCTTCAGCCTGGGCCACAGCACGCTTTGCGCCGCATGTTCGCCCGCTGAGATGCGGATATTGCCTGAAGGCGTGCCGTTGAGCTGGAGCAGGGTTTGAAGTTCATGTTCAATCTCGGCCAGACGTGGTTCAAGACAGGCGATGATCCGTTCCCCGGCTTGTGTTGGCGCCACGCTGCGGGTGGTGCGGGTAAGCAGACGGATGTTTAAGCGCTCTTCCAGCGCCTTGACCGCGTGGCTTAACGCCGACTGTGAAACGCCGAGCTTCCCCGCCGCCTTGGTAAAACTTCTCTCCCGGGCAACCACCAGAAAGATCTGCAACTCGTTGAAGTTCTCTTTAAGCATTGCGTAATTCCTTACATCCATCCGTTGCCGGTTAAACCAGCCAGAAAACCTCGACCGTAACGATAAACGCCACGCTACTTTCGCCTGTCAGCTACGTCCTGCCATAACGATGTAAAAGCGTCATTTTTGATGATGTCTGTTTAGGTGAAAAATTTCCTTATCTTCTCATAAGTTACCGCGCAAAGGCATTAATCTGCGAATGTTCTATGGTACCTCAACGGGGGCCATTGGGCTGAAATAGCGATACGACTGGCATAGATACGTAAGAAAAACTGATCAATTAAGACTTTTCCATAAAAAAAATATATCTGATATTGTATGGGTTATTACAAGTTTCCACTCTGGAAGATTCAATGCTTTTAACCCTCGTTTATCGCAGTCATGTCAGCGAACATGTTCAGTCAGCCTCTCTGGAAGGGCTGGTTGCGCAAGCCAGCATTAAGAACGAAAGATCCGGCATTACCGGCATCCTGCTGTTTGACGGAACGCATTTCTTCCAGCTGCTGGAAGGCCCCGAAGAAGCCGTCGATGCCCTTTACAGCAACATCTGCCAAGATCGTCGTCATCATAACGTGGTGGAACTGATGCGTGATTACGCGCCGTCCCGCCGGTTCGGCAATGTGGGCATGGAACTGTTTGATTTGCGCAAGCATCATGAAGATGTGGTGCTTCAGGCTGTCCTCGACAAAGGGACGTCAAAATACCGCCTTACCTATGATGACCGGGCATTGCAATTTTTATGCACCTTTGTGCAGGCCCGCGAAAAAGAAAACTATCTCGAAATTCTGCCGGCCGGTTCCTGGTCTTTCATCGCCGATGAAGCGCTCAAACCTGAAGTAGAATTTATCTTTCCTGAAATGCAGGATTACAGCTTCGCTTTCCAGCCCATTGTCGATCCACTGAGCAAGGAAATTGTCTCCTACGAAGCCACGCTGCGCGGTCCGGACGGCGGTTCGCCGATGGGCTATTTTTCTCAGCTGTCCCGCACCACCATTTACGAAGCCGATCTCAAGTCTAAAAAGCTGGCCTTTGCACTCGCCAATAAGATGGGTATCAGTAACAAAACGCTGTGCATCAAACTTCTGCCGATGACGCTGGTGATGGTACCCGATGCGGTCGAGTTTTTGGTGCAAGAAATCACCGCTAACGGCCTGGTGCCGGAGCAGATTGTGGTGGCGATCACCGAGAACGGCGTTATTACGCGTGAAGATAAATTTACCGCAGCCATGAAGCAGTTAAAAGCATCCGGAATGCGGCTGGCGATTGATGATTTCGGGGCTGGATCGGCCGGGTTGTTGCTGCTGACGCAGTGCCAGCCAGATAAGATCATGATTGACCGCAATATCATTTGTGATGTACACACCAGCGGGCCGAAACAGGCGGTGGTACAGGCGATCATCAGATTCTGTTCTTCACTGGAGGTCTCGGTTATTGCCACGGGTGTGGAAAAACCAGAAGAATGGATGTGGCTCGATGCGGCGGGGATTTGTAATTTCCAGGGCGAACTGTTTGCCACGCCAAGGCTTAATGGTGCGCCAGTTGTCGCCTGGCCGGAAGTTAAGCAGGAATATCAGTTAAGAGATCAAACTCTCTGACAGTGTGAGCACGGTTTTTCAAGAGAAAGTCTAAGCCCGATTAATAACCCTATTTATCGGGCTCATTTCAAAATTCTGCCCCGCCGGTATTAATCATTATCATCCGACGTGCGGTAAACCACATATTCCAACGCTTCCAAGTAAACATCCTGCTTACTCAATTCGCTTTCCTGTTCAATTTTCTGAATCAGACAAAGAATAATATCTTTGTGGGTCACATTATCTTTCTGATTCTTCAAATTGTTATAGATACGGATGACGGTTTCATTTCCAATCAGAAGCTCAGGGTCTTCTGTCAGAATATAATCGGCCAATTTCACATGAGTATAAGACACGTCTTGCATTTTAATACCCTCCGCGACCTGCTGTGGTTAACGTTTAATGAGACGTTGCGCTCAGGTGCTGAAACCCGAGCGCAGTGTTATTTAAGATGATAATGGTAAAATCTGTCGAACTCAGAAACCGGAATCATCCGGCGTCATACCCACGACCATTTCGAGTGCATTGCGCAGAACATCCAGTTGCACGACATCTGACGTGCATTCCAGCTGATTGATAAGGTGTAAAATGATGGCCTTGTTGGTCACCGTTCCCTTCTCAGCCAGAATAAGGCGGATCGCTGCACCCAGTACTTCGGTTTCACTGGAGTACAACTCACCCGCTTTAGCAAAGTGCTTATAAATCTCTGTACCGCTTACAGAGCCTGTCATAGGCCGGGATTGGTTTGATGTCATCGCATCGCTGAAATGAGGCGTGCCAGCGCGGGAGGAATCAGTGTTTTTTCTGGTCATCGGACGGCCCTTGAGCATTGAAAAAGTGTCGTACATTGTCGACGTCCCGAACTTCGTAGCTGATCTGCGCACGCTTTTCAGCCAGATTATGACGGATCTCGTTAATGACCCGTTCGCAGGCGCTTTTTCGATTAATGTTATCCGCGTTTACAGCCATAAACTGTAATTGCGCAATGAGTCTGTCTGTTGATATTGGATTCTTTGATTTGAGCAAGGAAACAACCGCCTCACCAATCAGCTTATCCGTCAATTTTTCTTCGGTACTTCTATACATATTAGCAGCCTCTGAATATACGCCGGCCAAAGGTCTTCGGCAGATTAGCTTCAGGTTCAGAGTTATTATTTTACGCCAAAAGCAGTAAAACGTTGTTAGGCTATGAATTAATCAAGCCCGCATAATATGTCATACTGAAATGCTTTCAAGCCAATCTTTAACTCTATAACTCACTCACTGTTGCTTACGAATCACGCTCCAGCACCAGACGGATCAGCTTCAAATAATGCCGTTCCTCTTCTTCACTGCCAGCCGCTTCAACACGATTTAACAGCTTAGAACATAAGGCTTTGCGATTGAGATTCTTGCCTGCCTCCAGAATTTCGACCACAACCCGCCCCATTGTCTCTTCCTCAGAAAATACCTGACTGTACATTGAAGGGGATGTGTCCAAAGACAATCCATTGTGTCTATTCTGTCGCATGATTAACCCTTATGTTAATACGTGTGTGAATAATAATTTAGTGTGTGACCATAAAATTATACAAGATATGAGAAGTTGTACAGGTATTTTAGAAAAAAAAAGCTAGCAATGTTTTAATTCGCAGGGAAACTAATAGTAAGATTATGAATTTTAAGTATTTATTGCTAAATCTAAAAACTGTTACACCGGTGGAATTCGGGGACAGTAAAGTTGTACAGGCAAGAATGTATGTTTAACGTGAACTGAGTTTGATCACCCTGCGAGGGGAAATCTTCTATAATCTGACAAGCGACCAACTTATACTATACTCCCCTACAGTATAATTATATACTCCCTCCCACTATACGAGGAGTTGCCATCAATGCCACACACACCCGCAGAAAAGAAAAAGGTTTTAGCACGCGTCAAACGTGTGCGCGGCCAGCTTGAAGCGCTTGAATTAGCGCTTGAACGTGGGGATGACTGCAGCCCGGTATTACAGCAGATCTCTGCCATCCGCGGAGCCGTTAACGGCCTGATGGCTGGTGTGCTGGAAAGTCATCTGCGTGAAGAACTGAAAAGTGCAGATGCCACAGAAGAATCGAGAGACGCATCTATCGATGATGCCGTTGCATTAATACGTACTTATCTCCGTTAACCCCGCTATTTATGGCCATTTGAAAACTCAAATCGCCCTATACCTGACCAAAAGGAAAGTTCATGAAATCACGTGCAGCAGTCGCCTTCGGCCCCGGCAAACCGCTTGAAATTGTCGAAATTGACGTCGAGCCACCACGCGCCGGTGAAGTACTGGTTAAGATTACCCATACCGGTGTTTGCCATACCGATGCTTTCACCCTTTCAGGTGAGGATCCTGAAGGTGTATTCCCCGCCGTGCTGGGCCACGAAGGTGCTGGCGTAGTGGTAGAGGTTGGCGAAGGTGTGACCAGCGTCGCGCCAGGCGATCACGTTATTCCGCTTTATACCGCAGAATGTGGGGAGTGCCTGTTCTGTAAATCAGGTAAAACCAATCTGTGTGTCGCCGTTCGCGCCACGCAGGGCAAAGGTGTTATGCCTGATGGAACAACGCGTTTTTCCTATAACGGCCAGCCAATCTTCCACTATATGGGCTGTTCAACCTTTAGCGAATACACCGTGGTGGCTGAAGTGTCACTGGCAAAAATCAATCCTGAAGCGAACCATGAACACGTTTGCTTGCTGGGCTGCGGCGTGACTACCGGCATCGGCGCGGTACACAACACCGCTAAAGTTCAGGAAGGTGATTCCGTTGCCATCTTTGGGCTGGGCGGCATTGGCCTTGCAGCGCTTCAGGGTGCGCGTCAGGCCAAAGCGGGTCGCATTATTGCCATTGATACCAATCCGGCGAAGTTCGAACTGGCGAAAAAATTCGGCGCAACAGAATGTCTTAATCCGAATGATTTTGATAAGCCTATTCAGGAAGTCATTATCGAAATGACCGGATGGGGTGTCGACCATTCCTTTGAATGTATCGGTAACGTGAATGTTATGCGTGCCGCACTGGAGAGCTCACACCGTGGCTGGGGGCAGTCCGTCATTATCGGCGTCGCCGGTGCAGGGAAAGAGATCTCCACGCGCCCTTTCCAGCTTGTCACAGGGCGTCAGTGGAAAGGTTCTGCGTTCGGTGGCGTGAAGGGTCGAAGCGAGTTGCCGGGCATGGTGGAAGATGCCATGAAGGGTAAAATTGAGCTAGAGCCGTTCGTCACGCACACCATGGAGCTGGAAAAGATTAACGACGCTTTCGACCTGATGCATGAAGGGAAATCTATCCGTACGGTTATCCATTTTTAAGCGTATTTACCTGAAAACGTAAAGCAGGTTGTACGAGTGAGGCGCGGGGGATGAATTTTCGTTTTCCGCCCTCCTCTTGTCAGCCGCACCGCCGTTATCACTCTTTTTAACAGAGGAACACCTGCCATGCTTGAACTCAGACCCGGCTGTGAATGTTGTGATAAAGACCTCCCGCCCGACGCAACGGACGCAAAGATTTGTTCGTTCGAATGCACCTTTTGCGCCGCGTGCGCGGAAGGTAAATTGGAAGGGATCTGCCCGAACTGCGGCGGGGAGCTGGTCAGTCGCCCTCGCCGTGCTGTCGGGAAGTTAGCCAATAATCCGCCGTCTGTGACGCGGGTACATAATCCGTCGGGATGCGCAGCGAAATAATCTTATTTGCCCACCCGCCCTTTCGGCAGCGCGGCAAAGAAGTCAGCGTGGGCGGGCGCGCGGGTCTGTTGCAGGATGTCTGCTAACATTTGCAGCGGTACATCCGACCAGTCGGCGCGCAGATCGACGCTGGCGTACTGGCGATCGTGCCAGATTTTCAGCGCGGCGGACTTCAGCCCGCGCCGGTCGCCTCCGGCCTGTGCACCGGCGTTCATCGCTGCCAGCAGGCGGTCGGTGAAAGGCACAGAGTCGAGCGCTTTGTACGTTCTCAGCATCGCCTCCAGCGTTTCACCGCCGGTCAGCAGGTTTCCGCCGACTACACACTGCTGCCCTTTCAGGCTTCCCGCCCAAATACCGCACGCGCAGCCGCTCCACTGCGCGGTTTTGCCCTGACTGTCCACAATCAACACCTGCCTTCTGTCTGCATCCTCATCGTTGTTAAGTATTTTTTTCAGCGTTGCGGCAGCGTCATATCCTTCCTTTAACAGCGCCAGACCTTGTTCGCCATACAGCGGATTGGTCATCGCCTGCGTGGCGATCGCACCGGTATCCGCGTGACCGTGAACCACCAGCGCGCCGACGGCAGGGCCTGCGGTGGCGGTCGCCACGCCCAACGCCCCGGAGACGGGATCCCGCGCGACAATTGAAAAGGTCATAAGCACTCCGTGACAGTCTGGTTAAATTTATGCGCATAAATTATTGCAATTACGTTTATTTATACGCATAAATAATAGACAGGACAACGCCTGATTCTTCCCCTGAGGTGTTCATCACAGGTTTTACTTAGCGACGAGGTCGATATGCTGCCAGCTTTGCGAAAGTGTCTTATCCCGCTCTGTCTTTGCCTTGGCGCGCTGTTGTGGCAGGTGCCGGTGCAGGCAAAAACCCCGGCGGATGCGCTGTTAATTGGTCAGGTGGCGGAGCCGCAATCGCTGGATCCGCAGGTCGCCACGGCGGCCAACGACTCACGTATTCTGGTGAATATTTTCGACGGACTGGTGCGCAACGGCGAAGGGAAGCTGGATATCGAACCGGCACTCGCCACCGGTTGGGAAATCAGCCCTGACGGCCTGACGTACCGTTTTCATCTGCGTGAAGGGGTAAAATTTCAGGACGGTACGACGTTCAATGCCGAAGCGGCTAAATTCACGTTTGATCGCATGCTGGATGATAAAAACCCGTGGCACAACACCGGTCCGTTCCCGCTGTCGTTCTTCTTCTCGTCGATAAAAACTATCGAAACGCCGGATGAAAATACGCTGGTGTTTACCCTCAAAGAGCCCTTCTCGCCGTTCCTCTCTAACCTTGCCACGCCGACCGGGCTTATCGTCTCGCCCGCTGCGGTGAAGAAATACGGTAAAGACTTTGGACGTCATCCCGTCGGCACCGGCGCATTCACGTTTGCCGAATGGAGAGCTAATCAGCGCGTGGTAGTGACTGCCAATGACGGCTACTGGGACGGTAAACCGGCGGTCAAAAACGTGGTGTTCAGACCGATCACCGACGGTAATACGCGGGTGGCGGAAATGCTTTCCGGCGGCATTGATGCGATGGTCGAAGTGCCACCGGATACGGTCAAATTGTTCGCGGAGAAAAGCAATCGCTTCCGTCTCTATCAGACCACCGGCCCGCACGTCTGGTACGTGATGCTCAATACGCAGGTGCCACCGTTCAACGACGTGCGTGTGCGGCAGGCGGTGAACTACGCCGTCAACAAACAGTCGCTGGCGGACAATATCCTGCAAGGCTCGGCTGACGTCGCCGACGGCCCGATCCCTCGCGCCTTTAACTGGGCGGCCAACAAAGACGTGACGCCTTATCCGTATGACCCCGCCAAAGCCCGCGCGCTGCTGAAAGCCGCCGGTGCCGAAGGGGCAACGCTGACTTTTTACGTCACCGAAGGGGGATCCGGGATGCTGGATCCCATCCCGATGGCGACCGCCATTCAGGCGGATCTGAAAGCCGTGGGGCTGAACGTCTCGATCCAAACCTATGAATGGAATACCTATCTGTCGAAGGTCAATGCCGGTCTCGACAATCATACCCACATGGCCGAAATGGCGTGGATGACTAACGACCCGGATACCTTGCCGTTCCTGACGCTGCGCACCGACGCATGGCCGAAAAAAGGCGGTTTCAACTCGGGGTATTACAGTAATCCGCAAGTCGATATTCTGCTGCAAAAAGCACGCATGACCACAGATACCGCCGCCCGCGCCGCGCTTTATCGTCAGGTACAACAGCAGGTACACGACGACGCGCCGTGGATTTTTGTTGCTAACTGGAAGCAGAACGCTGTGACCTCAACACGTATTCAGCACTTCGCGCTGCAACCTAACTTCAACCTGTTGCTCAACCGGGTGACCAAAAAGTAATCGGAGATATTTATGGGGAGTTACGTGCTTAAAAGGCTGCTCTCGACTATTCCGGTGTTTATCGGGTTGTCGCTGATTGTCTTTTTGATTATGGCGATGATCCCGGGAAATCCGGCTCAGGCGCTGCTCGGTGCCTGGGCGACGCCGGAAAACGTCGCGCGAATCAATCAGGATCTGGGGCTGAACAAGCCGCTGTACCAGCAGTATCTGATCTGGGCGGGGAATATTCTGCACGGCGACTTTGGTCGCTCTTACGTGCTCAACCGGCCGGTGATTGATGAAGTGATGGAGCGCTTCGGGGCGACGCTGCTGCTCGGCGGTTGCGCACTGTTGCTCAGCACCGTTCTGGGTTTGCTGGCGGGAATTTTCTCGGCGGTGAGACAGTTTGGCTGGGGCGATCGCATCATTACGCTGCTGGTATTGCTGGGGATTTCCATGCCTTCGTTTTGGATAGGGCTGCTGCTGATCATGCTGTTCGCCGTCCAGTTGCAATGGTTCCCGGCGTCAGGCATGTACGCGGTGTGGGGCGGTGGCGACTGGCTGGACCTGTTGCACCATCTGACCCTGCCCGCCATTACGCTGGCGATTGTCGCCACTGGTGTGATCGCCCGTCTGACCCGAACAGCGATGCTCGAAGTGCTGCGACAGGATTTTATCCGCACCGCCCGCGCCAAAGGTCTGTCTGAAAGCAAAGTGATTTATAAGCACGCCTTTCGCATGGCGCTGGTGTCGGTGATCCCCGTCATCGGCATTCAGGCCGGTTTTGTCCTCGGCGGCGCAGTGTATATCGAGACCGTTTTCCAGTGGCCGGGACTGGGCGCGATGATGGTGAAAGCCGTGGCCACCCGAGACCTGCTGCTGGTTCAGGGCGGCGTGCTGGTTGCCGCTGCGGCTTACGTGTTAATCAACCTTTGCGCGGACATTCTGCAGGCGCTTCTCGATCCGAGGTTAAAATCATGAGCCAGACTATTGCTTCCCCTACGCCGCGCCACCGTCAGTCCCTGTGGGCCCTGCTGCTGGCTAACCGGCTGGCAACGCTCGGCCTGACGCTGCTGGTTCTGGCTTTCGCTGCCGCCCTCGCCGCGCCGCTGCTGCCAGTCCCCGATCCAGACGCCACCGATCTGCTCAACCGACTATTGCCGCCGTTTTCTCCCGGCCACTGGCTGGGTACCGATCCACTGGGCCGCGATATGCTCTCCCGCCTGCTGTGGGGGACGCGCGTGTCGCTGGCGGTGGGGATTTGCGCCACGCTGCTGGCGGCGTTTTTCGGCACGCTGATCGGCCTCGTCGCCGGATACGCCGGAGGCAAAACCGACAGCCTGCTGATGCGGATCATCGATATGCTGATGGCCTTCCCTTATATTCTGCTGGCGCTGGTGATCGTCGCGGTGCTCGGCCCTGGCCTGCTCAACGCGCTTTACGCCATTGCGGTGGTTAATATTCCGTTCTTCGCCCGTAATATTCGCGGGCTGACCGTCGGCCTGCGCCAGCGGGATTTTATTCAGGCCGCGCGGCTGTCGGGTAAAAACCATCTGCAAATTTTGCTCACCGAAGTGCTGCCTAACGTCATGCCGGTGGTGGTAGTCACTATGTCGACGACCGTCGGCTGGATGATTTTAGAAACCGCCGGACTGTCGTTCCTCGGACTCGGTACGCAGCCGCCAAATGCCGATCTGGGTTCGATGCTCGGTCAGGGGCGTGCGCAGATGTTCAGTGCGCCGCACGTCTCCGTGGTGCCGGGATTGATGATTTTCCTGCTGGTGATGAGTTTTAATCTGCTCGGCGACGGCATCCGCGATCTGCTGGATCCGCGCCTGAAATCCGGCATTCTGCTGCGCGCCCGTGCAATAACGGCGGTCAACCGCGCCAGCGTCCCGCCAGCCGTAAAAGGCCATGATGCACTGCTGGAATTGGTGGATTTGCAGGTGAATTTCCGCTCGGGCAATCAGTCGGTCGCGGCAGTCAAAGGCGTCAGTTTTCACGTTGCCAAGGGCGAATGTCTGGGGCTTATCGGCGAAAGCGGATCGGGGAAAAGCGTTACGGCGCTTTCGGTGATGGGGCTGGTTTCGTCACCGCCGGGAGAAATCACCGGCGGCGCGATTTATGTCGGCGGCGAAGAGATGCTGTCGCTGTCGCAAAACCAGCTGCAACAGCGGCGCGGTGCCCGTGTGGCCTACATTTTTCAGGATCCGCTCACGACCCTGCATCCGCAGTTCAGCATTGGCGCGCAGGTCATCGAAGCCATTCAGGCGCATCAGGCGCTTTCCGGCCACGTGGCGAAAGAGAACGCGCTGGCGCTGCTGGCAAGCGTTGGCATTAAGGATGCTGCTTCGCGTTTCAACGCCTTCCCGCATCAGCTTTCTGGCGGGCAACGACAGCGCGTCGGGATTGCCATGGCGCTGGCCAATGATCCGGACATCATCATTGCCGATGAACCCACCACCGCACTGGACGTCACCGTGCAGGCGCGCATTCTCGATCTGCTGCAACAGCTGCGTCGTGAACGCGGCCTGACGCTGCTGTTCATCACCCATGACTTTGGTGTAATCGCCCAGATCTGTGACCGCGTGGCGGTGATGCGCCACGGCGAAATTGTCGAAAGCGGAGAAACCGCCGCAGTGCTGCGCGATCCGCAACATGAATACACCCGCAGACTGATCGCCAGCGTGCCGAACCTCGGTCAGGGACGCGGTTTCCTTAAACAGGTGAGCCAACTGTACGCCACGCAAATTACACAGCCGGAGGCACGATGAGCAATGTGATTGAAGTCAGCGGACTGGTAAAAACCTTCCGCAGCACCTCCGGCTGGTTCTCAGGGAAACAGCATCAGGTCGAGGCGGTCAAAGACATGTCGTTTTGTCTGGCAGAGGGCGAAACGCTGGCGGTAGTTGGCGAAAGCGGCTCAGGAAAAAGTACGCTGGCGCGGATGCTGGTCGGACTGGAGCGCCCGACGTCCGGCACCATCAAACTCATGGGTGAAGAGATGTCAGCGCACGTCCGGCGCGGCGATAAGGCGTTCGGCAAGATGATTCAGTACGTGTTTCAGGATCCGGTGGCGTCGCTTAATCCGCGTAAAACCATTGCCGCTACGCTCGACGTGCCGCTGCGATATCTGTGCGACTATCCTGCCGCGCGGCGTAAAGCGCGGATGCTGGAACTGATGGACGCGGTGCAAATGCCCGCCGACGCACTCACCGGCTATCCGCATGAGTTCTCCGGCGGGCAGGCGCAGCGGCTGGCGATTGCCCGCGCGCTGGCCGCCGAGGCACGTATTCTGGTGCTCGACGAACCGGTCAGCGCGCTGGATGTCTCGGTGCAGGCGCAGGTGCTATTACTCCTCGATCAGCTTAAACGCGATTTCGGGCTTTCCTATCTGTTCATCAGCCATGACCTGGCGGTGGTAGAGTCTATTGCCGATCGCGTCGCGGTGATGTATCACGGGGATTTGGTAGAATGCGCCGATAATGACATGCTGTTCAACGCGCCGCAGCACGACTACACGCAACGTCTGCTGGCCAGCGCGCCAGGGGTTTGAACAAATGAAGGAACCGATGAAGGGATTTATGAGCACTGAAACGTCACACCCGCCGGAACCGGTACGCCGTAAACGCACTGACGAAATTGTCGACGCTATCAAAGAAAGTATTATTAGTGAAAACCTGCTGCCGGGTGACCGTCTGCCGCAGGAAAAAGACCTGATCACCCGCTACGCGGCAGGCAAAGGCACGGTGCGCGAAGCGCTGAAATCTCTGGAGGTTCAGGGGCTGATCCGAACCAAAACCGGGCCCGGCGGCGGCGCGTTTATCGATTCCATGACCGAATCGCGCGCCATGAGTTTGCTGTCGAATTACCTTTTTACCCGCCAGCTTTCGATCAGTAATATCTACGCGCTGCGCAAAGCGCTGGAACCACTGGTGGCGGTCAGCGCCATCGGCAATATCGACGCCAAAGGATTTGAGCAGTTGCATCAGCTGATCGCCGTATACGATCACGAACCCGCAGACGAAACCGAGCGCTGGGAACAGCGCATGGCCGAACTGGATTTCCACGGCGTGGTCGCCAGTTATTCCGATAACGTCCTGCTGGCGTTTATCTGTCACTTCCTGCAACGTCTGCTAAAAGACCTGGCGGTGTGCAAAGACATTTACCAGCGCCCCGAACCGGTAGAGCGCAGCGCGGGTATTGATTATCAATACAAGCTGATCGACGCCATGCGCCGTCAGGACGCCGCCGCCGTTTCGCAAATCATGACCGAGCACATGCAGCACGCCGAAGACGCCATGTTGGGGCTCGAGGCGACGCTGGAGGAACGGTTTTTGAGTGAGCGATGATATGACGGACAACGCATCGTTTCATTGAATTTCAGACACAAAAAAGCCGGTAATACTTTCGTATCACCGGCTTTTTGCTGCCCACTGGCGCAGAACCAGAACTTACGCGTTCAGCAGTTGCTGTGCCGTTTTATCCACCAGCGCCAGCAGGACTTTTATGTCCTCCAGCGTGACGGTCGGGTTCAGCAGGGTCAGTTTCAGGCAGGTGACGCCGTTGTGCTCGGTAACACCCACGTTGGCGCGGCCTGAGTCCAGCAACGCGTCGCCGATTTTCTGATTCAGCAATGCGATAGCCGCATCACTGCTGTGAGCCAGTTGCTCAGGACGGTAGCGGAACAGCACGCTTGCCAGCTGGGGCTGCATGACCAGTTCCAGCGACGATTCTGCGGTGACGAACTTCGCCACGTCTTGTGCCAGCGTCACACCGTGATCGATAATTTCGGCGTACTGTTTCTGCCCTAACGCTTCAAGACCCATCCACAGTTTCAATGCATCGAAACGTCGAGTGGTTTGCAACGATTTGGACACCAGATTCGGCACGCCCGCTTCTTCGTCAAACTCGGAATTCAGGTAAGCCGCCTGGTAGCGCATTAGCTCATAGTGACGTGCTTCTTTCAACAGGAACGCGCCGCAACTGATGGTCTGGAAGAACTGCTTATGGAAGTCCAGCGTGATGGAATCCACCAGCTCGATGCCATCCAGATAGTCGCGGTATTTTTCAGACAGCAACAGCGCACCGCCCCATGCCGCATCCACATGCACCCAGATCTGCTGCTCAGCCGCCAGCGTGGCAATCTCACGCAGCGGATCGATCGCACCGGCGTCGGTGGTGCCTGCGGTCGCTACAATCGCCAGAATCTGCTCGCCGTTGGCCTGTGCCGCAGCAAGTTTCTCTTTCAGATCGTTAACGTCCATACGGGCAAACTCATCGGTTTTCACCAGGGTGACCGACTGATAACCCAGACCGAGCAACGCCATGTTCTTCTGCACCGAGAAATGGGCATTTTCAGAACAAAACACTTTGATCTTTTTCAGATTACCGACCAGACCTTCTTGCTGAACAGAGTGCCCCTGACGGGCGAAGAAGGCGTCACGCGCCAGCATCAGCCCCATCAGGTTACTCTGGGTGCCACCGCTGGTGAACACACCCGCATCGCCAGCCTGGTAACCAACCTGAGTACGCAGCCATTCAATCAGCTTCATCTCAATGATGGTGGCCGACGGGCTTTGGTCCCAGGAATCCATGCTTTGGTTAGTGGCATTAATCAACACTTCAGCGGCCTGGCTGATCACCAGGCTCGGGCAATGTAAATGCGCGACGCACTGCGGGTGATGCACCGACAGGCTGTCTTTTAAAAAGTACTCAATCGCACGTTCAATGGCGGCCTGATTGCCCAGGCCGTTTGGATTGAAATCAAGCGTAATGCGCTCACGCAGTTCAGCAACGGATTTCCCCTGATACATCTCAGGTTGTTGCAGCCACTGCACGACAGCTGCGCTGCTTTGTGCAATCGCCTGCTGGTACGCTTCAGTGCTTTGCGCTGAAGCCGCCAGAATCGGGTTTAACTCGGACATCGCGGTCATTCACTCCACTCAGACAGGTTTGACGCCAGCCGCTAACAGGGCCTGCTCAAATTTATCCAGGAAAATACCCAGTTCATCATTGGTGATCAGCAGGGATGGCAGCAGACGCAGAACGCAGCCGTTACGGCCACCGCGTTCAAGGATCAGACCGGCTTCGAAGCATTTTTTCTGCAACAGCGCAGACAAATCGCCGTCAGCCGGGTAGCAACCCATGTGATCCTGCGCTTCATTGGGTTTCACGATCTCAATACCGATCATCAGGCCCAGACCGCGCACGTTACCCATCACCGGGTAACGTTTTTGCATATCAGCCAGTTTGCCTTTCAGCCACTCGCCCTGTGCCGCCACTTTCTCGGCAATCTTCTCTTCTTTGAGAATTTTCAGCGTGGTCAGGCCGGTCGCCATCGCCAGCTGGTTGCCGCGGAAGGTACCGGTATGATGACCCGGAGACCAGGCGTCGAACTGTTTTTTGATACCCAGAACGGCCAGTGGCAAACCGCCGCCGACGGCTTTAGACATCACGATGATATCCGGCTCAATGCCTGCGTGTTCGAAGGCGAACTGTTTACCGGTACGGCAGAAGCCAGCCTGAACTTCATCGAGGATCAGCAAAATGCCGTGTTCCTGAGTCACTTTACGGATGCGCTGCAACCACTCGGCAGGCGCCGGATTCACGCCGCCTTCACCCTGGACAGCTTCCAGAATGACCGCAGCAGGCTTACGCACTCCGCTTTCAACGTCGTTGATCAGGTTATCGAAGTAGTACGTTAAGGCTTTAACGCCGGCGTCACCGCCAATGCCCAGCGGGCAACGGTACTGGTGCGGGTAAGGCATAAACTGCACTTCAGGCATCATGCCGTTGACGGCTTCTTTCGGAGACAGGTTACCTGTCACCGCCAGCGCGCCATGCGTCATGCCGTGATAGCCGCCGGAGAAGCTGATCACGCCAGAACGGCCGGTGTACTTTTTGGCCAGTTTCAGCGCGGCTTCCACCGCATCAGCGCCAGACGGGCCGGTGAACTGGAGGCAATACTCTTTGCCCTGTTGCGGCAATAAAGAAAGCAGATATTCAGAGAACTGGTCTTTCAACGGCGTTGTCAGATCCAGTGTATGTAACGGCAAGCCGCTGGTAATGACAGTTTGGATGCTTTGCAGCACGTCAGGATGGTTATGTCCAAGGGCTAACGTTCCTGCGCCCGCCAGGCAGTCAAGATATTGATTATCTTCAACATCTGTAATCCACACGCCGTTTGCTTTAGCAATCGCTAACGGCAATTTACGTGGATAGCTCCTGACGTTCGATTCAAATTCAGCTTGTCTCGCCAAATAGGTTTCATTGTTTCCATGTAATGAATTCGCACCTAAATTATCAATACGGACTTTATCCGTCATCATATCTCTCCTACAACCGAGTGTTATCGCTAACGTCTCAGTTGAATAAATGAATTAAAAAGGTAACTACCGTGAAAAAACGCGGCCAATATATGGCTTTTTTGCCCCCGGCTCAATAATTTATTTTGTATAGAATTGTTTATTCTTTTGCATACGAATCAATAAGATGCTGATTTTATGACCGATAATGCTGTCACAGCTCGCTTATAAGAGCATTACTAAGGCACAAAATTGCAGTTAAAGGTGCGCACAGAGGGGCTGAACGAGGGGAATTTGAGGGTATCTACGGGGGAGGAATGATAGCAAATTGTGGTTAATAAAGGATCCCTGATGAGTGGTCGCCCTCTTTATCGCAGTGAGGCTTATCCACCCATCCTCAGCCACTGACCCGCTTTTTCATAACACCCTGATATTTATAAAATCCTAATTCTCATCGCCTAATTTCATTATTTCTATCCAACTCTGTAATTCCTTACGAGACATAAATGCAGGAACTTCTGGTTCCAAGATACTCCTGCCTGAAACAATAAAAGCCAGGCAGGGAAAAGACTCCGGCATACCCAATTCAACTTCTTTTTCCAATTCAACATAATCCAACGTGTCCCATTCACTCATTACCTTAATAAAATCCTTCATCATCCACTCTGTGTAATCCGATTTATTTCTAAGCAATTTCATGAGCATGTTCCTTAAATTATATTTCTTACGGGTATAATCAAAAGATGATTGATGCATTACTCACTTCCCGAGGTAATTACACTTTATAGCATGAAAAATAGAATATGTAATAATAATCATAAAGTACAATAATGGTACTTTTAACCGCTACCTTCACAAAGAAAACAATCTATAATCACCAGAGGCATTTAGCTCTTTGTGTTAGTGAAATAAATATGGAATTTTTATCTATATATAAAACCAGTAAGTGTGAAAGTATTTCTCGTTGTGTGATAAAAATCTTAATTGAGTTCATCCTTCATTCTCCCGGGCCTCAGCATGGAAATTACCCTACCATCTTGATTTTCCGCAGGTCATCCCGCTCCGTTACTGACTGAGTGTTTATTGAAGTAAAAAGTAATCAGAGCATTATCTGTTACCTTATAGGAGATATTGAAAATTACACATACCTTAACCCTGAGGCTAAGGCTTGAAGATATATGTTTTATAATTTTTAGGTGAGCCAATGAAATCCGTCAATGAGCCCGTCAAAAATGAAGCTGCAATCATCAAATTAATTAACATTTTTAAGCAGAACGCTAAAGATGTGGATATTGAACCAGAGGGTAAAGACTTTGATTTTGTAGAAAATGGCGAGTTACTCGTCTTGTTGCTGTGTGAGGGGGAGATTGATATCTATAAAACCTCTGACAATTTACTCTATGCCTGTGCTATGGCGCCATTCATCTTAGGCATTGAGGGGTCTCTTTACCGATATAATTTTTATCGTTTCCGATTACATCACTATTGCGTTGTAAAAACACTGACGTTAAAGCAGTGTATAGAATTGATCAGCACGCATAATTTGATAAAAGCGGTTCTCAATTACCAGGCTTATCTCAATGATTATACCGCCAGCAGAATTGAGCTATTAGTCAATAGAACTTCCTATGAAATGGTTCGCGGGTTGTTGTATGAGCTCGAAAAGTTACCTCATGAAATCAGAATAAAAACCAGCATAATTAATTATATAAAATTTCGCAGTAATCTTTCAAAAAGCGGCATTGTCAGTATTATCTCTACCCTCAGCAAAGGCGGCTACATCGCGGTCAGCAGAGGGAAACTGATTTCAACTTCCCGAAAACTGCCTAAGAAATACTGAAATTCATTCCTGCGCCGGAGAATGCCTCCGGCGCTGAGCATAACAAAGTAGCGATTTTGTTATGTCCGTTAACGAGGAAAAATCAAAAATTGTATAAAATCGCCGCTGACGCCGTGGCCTGATTACGGCGAAACACTATCGGGCTGTCTGCGGCGTGGTCGCCGAGCCAGGTATAGCCGCCAATCAACACGGTCGCCCAGTGAGGTGAAAACGTATGGCTCCAGGTGAGATCGGTATTGATGCCGTAGAATCCGCCGCCCGGCTGATAATGAGCGTAATCACTGCGTTCACTCTGTTTCTTATTCACGCCATAAAACGTCTGCATATAGCGGCTGTCGCCAAACAGCGCTGCTGACTGCACCGCCACGGTATCCGTTTCATCCTGCCATGGGAGCAGCGTTAGCGAGGCCTGATATTGCCCGCCCTGCCCGTCGGTCAGCGGCAGTGTGGCTTTACCTTCCATTGAGAACCAGCTCGTCGCCTGCCAGCCCACAGCGACAGACGTGTTGAGCGCCGCTTTTATGTTGCCCATGCCTTTCAGCTGTGTCGAGCCATCGCGCCAGCCGGAATCTTTCTCCGTCCGCCCGAGGCTGTATCCGAGCGTATGCTCAAGATACAGCCCGTTATCACTTTGCAGATCGTAACCGACCCCTTTCATCCCGTCGAAGAAAAATGCGCCATCGCGCGCCTGAATGACCGGCGCGATGACGGTGTGACGTTTATCAGAACCGCTGTACTTTGGCGCATTCAGCGCGCCCACGCCCAGCGTGAAGCTCGACGACGGTGTGCTGCTGTCGTCAGCGTGCGCGACCATCGCCGCCGCGGTGATTGCAAAGCATGTCATGTGCATGATCAATTTTCTGGTTATCATGAATTCCTCATTGCCCATAGTGTTGACGGCCAGGAAGGGGTTCAGGGCACGTCTGAAGCAGAAAGTATGGAGAGGCAGTGTCAATAAACTGCTTGGGAATTATGAAGAAACTGTCAAGGTTGCCTTAATGCAGACTAAACGAGTGTTGGTTATAGAAGATGATGCCGATGCGGCGGGCGTTCTTGAAGCCTACCTGAAGCGCGAGAATTACGATGTGGCGGTCGCGGGCGACGGGCTGGCAGGGCTGGAAAAGGTGCGAAGCTGGAAACCTGATCTGATCCTGCTTGATGTGATGTTGCCCGGCATGAATGGTACAGAGGTGCTGTCGACCCTGCGGCGCACCAGCGATACGCCGGTAATTATGGTCACGGCAATGGGCGATGCACCAGACCGGATCGGCGCGCTGCGCTACGGCGCAGATGATTATGTGGTCAAGCCTTATAACCCCGGCGAGGTGGTGGCGCGGGTGCAGGCGGTGCTGCGTCGCGCTGCTCCGAAATCCCGACAGGCTGATATTTTGCGCTGGCAAGGGCTGGAAGTGGATACCGAGTCGCTCACCGCGACGATAACAGAGCCCTCAGGCCTGACAAAAACGCTGGAACTGACGCCGACAGAGTTCGCACTGCTGGTGATTTTGATGGGTGCTCCGACGCGGCCATTTACACGCCAACAGCTGCTGGAACGCTGCCTGCCGGAAAGCGAGGCGCTGGAGCGGGTGGTGGATACGCACGTCTACAATCTGCGGAAAAAACTGGAGTCAGCGGGTATCCCGAATGTGCTGATTAACGTACGCGGTATCGGTTACAGGTTCAGACAGCCATGAAACAGCAACAACATCAGTCCCTCTGGCGCTGGATCTGCGTCCGCGTCCTGACGCTGGCGATAGGATCGGTGATCCTGATTGCCCTGTGCATGTGGCTGCGGTTTGTCATCCAGAATCTGTGGATCCTCCACCATATGCCACCGGCGCTGAGAGAGGAATTTGCGCTTCTGCGCCAGCAACCGGCGCTCAATCTGGCGCGTTTTCATCAGATAGTCGATGAGCGCTGGGGCATAAGCTATTCGGATCCAAGTATTGCGTCATCGGACTGGATCACCGTCGGGGTGCTGGTGGTCATCGTCATTCCGTTTATCGTCGTGTTTGGATTACGATCCGCGCGGCCGCTTTCAGCGCAGGTAAGCCGTCTGGCAACCGCCGCCGGTGCCGTGGCGCGGGGAGAATTCAGCACCCGTGCCGAACAGATACAAAAGGCACCCACCGAGCTTATCCAGCTGACGGAAAACTTTAATGCCATGACCGGACAGCTGGAACGCTACGATCGTGAGCTACGTGCCTCGCATGTCGCCATGGCCCATGAACTGCGTTCACCGCTCACGGCTGCCATCGGGCGTTTGCAGGGCATGATCGACGGCGTCTTCGAGCCGGAACCTCAGCAACTCAACATGGTGATGAAGCAGCTTCAGCACCTAAGCCGTCTGACGGATGAACTTCACCTGCTCTCACTGGCGGATGCCGGTCAGCTTTCTCTGAACAAAAGCACGCTCGATCTGACAGAACTGTTGCAGGAACGCGCCGTCTGGCTGAAACCGCAGGCAGAAGCGGCGGGCATGGCGATTGAAATCCTCCCGCTGCGGCCCTGCTTGTACCTCGGCGATCCTTTCCGACTGGCGCAGGTGTTCACCATCCTGATGGAGAATGCGCTGCGCTATGCCGCCGAAGGGAAACGTCTGAAGGTCGAGATCCGGACGTTGTTGGGTGGACAGGAAATTATTTTTCGTGATTTCGGCCCCGGCGTGCCCGGTGACTTTTTACCGGGCATGTTTGAACGCTTCACCCGCGCTGAGTCTTCCCGTGCCCGCCATTCCGGCGGCAGCGGGCTGGGACTGTCCATCGCGCGGGCGATTTGTGTGGCGCACGGCGGCACGCTTCGCGCCTCGCTACCGGAGAGCGGCGGGCTGCAACTGACCGTGTTTCTTCCTGCTGTAGAGTTCTGACTTTTGGGGACGGGTGATAAAAATCGCCCGTCTTGCATTTTTCTTGATGAAACATACAGGGAATCTGGACACATCCCGGATTGAATAGCGTCATCTCAATTCAGGAACCGGGTCATGAACGACACACTCACCGATTACGCCAGACAGGCTATCCATCACCTTGCGGCGTCGCACCGTCTGCGCGCCCTGTCCTTTTTGTTAATACTGCTCCCCGTGGCGCTGGCGCTCGTCGCCTGTCATGACAAAGAAAAACCGTCCGCCGCCCCAGCGCGTCCGGTGCGTTTTGTCATCGCGTCCGCGCCTTCCTCCGCCAGCGTCGTTGTGCAAACCGGCGAAATCCGCGCCCATGATGATGTCACACTGAGTTTTCGTCAGGATGGCCGCCTTCTGAGCCGTGCGGTTGACGTCGGCGATCGGGTTCACGCCGGGCAACTGCTGGCGACGCAGGAGAGCGATACCAGCCAGAATCAGCTCACCAGCGCCCGTGCCGATCTGGACAGCGCCCGCGCCGCAGAACGCGTGGCCGCGCTAAACCTGCACCGCATGAAGCTGCTGATGCCACAGGGCGCAATATCCCGTGCGCAGTTTGATACCGCACAGTCCGACTGGCAGGCGGCGCTTTCACGCCGTCAGAGCAGTGAATCCAGCCTGAAAACCGCGCAGGATACGCTGGCATGGACGCGTCTCACCGCGCCGGACGACGGCGTGATCACCACCGTCAATGCGTCCGCCGGTCAGGTGGTGAGCAGCGGTCAAAGCGTGATGACGCTGGCGGCCAGCAACGGCCGCGATGCGGTGTTCAACGTTGCCACGCCACACACGTTCGCCCAAAGCAGCACCGGACAAGTGACGGTGTCACTGCTATCCAATCCTGCCGTTCAGGCCACTGGCCATCTTCGTGACATCAGCCCGCAGGCCGATGCGCAAACCCGCACATGGCGTGTACGCGTTACGCTGGACAATCCGCCCGATGCACTGGCGTTGGGTGCCAGCGTTCAGGGCACATGGCCGCAATCCGGCCAGACCATGATTGCGCTGCCCGCCTCCGCACTGACGCGCAACGGTGATAAACCGGCGGTGTTCGTGGTGGACAAACCGAACCAGCGATTACAACTGCGCGAGGTGACGCTGGGACGGTTTACCACCGAGGATATTTATGTGACGGCGGGGATCCGCGCCGGTGACGCGGTTGTGACGGCGGGCGTGAGTAAGCTGCGTCAGGGTGAAAAAGTGATCGCGCAGGAGCCTAACCCATGAGCCCGCGTTCCCTCAAAGAGACGTTCAACCTGTCAGGCTGGGCGCTGAACCATCAGCAGCTGATGATCTTCTTCATGCTGCTGATCATGGTGGCGGGCGTGATGAGCTACGAAAATCTGCCGCGCAACGAAGACCCCGCATTCACCATCAAAACGGCGGTGGTCTCGGCACAGTGGCCGGGGGCGAATGTACAGGATACGGTAAATCTGCTGACCGATCCGCTGGAGAAAAAGCTCCAGGAAACGCCGCATCTGGACTACGTGCAGAGCGAAACGCGTAGTGGTCAGACCCTCATTATGGTCAATCTGCGTGATGACACACCGCCCGCCGCCGTCGCAGATGTCTGGTATCAGGTGCGTAAAAAAGTGCAGGACATCAGCCCGGCGCTGCCGCAGGGCGTTCAGGGCGTCTCGGTCAATGACGAATTCGCCGATACCTTTGGCACAATCTATGGTTTTACTGCCGACGGTTACACGGCGCGGCAGCTGCGTGACCGGGTGGAGGATATCCGCCGCAGCCTGATGTCGCTGCCGGACATTGGTAAAGTTAATCTTATCGGCGTGCAGGAAGAGCAGATCGTTATCGCGTTCTCACCCCGTCAGCTGGCCGGAATGGGGATCGACCTGCAACAGGTGACCGATGCTCTGAAAGCGCAAAACGCCGTCGTACCCGCCGGGACGTTGCGCGGTGATAAAGAGAACATCGCCCTGCGGGTCAGTGGTGCATTGAACTCGGAAGAAAGTCTGCGAGCGGTGACGTTGCATATCGCGGGTCGCTACATTCCGCTGACCGATATCGCTACCATCCGCCGCGAGAGCCAGACGCCGCCTGCCCTCGCCTTTCGCGTCAACGGTCAGCCCGCTCTGGGTCTGGCAATTTCGATGGCGGCCACCGGCAATATGACCGATTTCGGTAAAGCGGTTAATCAGCGGATGACGAATATCGGCAACCGTCTGCCGCACGGCATCGCGATGACCAAAGTGGCGGATCAATCCGCCGTGGTGCAGCAGGCGGTCAGCGGCTTTCTCAGGGTGCTTCTGGAAGCGATTGCTATCGTGCTGGCGGTGTCTTTCGTCTCACTCGGGATGCGTGCGGGTCTGGTGGTCGCGGCGGCGATCCCGCTGGTGCTGGCAATGACTTTCACCGGCATGATGCTGGCGGGCATCGGCCTGCAACGGATCTCACTCGGCGCGCTGATCATTGCGCTCGGGCTGCTGGTTGATGATGCCATGATCACCGTTGAAGCAATGGTTTCGCGGCTCGAAGCCGGTGACACCCGCTGGCGCGCAGCCACGTATGCGTTTGAAACCACGGCCTTCCCGATGCTTACCGGCACACTGGTAATGATCGCCGGGTTTATTCCGGTCGGGTTCGCCGCCTCCAGCGCCGGGGAATACTGTTTATCGCTGTTCGCCGTGGTGCTCATTTCACTGCTCAGTTCGTGGGTGGTAGCGATCCTCTTTTCCCCGCTGATGGGCACCTGGTTACTTTGCGGCGAGAAAACGCATCAGCACGCTGAACCGGGAAAAGCGCTGAGGTTTTATCAGGCCATATTGCAGTCAGTTCTCCGTCATCGCCTTTTCACCGTGGTTGGCGCAGTCACGGCACTGCTTATCGCCCTGTGGGGAACCACATTTATGCAAGGCGAATTCTTCCCGGCGTCCGACCGCCCCGAGTTACTGGTCAGCCTGACGTTACCGGGCAACGCGTCGCAGACTGAAACGGCGCGCCAGACTGAAAAACTGGAACAGGCATTGCGCAAAAATCCTGACGTCGATCACTTCTCCAGTTACGTAGGCGGCGGTGCCATTCGCTTTTATCTGCCGCTCGACGTGCTGACCGATAATGAAAATACCGCACAGCTGGTGGTGGTCGCTAAAAATCTGGAAGCGCGTGACCGCGTCCGGCAACAGCTTGACAGCCTGCTGGCAAGCAACTTCAGCGCACTGACCACGCGGGTTTCACCGCTGGAGCTTGGGCCACCGGTCGGCTGGCCGGTGAAGTATCGCGTCAGCGGGTCAGATTATGAGAGAGTCCAGAAGATCGCCCGCCAGTTGGCGGCGATCGTCGGTGATAATCCGGGCGCGCGGGAGGTTAATCTCACCGCCGGAGAACCGGAGCGCGCCATTACCATGAACGTCAGCCAGACCGCCGCGCGCGCAGCAGGCGTCTCTTCAGAAACGCTGGCGGAGACGCTCAACGCGCTCTATTCGGGGAGCACGATCACCACGGTGCGGGATCGCAACCGTCTGGTGGATGTGGTGATGCGCGGCAACGACGCCGAGCGGCAGGATATCGCAACGATTTCCCGCATGATGCTGACCACGTCCGGCGGCGACAAAATCCCGCTGGAACAGGTCGCGACGCCGCAATGGGGTCTGGAGGAGCCGGTGATCTGGCGGCGACAGATGCTGCCGTTTATCACCGTCCAAACCGATCTGGCACCGGGGCTACGGGCGGAAACCTTGTCGCAGCAGCTTGCACCGCAGGTGGCGCGCTTGCAGGCGTCACTGCCCCCCGGTTATCAGATTGAAGAAGGCGGCACGGTGGCAGAATCAAACAAAGGCAACCGTTCGGTGTATGCAATGTTGCCGCTGACGCTGTTTGCCATGCTGATCCTGTTGATGATCCAGCAACAGCGTTTCTCCCGCATGTTGCTCGCCTTGTTCATGGCGCCCTTTGGCCTGATCGGCATTGTGCTGGCGATGTTACCCACCGGCACGCCGATGGGCTTCGTCGCCCTGCTGGGTGTCATTGCGCTGGCAGGAATGATAATCCGTAACGCGGTGATCCTCATCAGCGAGGTGGATAACAACAGCAGCGCGGGCATGACGAACAATAAGGCGATCGTCACCGCCGCCGTACACCGCGCACGCCCAATCGTCCTCACCGCCTGCGCCGCCATCCTCGGAATGATCCCCATTTCCCATCAGGTATTCTGGGGCCCGATGGCCTTTGCAATTATCGGCGGGCTGATCATCGCCACGCTGGTTACCCTGACGGTCCTACCAGCGGCGATGAGTCTGGTGATGGCTATCGGTGATAAATACAAGAAAAGCGTTAGTAATGTTAATTACCACTAATTAGATATTATTAGTTATTCAAATAACACTAATCGCTATCATCATTTCAATGATTGTATTTTAAGTATGTTTGATTGTGAAATGACAACCTGGATCAACTCTTGTTATTAATATAAGAATAATATAACCCTCTCATTGAGTGAGAGGGTTATATGAATGAAGGATGAATTAAGCAGGGGGAAAGCACCCGATGAACTCAGGCAAACCAGCACGGCAGCGGGCTATCTGGGTGATTACCTGCGCGGTAATGTGCCGGTAAATCAGCTGATACCGCAGCATGAATATATTCTCGATACTTTAGGGCTGGAGTCGGTGTTTGAGAGAAATACCACGCATATCATGTTGCTCACACTGGAGGAAGCCGATGCCGTGCTCAACCAGTTACTCGTTTCCGTGGATCCTATCGCCACCTATGCAGGAAATATTAATGATACCTACGGTGGTATTAAAAACATTCGGAAACTGACCACGCATTATAACAGCTCGCAGCAGCTGATTTTTCGATTTAAGAGTTTAGGCATTAAAGCCTTTATCTATAAGTATAAGGGGATCGAGTATGTCAAAATCACGGGCAGAGCCGGGATCCGTCGTATCCTGAAAGGCACCCGCTACGCTATCAATAATCCGCAAATACTAGAGTTAGGTATCGGCACCGCCGGGAAAGATGCCGGGATCATCAGCGGCGCTCGTTTTTGCATCTGGTTCTCTATGGGTTACCGCGCCATTGAGCTCATTTTTAAAGATGAATATTCCGTTATAGATTTCGTCGGGGATATTACGATGGATATAGCGAAAGTGATTGTGACGATTTTTGTGACAAAAATCCTTATGACAGCAGGAGCATTACTTGCAACTTTATTTACAGTTACATTATCAATTGCCGTTGGGATGATTTTTATAGTGGCAGTGGGGGTAATCGTTACAGTATCATTAGACTATATTGACAAGAAATATAAATTATCTGAAAAATTAAAAGAGCTTATCAGAGAAGGCATTGTTGAAAGGCAAAAAATAGAAAGATGGAACTTACTGAATTGCTCACCGTTAATAAATCCAATGAGTTTGGGTAATTTATATGTCAGGTAATATAAAAAACATTTTTTCCTTTTATGCTGTAGGGATTGGTCTTCCTTTTGTGATCTATTTCTGTATCTCAGTATGTGGTGCCGAATTCTTGAATATTTTTTCAGGCTCAGATGTTATTTATTTTAACTGGCGTGCACTCCCTATACTGACCAGTATACCCATGATGGTCTATTTTGAGATTATGTTCATCAGTTGTTGTTTTTCAAAGGACAGAAAGGCACACCCAACCATACTTAAGTATATGATTCATATCACTGCATTCAGTATCTTTACTTTTTTCCCTGCTATTTTCGCGGGGCCACTGATCAATATAGGTTTTGCCTTTTCATCCTATCAGTCCTGCCCCGTTGGCGGTGCATTCTCCGGTGTTTATTACGTGAAAGATAAAAGTAAATGCTTTGAGATTACTGGCGTGAAACCATGGAGCGAAGGGAATAGGCACAAAGTTGATAATTCCTGAGAGGAACATATAATGAGTTTTTCCAAAAAAACAGATGAAACATTACAATCCAATAGAAATATTATCGCTCGATTAATAGCTGTAATTATTTTCCCCATGCCAATGCCTTTCCTTATTTGGCTGACATTACAAGATATTCTAAAAATCCTATCATTCGCGGATATAATATATTTTAACTGGAGAAGCCTGCCCATTCTGACTGTTATGCCATTATATTTAGCCTATGAAGTTGCTTTTCTGAGTTCTTTTTTCACCAGAAATCAAAAAGTAGATCCACGCGTGATGAAGTATGTGGATAAACTAGGGATGACAACCTGTATTATTTTCTTTTCATCAGTATTGCTAGGACCTGCCATAAATATTGCTTTTGCCTTTTCATCCTATCACTCCTGCCCCGTCGGCGGTGCATTCTCGGGGGTCTATTATGTGAAGGACAAAAATAAATGCTTTGAGATTACTGGCGTAATACCATGGGGGAAAGGAGATGGCCATAAAGTGAATAAACTTCATGAATGAGAAGTTAATAGTATTTATTTTCCCTAATAGGAATTGGTGATTACATGCCTGGTAAATACAAGACTTTGCTTTACTTATTTTTATTGGTGACTATATTCCCTATACTGCAGTTTTTCCTTTTTCGCTATTGTATTTATGATCTGATGGATTTGTTTGGCGGTTCTGACGTTGTTTATTATAACTGGAGGATAGTACCAATATTAGTATCAGCCCCTTTCTTGATTTATCTCGAGTGCCTATTTATTAGTTGTTTTTTTACAGAGAATATAAAGGCAAACCAAAAGTTACTGAAATATATGCTGCATATGTCCATCATTTATGGGGTTTTGTTTTTCTCTTCATTACTTGCATGTCCGCTGATCAACATCGGCTTTGCCTTTTCATCCTATCACTCCTGCCCCGTCGGCGGTGCATTCTCCGGTATTTATTACGTGAAAGATAAAAGTAAATGCTTTGAGATTACTGGCTTGAAACCATGGGGGAAAAGTGACAGCAAAAAACAGAATTGAATCCCTAAAATTCGTACTTTCATTTCCAAATATTGGCAGGAGAAATCCCCCCCTGCCAGTATACGTCGATGTCTTACATCACTCTGTCATGCCAAAAACTGTACGCGCTTGTACCTGCTGAGATATGTTCCCAGGTTATCGTTTCATAAGATAACGTGACGACTTCCTGAGGCTGCCCTTTACTATCAAATATAATATGAGGGAATATAAGATGGAGATCGGTAATACGAGCCTGAGTTAATTTTAACTTATAATAAAGTTCGTTGGCACCGAATCTGTTCGTACGATACAGATCAATATCACAGGTAAGCATTTCATTTTCAGAAATCGCTTTTCCGAGTAAAGGTGATGACTTATCGATAGGTTTAGTGAGGATCACCGGGTGATGCATTGCATTCTGGTCTCGGGAAATGGAGTGCGTTAACTCATAAACCATTATCTGATCTAAATGGGCTATTTGCGCCTTATTTCCAATAGAGTCAAGTGATGAACAACCGGATGAGATCAGCCCCTGAGTCTGGCCATTGAGAGTGAGATATATAAGATTTGCCATGATATTATTCCTTTAAATATTCATGAAGTTTATGTTCTGTTCGTGAGATTGCTTTTTAAAACTCACTGATTATTTGGATTTACAATGACTGAATAGGTTCATTAAATAAATCTCCTGAAACGTCTAGAGATTTTTGCCTAACAACGTGCGCATCTAGCCGATCACCATCTTCACAAAGTTATCGCGGATCAGATCGGGCGTCTGCGCATCCCACGCGATACCCACCTGCCAGCGCGCTGCTTTGCCGGTCAGTGGAATAATATTCAGCCCCGGCGGCGCGATGTGGATGACGCTTTGTGGCAACAGCGCCACCCCGATCCCGGCGATCACCAGCGCCACAATGGTCTGGATATCTTCCGCTTGCTGCGTGGCTGACGCAAAACAGCGGTTTTCCTCCAGAAAGCGGTCGGTTTGCGCATTCAGGCCGCGACCGCGATCCGCGTATAAGCGCAACAGCGGCAATTTCTTCAGCCATCCGCTGAGGCTCAGGCCGTTATCTTCCGGTGCGACCAGCACCAGATTATCTTCAAACAGCACGTGATAGCTAAGCGGCGCGGGCGGCGGTACGCGGACAAATCCCACCTGCAATTCCCCGCTCTGCAACATGTCATATTGCTGCGCGGACGGCAGATCTTCCAGCCGGAACGCTACACCTGGGTATTGCGCCCTGAACCGCGCAATGCACTGTGGCGCAAAGAGAAAACCCGACAGCCCGAACCCGGCGGCAATCACACCTTCACCACCTTTTGCTATCTGCGTCGCGTGCTGTAAAAACACTGCGTTTTGCTTTAATACCTTCTTCGCCTCAGGCAATAACAGCTCGCCGCCGGTGGTCAGGCACGTCCCGTGCCGCCCGCGCGAAAACAGCGTCACATTCAGCGTCGCTTCCAACAGGTTGATCTGTTTGGTCAGCGCAGGCTGGGATAACGCCAGCGCGTCAGCGGCAGCGGCATAATTCTCTTTTTCAGCCAGCATCACAAAAGCGTGGAGTAAACGCAGGTTCATTTTACATTCCGAATGGTTATCAAATTTGGAAAACTCTTCATTATAAAGTTATCAGCCCGTTTGCTGTAATACCAGCGTCAACAGACCCCCTGAAAACGTCCGGAGAGCAGCGATGCAAAACAATCAGTCAGTCAAAGCGGCAGTGGTTCAGTTCCAGCATCAGGCAGGTGACAAGAAATATAACCTGATGATGATGGAGAAATTTATCGGGCAGGCGGCCGTCGAAGGCGTGAAGATACTCGCCTTTCCAGAAATGTGTATCACTGGCTACTGGCATGTGCCCAAGCTCAGCGTGGCGGACGTTGAAGCGCTGGCGGAACCGGTGGAAACCGGCACGTCGTTGGCACTTATCCGTGCGCTGGCAATGAAACATCAGATGCTGATTGGCGCGGGATTGATAGAACGCGCGCCGGATGGCCGACTCTACAACGCCTACGTGGCCTGCATGCCGGACGGTTCGCTGCATACCCATCGCAAGCTGCACGCCTTTGAGCATCCGGCGATCAGCAGTGGCGAAGGTTTTACGGTGTTTGATACACCCTGGGGTGTAAAGGTCGGCATCCTGATCTGCTGGGATAATAATCTGGTGGAAAATGTACGCGCCACCGCGCTGCTCGGCGCCGATATCCTGCTGGCCCCGCATCAGACCGGCGGCACGCATTCACGCAGCCCGCATGGCATGAAGCCAATCCCGCTGGAACTCTGGGAGCAACGCGCAGAACGCAAAGCGGAAATCACCGCCGCGTTCAAAGGCCCCAACGGCCGCGAATGGTTGATGCGCTGGCTGCCCGCCCGCGCTCACGATAACGGGCTGTTTATTCTGTTCAGCAACGGCGTCGGCGCTGACGATGACGAAGTGCGCACCGGCAACGCGATGATCCTCGATCCCTATGGCCGTATCGTCGAAGAGACTTGGGCCGCCGGTGACGCGATGGTACGCGCGGTGCTCGATCTCTCATTAATCCCGATGAGCACCGGCCGCCGCTGGATATCTGGTCGCCGGCCTGAGCTGTACCACATTCTGACCGAGCGTCAGGGGTATGAACGCGACGCCATTACGGTACGGTTTTCTGAGGAATTACCGGGGGTGAAAGAGGGGTAAAGAGAAGTGAAACAGGCTCCTGCGGGAGCCTGTGGAGTTACGAAGCGTCGAGCAAATCCGTCCCATAGGAGTTATCGATGGTACACACCCAACGCCCGTCCGCATAATGGCGGAAAACATAAGTGGCGCGACGTGACGTTGTCACGAAAACACCTTCTCCGTCCGGGTAATGTAATACTGTTTCCATAATGACCAGCGCATCGCCTGCGCCTTCGATGACCTGCATCTCGCCCTGTTCCACTACCAGCTGCCCCTGAAAATAATCAGAGATCGCCACGAAAGCTTTGCGGATATTGTCTTTGCCGGTGGCGACCATACCAGGCTTCACCACCAGCGCCGCATCTTCGGCGTAGTACGTCATCAGCAGGTCGAAATCGCGGGCGGTGATCGCTTTGTCGCAGGCTTCAATGACCTGCCGTATCGGGTGTGTCGACATCTGAACGGTTCCTGTATGCCTGTGAAAGAAAGCCAGCCCCCGTTTTTATCAGAGAGACCGGCATACAGACAAGCGGTCAATCATAATTCTCGCCATACAAACCGATCAGCCTGCGCACCACGCCGTTGGTCCAGCCGAAACCGTCTTGTAGCGGATATTCGCCACCGCCGCCGCCGCGAGAGGCATCGCCGGAGATGTGGTATTTCTCGATCAGTTTATGATGCTGCTGATAGTACTGATTGACCGTTTTCAACCAGCTGCGGGCGATGAGATCGCCGAGAGCGTCGTTGCCGTACAGCTTAAAGCCCTGAATGGCCATCCATTGCAGCGGTGCCCAGCCGTTGGGTTTATCCCACTGTTCGCCGGTGTCGTATTCGGTTGCCATGATTCCACCCAGCGTGAGCAGGCGATTTTGCACCGCCCCGGCCAGCCGTTTGGCCTGCGCGTGAGTCGCGAGGCCGACGTACAGCGGTACCACGCTGGCGGCAGAAAACAGCGCCATTTTTTGCTGATGCCAGTCGTAATCGCGGAAGCACCCTTCTTCTTCATCCCACAGATAGCGGTTGATCGCCTCGCGGCGCAGGTCAGCTTTTTCACGAAACTGCGTGGCGGTGACTTTATCGCCTTTCAGGCCGGAAATGTTGCAGATAGCGCTTTCCAGCTTGTAGAGAAACGCGTTGAGATCCACCGGGATAAACTGCGTGGTGCGGATACTGGCGAGGCGGTCGGCATCACGCAGCCAGCGCGACGAATAATCCCAGCCGGATTCTGCACCCGCACGTAAATCGCGGTACACCTCGTTGGCCGGACGGCTGGAAAGTTTGGCGGTCTCTACGTCTTCCCGCCAGGATTCATCGCGCGGGGTATCACGGTCATCCCAGTAACGGTTAAGCAACGTGCCATCCGGCAAGCAGACCACGTGACGATAAGCCTGATTGGGCGTCAATGATTCCGCACCGTCCATCCAGAAATCGTATTCCATCAACAGGTGATCGAGATAACGCTTCGCGCCGCGCACGCCGTCTTCCTCGAACAGTTCGACCATCAACGCAAAAATCGGTGGCTGTGAGCGGCTGAGGTAATAGGTGCGGTTGCCGTTCGGAATGTGCCCGTAGATTTCGATCATCCACGCGAAATTGTCCGCCATGGTGCGCAGCAGATCGTTACGACCGCTTTCCGCGAGCCCCAGCATGGTGAAGTAGGAATCCCAATAATAAGTCTCGCTGAAACGCCCGCCCGGCACGACGTACGCCTGTGGCAACGGCAGCAGAGAAGACCACGGCACGTGATCTTCCGGCTGGCGGGTCAGGACTGGCCAAAGCTTATCGATGTGTTCTTTCAGGGAGTCGCCCGGATCGGAAACATACTCATCACCGTGGTGCGCAGGCAGCGAAAAGTGGGCGTCCACAAAGCGCTGTAAGTTAAAGCCGGGATGATTTTTGATACGGCGGTAGCGCAGGAGAATATCCAGCGGATCCATTTTCGGCGGGCAGTCGGGAAAGGTTTTGCTGTCTTCAAACAGGTGCGAGGACTGCACGGCGGTAAACAGTTCCAGATAACGGTCGGCGGGCGTTAGCGCATCAGAATGCGGCAGGCCTTCGATCATCTCCGGCTCTGGCTCGGCGTCCATCATTCTTTCAAGAATCAGTTCAATAGGTTCAAGTTCAGTCAGGCGATCGTCTTCCACATCGAACTCAGTCGGATCCTTCATCTGAATTTTGGTGTTTTCCATATGATACAAGCCTCTGTATTGCTGAAAGAGCGCAGCCCGGACTCAGGGCTGCGCCAGAAAGTGGAATGTGACGATGTTATTTACGCCACGGCGTCATGGCCGATGCTGTGGGTGGAGATGGCGTTCAGATCTTTCAGATAGGTATCGCCCCAGTTGGCGATATCGTTTTTATGCAGGACGTTCATCATGTCGTTGTAGCGCTCAATACGCTCTTCCAGCGGCATGGTCAGTGCTTTATCCAGCGCGGCGGCGACATCATCGCGGTCATAGGGGTTGACGATCAGCGCAGCGGTCAGTTCATTGGCGGCACCGGCAAACTGAGAAAGCACCAGCACACCCGGATCTTTCGGATCCTGCGCCGCCACATACTCTTTCGCCACCAGATTCATGCCATCACGCAGCGGCGTGACCAGCCCGACGTCGGTCAGGCGGAACAGCTTCATCAGTAAACTGCGCTGGAAATGCTGATTGAGGTAAAACAGCGGCGTCTGGTTCAGGCTGCCATATTTACCGTTGATGCGTCCGACCTCGGTCTCAAGCTGGTGGCGCAAATCCTGATAAGCCTGCACATCACCGCGCGACGTCGGTGCGATTTGTGAGTAACGCACTTTACCGCGATGTTGCGGGAATTTCTCCAGCAGCGCTTCGAACGCCAGAAAACGCTCCGGCAGACCTTTGGTGTAATCCAGACGCTCACAGGAAATGATATTTTGCGCTTCACGCAGTTCCTGCTCCATCGCCGCCAGTTTGGAGGGCAGTGGCCCTTCGGCCATCTCTTTGATGCTGTCCGGCGCGATGCTGATCGGATAAACACCGGTGCTGAAGGTGTTACCGAAAGCCTGATGCATGTAAGTGCCGGTCGGCTGCAAAGTGGTCAGTTCGCCCAGATTATCGAGAAACGCCAGACGGTCGCCTTCGGTCTGGAAACCCAGCAAATCGTACTGCGACATCATTTCCAGCAGCTCGTTATGAGGCGGCACTGCGTTGAAGATTTCAGGTGTCGGGAACGGAATGTGCAGGAAGAAACCGATGCGGTTGGTCACGCCCAGTTTCCGCAGTGACGCAGCAAAAGGCAGCAGATGATAATCGTGGATCCACAGAATATCGTCAGGTTTAAGCAGCGGGAGCAATCTTCTCGCCAGCAGGTCATTTACACGGCAGTAACCTTCCCAGGCTTCACGCTGGTAATCCACCAGATCGATGCGGTAATGAAGCGCAGGCCAAAGGACGGCGTTGGAGAACTGACAATAATAAAGATCGTAATCGTTCTGATTGAGCGGGACCGAGGCATACGTAATACCGTCGTCTTCCACGACGCTCATATCATCTTCTTCGCTCTCAGAGATTTCGCTGATTTCACCGTTCCAGCCAAACCACAGGCCGGAAGTATTTTTCAATGCATCCACAATACCGACGGCAAGACCGCCGGCGGATTTGGTGCCATCAGGGATGGCAATACGGTTAGAGACTACAACGAGGCGACTCATAAACTGGACTCCTTTACTTCTACATTATTGTTATTTAGGTGACGTTGTAACATCGCTTGTTCAAGCATTTGTTCAATCCAGCTGTAAACGTCGGTGACTTTCCCGAGCCGGTAGCGCGCATGGCTTGACCCCTCTCCGACTTTCACGGTGATCCCGTGCAGCGCGTTGACGGCCTGAAACCCTTTTTCATCGGTCAGGTCATCACCGACAAACACCGGCGTGCGGCCAGCAAACGGCGCCTGCTGCATAAATTCGGTGATGGCGGCCCCTTTATCATTGCCGCGGGGTTTGATTTCGGCCACGCATTTCCCGCGCTGTAACATCAGCTGCGGAAACTTCGCCACAGCGGCTTCAGCCAGCGTTAACACCTGCTGCTGGTAATCCGTTGCCTGACGGTAATGCAGCGCAAACGCCATCCCTTTGGCCTCGAGCAGCGTACCCGGCATTTCCGCCATTCCCTGTTCCAGCATATGCAGTAAAGGCACCGCCACCGCTTCCGGCAGGGAAACGCGGTGCAGATTGCCTGCGCTGTCGCGCAGTTCTGCGCCGTGAACACCGGCGGCCGGGAAGACAAACGGCGTGGCGAGCTGATCCAGTTGCTCAATCGGGCGGCCTGAGATCAGCGCCAGCGCGCCATTGCAGGCCACCGACAAAGTTTGCAGGTTGTTACGGACATTAACGGGGATACTGACGGCGTCCGGCTCGGGGCAGATTTCTGCCAGCGTGCCATCGACGTCGAAGAAGAACGCATAATCCCCGCCGTGTATGGCGGGATTCGGGGGTGTTTCCGGGGTAGTATCCTGCGTGCTGCTGGTCAAATTGCTGTTCAAAATGATGCTCCTGTTTGTGAGGCTGAGCACAATCACATGCTGTGCTTCTTGCTTTTACAATCGATTAACTATAGCCCCAATTAAAGGGGCTAAAGGGATTATCGGATTATTCCAGAACCGACTGCGCCTCATGGTCTGCCTTCCTGCAGCCTGTCCCGGTCATTTCTCACCGGCAGACTTTCATCACTCAGCCGGTCAATCACCGGATAGGCCACGGCGGCAATGTGATGATGTACGCGGCGGTAATCACGCAGTACGCGCTGGAAAATATCGCCCGATTCCGCCCAGGCATTTTTATCCTCACGCAGCTTTTTAAAATGCTCACGGCTGGCCGTGGCTTCGATCTGGCGGATCACTTCCTTTCGCGCCACCAGCTGATGTGCGGCAGGCAGGTCTTCGCCAAGGAACGCGGTGACCGCCAGACGCAGGCTGGTCAGAATTTCCGCATGCAGCAGGCCGATGTTATGCAACTCGAATTCACTGAACAGCTCACCCCGTTGCGCACGACGTGTCGCCAGCTGCGCGAGGCTGCTGGAGAGAATGTCTCCGGCGTGCTCTGTGTTGATCACAAACATCAGGATCTCCTGCGCGCGGTCGGCGTCAGAATCGCTCAGCCCGTCCTGCCCCAGATCGGCCAGATACGCGCGGATCGCCGCACTCAGTCCGTCAAGCAGGTGATCCAGCTGGCGGATGTCTGCCGCTGAACGATTTTCGGGCGCATGGAACAGCGTCCGCAGCCGGTCGAGCATCAAGTTCAGCATGTCGGCGGCGCGCAGCGATTCACGCACCGAGTTGGACAGCCCGATATAGGCGATATCCAGCCCGGCTTCGTCGAGATACATCGGCATTCCGGCGTCAACGGCGCGCCCGGCTTCCGGCAAGAGTCGCTCCAGCATACGGGCCATCGGTGCGGTCAGGCCGATGAAGGCCGCCGCCAGCACTGCGCTGAATGCCGTGTGAAAACCGATCACCCACTGCGGCGTCGTCAGCGCCAGCCTGTCGGCGAGCGTACTGAGCACCGGCATCATCGCCAGCGCCAGCACGCAGCCTGCACCCCGAATAAGCAGATTTCCCACCGGCAGACGGCGTGCAGCGGCGGAACCGGCGTTGAGCACCGGCGGCAATGCCCCGCCGATATTCGCCCCGAGCACCAGTACCATCGCTGTGACCGGTGTCATCACGCCGGTGGCGGCCAGCGAGGCAATCAGCAAAATCACCGCGACGCTCGAGTGACAAATCAGCGTCAGGACGATCGCCACCAGCAGTGCGATCAGCGTGTCGCCCTCCAGCCCCTGCATCACGGCGTGGAACACCGGCGTGGTTTCGATATGGCTAAGCGTCGCGCCCAGCAGGCTAAGCGACATCAGCATCAGGCCGAGGCCAATCAGCGCGCAACCAGCGCTCTCGAAACCAGAATGATCGCGGATTTTAAATACCACGAAGCCGCTGAGTATCAGCAGCGGGACAGCAACACCGGTGTTAAAACTCATCAGTTGTACCACCAGCGTGGAGCCCACGTTTGCGCCGAGCATCACCGCCAGCGCCGGTGCGAGGCCCAGGGTTCCGGCGGCGGTAAAGGAGGTCGCCATCAGGCTGACCGCCGTACTGCTTTGCAACAGGCCGGTGATGCCGATACCGGCCAGCAGCGCCATCCAGCGGCTGGTGAGGTGCCGCCCCATCCAGTTACGCAGCGGTGTACCAAAACCGCGTTGCAGCGCGGTCGAAATCATATGGGAACCCCAAAGCAGCAGCGCGATCGCGCCAGCCAGGTTGATCAGCAGCTGGGTTCCGGATTGGGTGGTCATGGTCATTACAGTCATTTCTTTGCTCCCCTTTTTCAGGGTTGTCGTTGTTATTCTTTTATGATGAAAAGATTTTGGTCAAAAGCTGACAGCGAAGTTAAGCGTCAGGACAGGTGCCGCGATGGGCTGCAGCACCTTGTTCAGCGGATCAGAACCACTGTTTGGTTTGCCCGGTTGTCCTGCCGCATCGCGACGCAATACGCTGGCGGTCGTGCGGACCATGGCTTTCAACGCTTCGGCAGATTTTGCCGAGCGATATTCCTGCCAAAAACATTCGCGTTAATTAAGCGAGCGGTATTTATCAATTTTAATGCGCAGGACTTCCCGCCATTTATTAATTCCCTTTCAACCACGAGAGTTAAATAAACGGAGTGAAATCGATTATTTGTCTTTTATTTCGGCATGGCTTCGCCGCTCTCTTTATTATTTCCATGAACAGAAATAATAAAAAAGACGATAACGGTCAGCCGTCAATAAAGACGATGTTCAGCGCGGCAAAAATGCCACGGGCTGAATCAGGCGGGGGAAAACCGACTTTGCGGTTCTTCGCTGTCAGAAACGATACAACGCTGCTCCAGCCGGCCGGTGACAGGACTGACACGCCAGGTGATCAAAGAGAAATTCATTCCGTTGATTTTAGAAGAAAAAATGGATGGCGAATCTTTCTTACGGGCACCCAGCGTCCTGTCGCGGGACGGGCGGACACGCAAAGTGGACGTCAGCGTTCTGACATCGGCAAAAAGGGTAGATTTGAACTTCATAACACACCTCGGGACCGTGACATTCAGGTTGAGGTGAGATAACACAAGAGCATCAGGCTCTGGCGAGGCACACCCAAACGATGAAATGATCACAATCGATTTCATGTTTAAAATTCCGGCGCGCTATGTCAGCGTCGTCCGGTGAGTTACTAAATACTGTGTCCATTAGTCTCTTATGTATTAGTGGATAAAGGCCGCAACTTCCGGCTCGTGCAATTTACCCATGCTGTATATTATTGTCAACCTGCAAAAGCAGTTTAAATCGTTCGTTTATATTTGAGTGAGGTTTCATGGAAATATAAACGAACGTAAACAACCTTATTATTTTGCCAGGCTATTCATTCCCGGCAAGGCGACGGCGGATCGGTTCAAACTCCGGCGTCGCGTGACGTTTCACCGTATCCGGTTTATTTTGCTCAATCAAACGGCTGCTGAAGAGAGGTGGCAACGCGTTTCGCATTCCACATTTCCGGCTTATCGTTGAAAGGAACTTCACCCGGATAAGTAAATGGTGCCATTTGTCATAAGACAGGCGCACCCAGCTGGCGCCGTGGCCATGCAGTGCGGCGAAGTAGGCAGAATCTGGCGGGATGCGCCAGAAGTTTGAACGACCGCACAGGCAGAAACCTAAAAACGCCGGTAAGTGTTGAACCGACCGGCGTGTCTGTCAGACATGTTGAAGTTTAGCTATCAGAAATTGTATTGCACGCCAAGACGGAACCGCGTCTGGCGTTCGTCGGTGGTTTTGCGCACTGAGACATCGCCGATCTGCGCATACGGCGTCCATTGTTTATTAATGTTATAAGCGACTTTTAGATCCTGTTCGTAATCCCATTTATCATTGTCGTATAACACCTGGTCGCTGTGTTTATAAATATAGTTATATTCGAAACGCCAGTCGGCAAGACGATATCCCAGCCAGATTTCGCCCCGATTGGTTTTACGGTCTTCGGTATTCTCTTTGGTATATCGGGTATATTCATAACGGTAACGGCCATTAAGGTAGATGCCGCTGTCGAAGGTATATCCGGCGGTTAAAAATGGCTTATAGATGCTGTTATCCGAACTGGATTCCAGCGTAAAACCGGGTTGCAGGAAAAACGCTGGCGTCACTTTATACTGATAGCTGACGGTGCTCTCTGTGCCGTTATCCACCAGATTATTAAAGGGTTTGTTTGGGTTATCCCCTCCGGACTTCCACTTGGCTTCCAGCGAGAAACCAAAGCCGCTGGCAAAACGGTGTGACACCATCGCCCGGTCTTTATTTTGCTTACTGTCGTCCAGCCATTCATGGCGAAGATCAATAGTGACAGCCTGACTACCGGCGCTGGCCAGCAGCAGACCGCAGAGCAGCAGTCTGTTATTTTTCATGTTTTAATAATCCCAGAGATATTGAGTAGTGTTTTTATGTTTGTATTTAAGACTTCAGTCTTATTTTGACTTCATTTATTTCTTTTTAAGAAAATCTTGATAATTAAACGTACCGTCCGGATTACGCATCACAGGTTCCGGGAGTGTCATAGAAAGATAATCCTGCGGCTGTATTTCTTTTCCGGTGTTATTCACGCTTTTATGGCCGGTATAGAAATAATTGCTGTCATCTGCGTTGCCGCTGACCGCATCGTCGTACTTGCCCTCCGTAGTACGCAGCGAAACGTTGCCTTTGAACACGCCCAGTTTATCAGCGGGGGTATAAGGCGACGGGCGGAACAGGAAGTTGAAGCGTTTGTTGTTCAGCGCACGGTTGTCTTCAATCACCAGTGCGCCGGGATTAAAGTTATCGGTAAAGCCGTCCATGCCGTTTTCCACCGCCACGTTATGGCGGACGACGTGCGCGACCGGTAATCCTTCGCCACCGAGTTTGAAACCGTTGCTGCCGTTGTGAACCGAGAAACTGTTTTCAATCGTGACAACGCCGTTCGGGCCGTCCTCGATCTTATTGAACAGATCGAAACCGTCATCCACGTTGTCGTGGGAATAGCAGTTCACCAGACGGTTGCCCTCACCGACGCGCATTTTCACCGCAAAGCCATCGGCATTTTTCCGCCCCGGATCCTGATTTCCCCAGGATTCTGAATTGCTGATCAGATTGTGGCTCGCCCACAATGCGCGACCGATGCCGTCCGGCGAGGCCACCCAGATGCCGGTATCGTCGGCGTGATGTGCTTTAACGCGGTCGATATGATTGTAACTTCCGGCAACATGGAAACTTTTCTTCGTCACGGTAATGCCCTGCACGTTCCAGTAACTGGCGTCGAGTTTCAAGCCGTTGAAAATCACCTTATCGCCCTGCGCTTTCAGCGTTTTCATCGCCTTGTCCGTGCCGCTGGCGGTCGCCGGGATCCAGCTTGCCGGATAGTCACCATCCTCCAGCCAAAGCGTACCGCCCGGTGCCAGCAGATTGACCGCGCTGGCGAAATCCAGCGGATGCGCGCGGGAGCCGTCATTGCCCGCTGCGCCCTGCGCTGAGACGTACAATTCATCCGGATTGCTCACCAGCGCCATACTGACTGGAAATTCCTGCATCAGCGGCTGGCCATTTTTCGGCGTAAACGTCACGCGCAGTACCGTTGCGGGCTGGTCGGCGTGGAACGGCACCGCGACCACTTCGCCGCCGCGCACGGTTTGCTGACGAAGCAGCGGTTTGCCGCCCTGTTCAATCTGCAACTGCCCGTCACCGTTAGTGCGCAACTGGAAAACACCGTCGCGTCGGGTGATCGCCGGAGAGGACATCACTTCAATGCGCGGCTTCAGTGACGGCGTCACGTAGGGTGCGGAAGGCTGCGTGTGCGCTTCGCTGAGCGTCAGCTTCGCGTGATTGACGGTAATGCTGGCGTTGCGCGAGGCGAAGAACCCGACGTAATAGCCGGTTTTATCAAGCATTGTGATGCGGTCAGCGCCTTCGGCAGTTTTCGTCGTCCACTGTTCGCTGCCCTGAGGCGCATAGGCGACGTCAAAACCGGTGTCCGTGCGCGTCAGGCGCAGGGAGAAATGCGCGGGGGTGGTCAGCGGATGATAACTTTCGCGCACAATGCCGATGCCGGTATTGCCCCACGGCTGCTTCACGCCCTGTCTGGCCATCAACGCAACCACCGGTGGTTTATCGCCTGTCGCCATCACGCTGTTCATGACCATATTGGACGCCGCTGGCAATTCCTCGATGCCCGGTTTGGTCACCGGCTCACGTGGCATTCCGAGAATATCGCGCACCAGCAAACCAGCGCCTTCCTGACCCGCCGGTTTTGCACCGTTTTCCGGTCCAAACTGGTTGAGCGTGATGTCCGCTTCCAGCTGGAAATTCACGTCAGCCGGTAAGCGCGTGTAGAAATAGGTTAATCCGTCGTGGCTGTTACCCACCTTTCCGCCGCGGCTTTCAACGGTAAACGGCGTCGTCAGCGGCGTTCCGGCGGCGGGGATGGTTTTACCGTCCGCCAGCCGGGTTTCGTTCATACCGATTTTTTCCGGCAAAACGTTAGTCGCAAAATTAATATCGGTGGACTGGCCAAAGGTGATGCTGTGCCAGACCAGACTGCCGGGGGCAGGCAATGCGGCGGCCATGCCCTGTGCGCTTGCCCCGAGAGACAGCGCGACAATAAACAGGTGTCGTTCCCACATAATCTTTCTCATCCTGAATGCGTAAGGCGTCGCTGGCCGGGTGTACCGGCCAGTCGGTTAGGTTATCGTGAGTAAGGTAAAGCTCAGGAATTACGGGTGCTGCGTGGTGCTCACCATCGGTTTAGGATCGTTCAGGTCAACGGCGGGCGTATCGAAGATTTTGCGGCAGACTTCACTGTTGCCCCAGCATTGTTCGTACGGATAGCCAATCAGGTTTTCCATTACCGCACGAACGTCCGGTTGGATCTGGCTGATTTCTCCGCCCGCTTTGATACGCGCCACTTCGCCCAGTACCACCAGGTGAGTTTTGCGGTTCAGCTTCATCTGATTACTGAACACCATCGCCATCAGCGCCAGTGCAATCACCCCGATACAGAACACCATCGCAATGGCAGTAACGGCGCTTTCGGGCTGGGTGTGAGATTTGGACTGGAAGCCGTAGAAACTGAGGATAGCGCCCATCACGAAGACGATCACCGAGCGCATCAGCTTGCCGGAGAAGGTCATGGCACCGGCGTAAATGCCTTCGCGACGACGGCCAGTGAAGGCTTCATCAATGTCCGCAAGGAAGGTGTAAACCGTCCAGGGAATGTAATACACGCCGCCAGTGCCGATACCGAAGATGACAGTGATGGTCAGCATGGCGACCGTGGCGTACTGCTGCGGCAGATGCAGGAAATGCAGCAGGCTGTAGCAGGCCACCGAGAACACCACAATGCCCAGCGCCAGAATGTAAGGCTTGCTGAAGCCGTGCTTCACGCAAATCCCGATGAAGATCGCGGTGGAGAACAGTTGAAGAATCGAGTTCAGGCTGCTCAGCCCGGCGACCATGGTTGGATCATATTGCAAAACGAAAATGATGAAATAAGTGAAGACCGAAGCAAACAGCCATTCCGCCCCGAATCCGCACAGGTACATGCCCAGATGTTTGCGGAACACGCGCAGGTGGAAGGTAGATTTCATGTCACGCAGCAGCGTAAGCATGGTTTTACCCAGCGTCATTTTCTTCTCATCAACCGGTGTGGTTTCTTCTGTCGGACGTTCCCAGGAAGAGAGATACAGCATGCCAATGGCGACGCATAAGATCACGCCGTAAGTCAGCGCAGTGAAGAAGAACGGTTCGGCGGAGTCTTTTCCGTAGATAAGGATGAACTGACCGGGAATAAACGCGGCGAGGAAATTGGCCACTTTACCGAAGATCGCTTTGTAGCCAGTCAGCTTAGAGCGCGCGGAGAAGTCGGTGGTCATTTCCGTCGCGAGGGTTTCGTACGGCACCATCACCGAGGTGTAGATCAGTTCGAACACCACGTAAGTGGACAGGTAATACCAAAAGCCGAAGCCCTCAACCCACAGCAGCGGGTAGAACATCATCAGAGGAATGCCGAGCAAGATAAAGAAGCGACGGCGGCCAAAACGTTTGCCGAGGCGCGTTTTGCCGAAGTTATCGGAAAGGTAACCCATCAGCGGGTTGCTGATTGCATCGATGATGCTGGCGACAGAAAAGATCGCCGAAGCCTGTAGCAGCGTCAGGCCACAGAATGTGGTGTAGAAATAGAGCAGCCAGATACCAGCAATGGCCAGCGCCCCGCTGCCCAGTAAATTACCGCCGCCGTACGCCAGCTGATGCCTGAATAAAATCGGTTTTTCTGTGTTCATTGCGTTTCCCGCCCAGAGAGTTTGAATTTATGAACCTGTGTTTCATTTTTATAGATATTGCGTTTTATATAGGCGAAATGAATGAATAGATGTGAATTAACTCACGTTTAGCGCAGCGGGAGGGTTTTTGTCAGACGGATTTGCGATACGTGTAACATTCTCATTCATAAAAAAAACACAATTGACGCGATTATTCATAATCTATTAGTTATGAATTGAATCATTAACGCACTAATGCTTTACGAAACCGTGACTTAAAATGAGCGTAGATCTGAGGAAGGAAAAAGTGAGGCGCGTTAAGCTGCCATACAAGTCACACGAAAACGGGAGGAAAGGCCAATCCCTGGCCCTGTTGCTTGCTACAGCGAGTGAATTTCAGACGTGTTAAATCACAAAAAACGTTGTTTCAGGCTTTCAGTAATGACGCTGTACTTTGGTTTAATTCATCCAGCAAGGTATAGCGTTTACGGTATTCAGAACGCTTTTTGCTCGGCAGCTCTTCCATGGTTTTACGCGGTAACGTCAACGGTACGTCGTATAACGCAGATGAATACGGCGCCGCACTGATGGAATCCCAAAATTCGTTATAGCTGGCGACAAACACGTTTTTCTTGCGGTGACGGTAACGCAGACTGCGGAACACATGGCCGGTATCGCTGACCGCCAGAATACGCTGCACGCCAGTTTGCGCGGCGATGCGCTGCAGGCTTTCCAGAAGCAGACGTTTCGGGAACAGTCCGTAGCACGATTTGGTCGCCTGTTTAATCACCTCATGCGGGGTTGAGCGATGCGCCCCCTGGAATCCGCCGACGATCATCGTCAGCCCTTCCGGGCGTTGCACCACGCTGAACGTCAGCGCCGCCAGCAGTGTCTCTTCCATGTACAGAAACATATTGGCTTCGCCTTCACGCTCGGATTTACCGATCGACCCCAGCACCACGCTAAAGGTTTCGCCATCTTTGCCGCTGAACTGGTTCACGGTGCGACCTTCTGCGCTGAGAAAAGTGTTACGTAGCTGCACGTTTTCCAGATTTCTGACGAACTCATAGTGATCAAGGAGTGCCCCGGCGCGACCGGCGGATGGCAGCCCGAGATACAGATAAGGTTTGTGAATTTTGCTCGGCAGTTTGGTCTGCACAGTGAACGCTTCCTGCCAGACCGGTTCGGCGGCCATTTTGTTAAGGACTTTCAGCGTATCCAGCGGGTGCAATAAAGTGCGGACGGCGTACTTCACGCGGAACATCCGGTCACGCCAGAGGTTATCCGGCACGCATGCGCCGCTCAGCAAATCCATAAACAAACTGAATCCGCTGGCTTTTTGGCTGTTGGAAGTATCAGCGGACTGCGTGCCGCTGAGGGATTCGATGTCGTTGAGGGATGAGTGTTCCATGAATGATTTCCGCTGCCTGAAATATTCACGGTATCACCCGATTTTTAAACAACTTTACAACGCTCTGTTAAAGAAACCGGCAGGCCCACAGTGGATGAATTCTGTTGAACTGCCGTTTACATTATCCTGACAAAACGGCGGATTTTTAGGTCAGCGCGCCGGTTTTACTTCATTTTCTTTCAACAAATTCCAGCGCCAGACGCAGCTGTTTCGCGTCGGGATAGCCTGGCAACAGATGGATCGATTCCCCTTTCTGTAGCGTGCGTTCAATGAGGCGCGCAATCTGCTTTTCATCGTGAATATCGACATTCAATTCCGCCAGGCTCACCGGCAGATCCAGAACGCGGTACAGCGCCTTCAGCTGTCTCAAGACCTCCGGCTGACTGAGCAGCGCGCTTTGCACCAGAATGCCGTACGCCACTTTGGTGCCGTGCAGGAAGGCATCGGTCTGCGGCAGTGCAGTCAGGCCGTTATGCACCGAATGCGCGGCGGCGATACGCGTGTAGCGATCCCCCAACCCGCCGACCAGACCGCCACCGGCGATGATCGCATCGAGCACGTTGAGGAACGGTTGCGTCAGTTGGTTATCCGCCAGCGCCTGCAACGCGGCTTCACTTTGACTGAGCAGCACGTCGCGAATCGTCATCGCAGTATTCAGCCCGAGCTGAACGGTCAGCGGCAGCGTTTCCGGCTGCGGGCTGAGCACCACAGCTTCATACCATTTCGCCAGCGTATCGCCGATCCCGGCCAGCAGATATTCTTTCGGCGCAGCCAGAATAATGCGCGGCTCGATCAGCACCAGATGATTGGCGTCGTTGAAGATTTCGTAACGCAGCGCCTGCCCTTCGTCGTTATACCAGACCGACAGCGGCGTCCACGCGGCGCAGGTGGCCGCGATGGTCGGGACTGCCACTACCGGTAATCCCAGACGGCGCGCCACCACTTTCGCGGTATCCAGCACCGCGCCACCACCGATGCCGATCACGACCTGACGATCCCCCCCGCCGATGTCAGCAATTCGCTGCACTTCGGTTTCGCTGCAATGCGCCTTGAACAGCACGCGCCTGGCCTGCGAAGCACTAAACGCATCAGGCAGATAATCCTGAGCTGCAACTAACGCCCGTTCACCGTAGATCCACAGCGCCTTATCCAGCTGCTCAGGCTTGTAAAAATCGCTCAGACGATCAATCGCACCTGGGAAAGAAAAATAGTTGGCCGGGCCGGTTACCACACGGATATCAGTATCACTCATCGGGATTTCCTTAATATAGAAGCTGTTACCATCCTACGCCCGGACATCCGGATGGCTAATACCCTTTAGCATTAACTTATACGTTTTCGTTCGTTGCCAGTCGAAGCGCGGTCATCAAAACTCGGACTATCAATTCATTAACGCATTCCAAAAGCGTGTTTAAACGCTCAATGAATTGTCTTCCGGTCGAATGATGGTTAATTACACAGGGTGACAGGCAACACAATGACAAAGCAATCTCTTCCCCAACCCGAATACTGCCGCAATATGCGGCTGATTGGCCACAGCGATCAGGGCGGCAAACCTGACGGCGTGCAGGTCATGGTGCACCGTGGCTACGCGTATATCGGCCATATGGTGTCGCAGGGATTTTCTATCGTGGATGTGCGCGATCCGAAAAATCCGCGCCCTGCCGGTTTCGTCGCTGCCCCGCCTGGCACCTGGAACGTGCATCTGCAGGCGCACGATGATCTGCTGCTGGTGATCAACGCCCGCGATTTGTTCGCCGACGTACGTTTCGCCGATGAGAAAGTCTATTACACCCGCCCGGTCAGCGAGACAGTGCAAGGCACACGTGAGCGGGGCTGGAGCGCAGGCGTACGCATTTTTGATATATCGACGCCCGATCACCCAAAAGAGATTGGCTTTCTCGGGCTGGAAGGCATCGGCGTTCATCGCATCTGGTACGTCGGCGGGCGCTGGGCTTACATTTCCGCGCTGATTGACGGCTACTGTGATTATATCTTCCTGACGATTGACCTGGCCGATCCACGCAATCCGCAGGTCGCCGGACGCTGGTGGCTGCCGGGTATGCATACCGCAGGAGGCGAAACCCCGGACTGGCCGGAAGGTAAACGCTACGCGCTGCATCACGCGATCATTAGCGGCGACACAGCCTACGCCAGCTGGCGTGACGGTGGTCTGACGTTGCTGGATATCAAAGACCGCACTGCGCCGCAGCTGATTTCGCACCGCAACTGGAGCCCGCCTTTTGGTGGCGGCACGCACACCGCGCTGCCGTTGCCGGACCGGGATTTGCTGGTAGTGCTGGACGAAGCGGTGCTCGACAATCAGGAAGACGGCGAGAAGCTGATCTGGCTGTTCGACGTGCGGGAGCCATCGAATCCGGTGAGTATTTCCACCTTCCCGCAGCCGGATGAGCGGGATTACGTCAGCAAAGGCGCGCACTTCGGCCCGCACAATCTGCACGAAAACCGGCCGGGAAGCTTCATCAGCTCAACGCTCATTTTCGCCACCTACCAGAATGCAGGCGTGCGTGCCTACGACATCAGCAATCCCTATCAGCCAAAAGAAACCGGCGCGCTGGTGCCCGCCGCCCCGGAAAGGATGGTCGATAAACGTCCGGGCAGACCACAAGTGATCCAGTCCTGCGACGTATTTGTCGATGCACAGGGCATTATCTACAGCACCGACTACAACGGCGGCCTGTCTATTATTGAGTATTTGGGTTAGCGGCTTGCGCGCCTGAGGTTGTTGTATTTCAGGCGCGATTTACCACGAGCGGTACAAGAAAAATAACTCAGCAAGACCAGAACCGGCCGAAGAATGTCCAGAACCAGTAGATTATTAAAGATATTATTGAAGCAGAAAGAAAATGTCTTTTGTTTTGAACGGCAGTATATAAAGAAAATAACAATGGGATCAAAAATAAAGCGCTTGTAAATGATGAGAATCCTCTGGTTACATTACCGTCCATACCATCAACACCATTGACGTTGTCACACCATCGATGGATGCTTTCATCACTGTGAATTGTATCTATAATAGAAAATGCAAAAATTAATAATGCACAGAAAAGACAGTAAAAATACTGCGCCGATTTAAGAAGCTTTGAAAGTGAAGCTTTGCCCTGGTTTTCCATTATTGAATCCCCATTAACTTTTTAACTCGACTCCTTCGTTTTATGATAGCAAGCCCGTATGAAATGCAATCACGTTCAGGACTGTCATCAGGGAGTGACATAGCCCTAATGAAATCTTCTTTCTTCCTTTGGGTTCCACGATTGTATCTTGAACCTGCCAATATTAAATTTTCATCAGACAATATTTGCGTATTGGCATCAGGATAGTCGAATTTTATCAAATCCCTCAGGTGCAGTGAAACCATTTTCAAATTGAAATCATCGCTTAATAAACATCGACCAATCTGTAATTGTTGCCTGCTCGAAATATTTTTTGGATTAATACCTAATAACTCTGCAACTACACGTATTTGCATTGCTACGACACCTACGGATACACTATTTGAATAATCATTATTACTTCTGAATTTATCTATAAGTTGTCTGAATAACAACACTTGTGGCTTTAAGTTATCTGGTTTCCCTCCAGCCTCTTGCCAGGCCACGTCGGCTAGAAGCAGCACGGGTATTTTTGCCTCACTCGCATACTTAATCATCAAGTCTTTGTGGTATTCAACGAAAGAGTCTTTATATAGAAATAGATATGACTGCCCCCAGTACTCTTCGCCATTTCTCTCCCACTTTGAAATGGTGTAGTCCATCAGATCCCATCGTGGAAATTTCGTTTGCGCTGGCTCACAGAACACATTTTTATTATTCATAGGGTTTGGCCTTATCATCATTTTTTTTCAAACTTCATTTTTTTGAGATTAAAAAATACGCTCATCCCAAATACTATAACCCGCAGTGCCTGCCTTATGATGTTCCCAGGTTATGCTTTGATAGTTTACTGAAACCATTTCTTCTGGTTGATTACCAGAGTGATCAATCGCATGAGGATAAACAACACTGACTCCATGGAGAAATGCTTTCCTGACAGTGATTGAATAGTAAAGCTCATAAGCGCCAGATGCAGACGTTCTATAAAAGTCAAATTTCAACTCAAGTTCTTCATTGTTAGATATTGCCATTCCAAATAATGGAGATGACTTATCAATGAATTTTACGAAAGAAATAGGGCCATGATTTACATTTTGAGCCCGCGTTAATGCATGCTCGAATGAAACGACCATTATTTGATCCTGATGCGCAGCCTGATATTTGTTACCTATAGAATCGAAGGTGGAACATCCTGCCGAGATCAAACCTTGTTTCTTTCCTGTTATCGTTAAATAGATATTATTCGCCATGATAAACCCTCACGTTGTGAAATTAAATTGTACTCATGAAACCTGGAGGATTTAATGTGCCTATATCACATTTATTAATTTTACTTGTTTCAATGAAGGGTTTTCTTTATTAATTTATATGTTTTTTATATATACATAGTAGAACTCATTCACATCATAGTAGTTTTAACAATTCCACAAACCGGCTCTGTAATATTTCAACCTGCTAATTTTACAAAGAAAAAGTGTAAACAGATAGATCGACCAGCCTGAACACGGACAAATGCTGATATTTACACTGACTGCGCTGCGCCGTTAGGTGATCCAATAATGCCTGCATATATTGCCGCTGGCGCCCTTCTCGCCTGAGATTATTTTGTTTCAGGTGCGATTTATTTTTCTGCACTGTTTCTTTCCACCTTTCATGTTTTATTTCCCTGTTCAGACATAACTTTTGACACTCAGCACCTCAATTTTTTGTCCGCTTTCTGTGATCAAAGTCATAGCTAACGTTTTTCACCAGGTCTACTTTTGCCTTTCGATAATCCATTTATCTTATTGATTTATATTGAATATAAATCACAAGAGGAGTCACTTTCTGATAAATGAATTCAACAGAAGCTAAAGGAATAAAAGCATGGCGATTAACGGAACACGCTTTACCTTCGCCGCAGGCAGCACGGCAAAAGACACCTTCGCGGTGCTCAGTTTTCAGCTTTCTCAAACTTACTCAGAACTCTTTACGCTGAATATCGTACTGGTCAGCAGCGACCCGACGATTGGTTTTGATCAGGTGCTGGATGAGATGGCGATCCTGACGATTTGGCAAGGGGAGGTAATAAAGCGCCGCGTGCGCGGCATCGTGACATGTTGTGAACAGGGAGATACCGGCAAACATCAGACGGAGTACCGCATGACTGTCCGGCCTTATTTCTGGCGCAGCTCGCACCGGCGAAATTGCCGCAGTTTCCAGAACCTGAATATTGTCTCCATTATCGAACCCCTGCTCCGGGAGATGGGTATTAACAAATACGACACACTACTCCGCGCAAGTCACGGTTCGCGGGAGTTTTGCGTTCAGTTCATGGAAAGCGATTACGAATTCATCTCACGACTGACCGCCGAAGAGGGCATTTTCTTCTATGAACAAGAGTATCTCGAGGCCAACGATCAGAAGTTAACTTTCGCGGATAACTGCAGCGCATTGCTCAGCATCGGTGCGCTGCCTTACAACCCAAACGCAGCTTCAGAGACCGATACCTACTGCATCAATAACTTCCGGCGCACTGCGCAGGTTCGCCCCTCAAAGGTGATCACACAGGATTACACCTTTACCGCTCCGAAATGGCGGGCACAGTATGAGGAGCGTCCGTCAAAGATGGGGCACCAGCACACGGTATACGACATTTTTGATTATCCGGGCCGATTTAAAGATGAACAACACGGTGCCGATTTCGCCAAATATCAGATGGAAGGCTGGCGCAACAATGCAGATATCGCGATCGGCACCACAAATTCACCGCAACTTTCACCGGGCGCGTGCTTTGCCCTGAGAGACCATCCCCGCGAAGACCTGAATGACAACTGGCAGGTCGTCGCCATCAACATGTACGGCCACCAGCCACAGGTTCAAATCGGCAATGAAGGTCAGGGCACCACGCTGAGTACCGAATTTGAAGTGATCCCTTCTAGCCAAACCTGGCGACCTACGCCGCAGCTCAAGCCACGCGTGGATGGCCCGCAGATCGCCATCGTTACCGGCCCGCCGGGAGAAGAAATCTTCTGCGACGAACACGGCCGCGTGCGGGTTAAGTTCGCATGGGATCGCTATAACAAAGCCGACAACTACAGCTCCTGCTGGATCCGCGTATCGCAAGCGTGGGCGGGTAGTGGTTTCGGCAATATCGCCGTACCGCGCGTCGGGCAAGAGGTGATCGTTGATTTCCTCAACGGTGACCCCGATCAGCCCATCATTATCGGTCGCACCTACCATGCCACCAACCGCGCACCCGGCGGTCTTCCGGGCAGCAAAACCCAGATGGCGATTCGCTCACAAACCTATAAAGGCAGCGGTTATAACGAGCTGATGTTTGAAGATGCCACCGGCCAGGAACTTCTGTCGATGCAGGCGCAGAAGGACATGAAAACCAAGGTATTGAATGACCAGATGCTGACGGTTGAGCGACATCGGGTGAAAACCATTAAAGGTAACGAACGCAGTGCGATTAAGAGAAACCGCATAAAAATTGTCACCGGAAATGAAACCAATGCCATTAAGGGATTTCAGGGCTCAACGGTGAAAGTTGGCCAGTCACTGGCGGTAAAAGGCGATGTGGCACAGCTCACCGGCGGAAATCTCACCAGCCTTGCTGTAAAGGTCCTGACGTTTGGTTCAGGGGACCTCATTCGTCTGGAGTGCGGGGACAGCGCACTGGAATTACATGCCAGTGGAGCCATCAATCTTAAGGGGAAAAGCCTGAATGTCACGATTGAAGGTAACGGGGTAATTAACACGGTTGGCGGTGTTCTCGGCCTCAATCCCTCTTCTCCAGGTTCACCTGCCAGTGCACCGGGAGAAGGCTATAAGCAATCAATTCAAAGCAGCGTTGATGAAATTTTTAACAAGGAAAGTGAATAAACATGAGCCTTTATCATTGTGAAGAATGCAGCTTCCCGTTGCCGGATAACGACAACTGGCAAGATTGCAGCCTGAATATTTTTCGCAGCAAAAACGACAGTTCCTCCGTTATCGTCAGCCGGGGCCCTATTGCGAAGGAACGAACATTTGGAGAGGAACTGGATTACCAGTGGTCACTCCTGTTGGGTCAGATTGAGCTTCTGCACAGCAATCCCCGTCGTCCACGCACTCTGACCCAATCCCCGGGTTACGAAGCACTTGAAACAAACTGTTATTTCAGGCGCGGAAAACATATCCAGTATCAGCGTCAGCTAGCGATCCATGTTCCCGAACGCGAACAAATGCTGATTTTTACCCAGACTGCGTTGCAGCCTTTCTCCGATGGGCAAGACCTTTACTGGCAAAAACTCTGCCAGTCATTGTGTCTTACTCATTCATAGCCGGAGGCGACAACATCATGGCTGATGAACACGCTGCCCGGTTGGGCGACCCAATAATACATACCAGTGCTTTGGCAGATATCGCCGCTGTAGCGATTCAAGGGATCGTGGTAGCCGCCGCAGGGGCAATTGTTGCAGGCGTTGCAACTCTTGCCGCCCCGGCAATCGCCGCAGGTAGCATATTAGGGGCGGTGGTCGCTGCTGCCGGGGGATGTGTCGGCGCGGGGATGATCGCAGGTTTTGTTCTCGAAGCGACCGGCATGATGGATGAGATCGTTAGCGAGAGCGAGGGGCTGGGCAACGCTCTGTTCCCTCCTTCTCCTGCGGGGGTTATCTCCAGCGGGGCAACGAATGTACTCACCAATGATATTCCAGCCGCGCGTGCCGCCGGACGCTTGTTAAGTACCACCGAACAGGCTGGACTCCCACCGGAACCTGAAGGCGAACGAGATTACGCGGCAATGCTGCTTCGCGGCGGTAAGGCCATGTTAAAAGAACTGGTCAATCCGACGGTGGCGCTGCCTGCGGGCCCGGTTGCCCCTTCGAATCAGGATATCGTTCTCTGCGAAAAACATCCTCCCAGCCCTGTGCAATATCTGGCAGAGGGGTCGTCAACCGTTGCCATTAACGATTTGCCCGCCGTGCGTGGCAGTGATCGCACGACGTGCGGAGCGACCGTTTCAACAGCCGTTTCTCCCAATGTTTCAATCGGCGGCGCGGCGGTTGTAGTACGACCGATCAACAGCGGCAAAGTACCGGGGCTGGAATTATTACTGGTCGCTGCCACTTTGCTGCTCTCCCGCAGTCCGTCCAAAATGTTTAAAAAATTGCCCTGCTTATTAATGATGATGGGCGCAGGAATGGCAGCCGGTCAGTTGGGTGCCGCTACGCGCGCAGCCTCGATGCCCGTGCATGCGGCTACCGGTGCCAAAGTACTGGCCGGTGAAGAAGACCTTGATTTTGTATTACCGGCGCGCTTTCCCCTTCACTGGCAGCGCCTTTACAACAGCCGCAATGCGGCCACCGGTATGTTTGGTCAAGGCTGGCGGACACCTTTTGAAACGCGACTGGTGCATGAAGGTGAACAAACCTGCTTTCATGATGAGAGCGGGCGCGAACTGCGTTTCGCTTCACTGGCCGCGGGTGAAAGAAAAATCTACCCCGACACCGGCCTGATGGTCGCCGCCGGTGACGAGGGGGAAATGCTGGTGGCGGATCTGGACGGCAGCGTCTGGCGATTATATCTCCCCGACCCTGCATCTGCACAAAACCTGCGGCTCACCTCGTTAAGTGATGAGTATGGCAACGGCATCCTGCTGCACTATGACGCACAGGGAAGGCTGGCAGAACTGACCGACACTGAAGAAAGTCTGAGCGTGAGCCTGCATTATCAGCTCACTTCGCACCCCCGGTGCGTGACGCAAATTGCGGATAACAGCAACGAAAATTCACGTACGCTGATGACTTACGCCTACAGCTTCACGGGCCAGCTTGCAAAAGTGACGGATGCTGCCGGCGTCGTGCTGCGTGAATTCGATTACACCGACGACGGGCTGATGGCCTGGCACATTCTCCCTTCCGGGCAGCGCTGTGACTACGGCTGGCAGCGCTTCGGCGACGACTGGCGGGTGGTGTTACACCGAACCAGCGCCGGGCGTCGCAGCCAGATAAGTTATGATTTGGATGCGCGCATCACGCGGGTCACGGAAGCTGACGGAGCCGTCCGCGAGCATCACTGGAACGACGAGTATCTGGTGGAACGCTATGTCGATGAGGCCGGAAACACCTGGCACTACCAGTGGGACGAAAACCAGCAGCTCACAAAAACCGTCGCCCCCGACTACGCTACACACCAGTTTGTCTACGATGACGCCGGCAATCTTATCGAAGAGATCGACCCGCTGGGCGGTAGCAGTAAAACCGTCTGGCTGGAGCAACAGGCACTTCCCCGCGATTTTATCGATCCACAGGACGGCTTTTACCGTCTTCAGTACGACGCCTGCCACGGCGTGATTGCCGAACAAGACGCCCTCGGCAACGTCAGCCGTTATGCGCGCGACGAGTTCGGTCAGATCATCACTTACACCAACGCCCTCGGCGGCATCAGCCGCTTTACGTGGAATGAGCGCGGCCAGCTGCTGACGGCGCTCGACTGCTCAGGGCATCTCACCCGACACGACTACGACGAACATTACCGGCTGGCCAGCATCACCGACGCAACTGGTGAGACGCGGCGTTATCAGTACGACGCCGCAGGACGGCTGACCACCCAGCTCTCTGCCGAAGGACGGCTGGAGCAGCTCATATGGGATGCAAAAGGAAGGCTGACCGGCATCCGCGCCGCCGACGGCACCCAACGCGAGTACGGCTACGATCCGCTCACCGGGCAACTGGACTTTAGCCGCGACGGGCGCGGCGCCAGAGTCATGCGTGGCTACGATGCGCGCGGTCGCCTGACCCGACTTCAGAATGAGAACGAAGAAAGTTACCGGTTTGTCTGGGGAGATAACGACCGGCTTATCGAGGAGCACGGCCTTGACGGCGTGGTGACCCGCTACGAGTACGACGTTTGTGACCGGAGCATTAGCAGAACATTCGCCGCAGGCACCGAGCAGGCGCTGACTCACCGGTTTATCCGCGACCTCAGCGGGCAGCTGATAACCAAAGAGACGCCGGACGGCCTGACGACGTTTCAGTACAGCCCCGTCGGACAGTTAACGTCGGCGATATTCACTTCACAAAACGGCGGCGAAACGCAGCAGCTCCGGCTTGACTATGACCTTGCCGGTGAGCTGACTTGCGAGCGCGGCGTCAACGGCGACGTTAACTATCAGTACGACGCCCTCGGCAACCGTACGGCGGTCACGCTGCCGGACGGCCGCGCGCTCAAAACCTTCTACTACGGCAGCGGTCACGCACTTGAGATAATGCTGGATTCGCAGCTCATCACCGGGTTCAGCCGCGATGCGTTACACCGGGAAACCGGCCGGTCTCTGGGCGCGCTCCACAGCGGCTGGCGTTACGACCGGCACGGGCGGATTTGTGAACGCTGGACCGGTCTCACCGCCCACGCCTCTCTGGCCCAGCGCAAAGAGCATTGGCAGTACGACCCGCGCGACAATCTGACGGGCGTGCGCAGCGCCGTGCCGTTCAGCGACGTGCGTTATCACTATGACGACGCGGACCGCCTCACCGGCCATGACGATATCTCCGCCGAACCGCAGTTTTTTCGTTACGACCCGGCCTCCAACCCGCTGGATACGGCTCTCAACATCGCCTCATGGCCGCACAACCGCGTGGCACAGCATAAAGACGTTGATTACCAGTACGACATTTACGGCAGAACTACCCAAAAAAGTACCCACAATCAACGCTGGCGTTACCGTTACAACAGCGAACACCGGCTGGTGGAAGTGCTGCATCAACCCATCAGTCATACGCAACCGGAATGTGTCGTTAGCTTTTGTTATGACCCGCTTGGGAGACGTATCAGCAAGCGGGTACGCTATCAGCGCATGGACGGCGTGACGGCTGATGCTGAAAGGCACAGCGAAAGGGAAACGCGTTTCCTGTGGGAAGGTCCGCGCCTGCTGGCGGAGTTCAATGTTGGCCAGACGCAAATTTACGCCTACAGCGACCAAAACAGCTTCGCCCCGCTCGCCCGCATCGACGGCGCCGGTGACGACAGCACAATCTATTACTTCCACAACCGGCTAAATGGCCAGCCGGAGGCCATGACCGACAGCGAAGGCAAAGAGTGCTGGCACGGCCAGCCGGACAGCTGGGGAAAGGTAAAATGGGAAACGCACGAGCGGGAAATCAAAACCGGCGGCCCGCAAAACCTGAGGATGCAAGGTCAATACCTCGACAGAGAAACCGGCCTCCATTATAATTTACACCGTTACTATGATCCGGACTCAGGGCGATTTACCCAGCATGACCCGATAGGGCTGGCGGGCGGGCTGAATCTTTATCAGTATGCACCGAATGCGTTGGGGTGGGTGGATCCGTGGGGATTGAGTTGCGGTTCAACTAGCAAAGGTCATGTGGATCTTGCTAGTCCGAAGCGGCGAAGACACATTTTAGATGGCGATGCTACAGGGGGAGGTCATCGTCCAGGCACCGGGCATCCAGGAAAGAGTGAATTTCCAGCTAAATGGTCGGATGACAAAATAATGCATGAAATATCTGATGTAGCGACAGATCCTTCTCTGACATCTACTGCGGGGCGTGGAGGAAGAACTGTAACAAATGGGACACGCGATGGCATTGATATAAGAGTCGTTCAGGAGGGCAATGGAGATATTGTATCTGGTTTCCCAACAAATGTTCCAAGGAATCCTCGTTGATGAATACTAAATATCAAGGACTAGAAAATCATTTTGTGAATTTGATGAAAAAATTGGAACCGATTCTTACATCATCGGAAATCTCCGAGGTTTCTGAATTTATTGATTATAATGAGTACGGGTTAGCTTTGGATACTATAGTTGGCATTATAGTGGAGGAAGGTAAAATAATTGATAATAATATCTTAAAGCAAATGATTGAAATATCTATCATTATGGATGTAGACTCTGAAATTATTGGCGAGAAGTTATCCATGCATATAATATGAAATAATCCGGAAAGATCCCCTCCATCTTCCCGGCTATTTTTATACGTTTAGCCTGTTAAGTTTTGATCCCCCGGAGCGCCGCTTGCACGGCGCTCTTCATCTTCCGGTTAGCTTGCTTAATATCCAGCAGTTGTCGACGAAGTAATTCCTGCTCATGCTTCAGGTCGTCCACTTCGTCATGTCCAGAACCAGCACAATATAACCATCGGTTATTTTATCGGTGAGATATGTTCCCGTCTTAAACCCTGCCTCACGCAGCCACTACCTTTTAAGATTAATATTAGGCGTACTTTTATCACCCCGGTTAGGGACAAACCCAACAATATACTGGCGCTGCGCTTTGGAAATCCCTTATTCTGAAATTCAACCGTGCTCAGCCATAATTAACTGCCTCTTGTAGTTGCTTGTGGTAAGCTGCGGTAGTGAGGTGCGAACTCATTTGCCGCCGCGCTATTCTAACGTTGTCTCACGCTCTTCCTGACTGCCTTCTCTGCGTTGACTTTAGTCACAAAACTGTCAACCACCATAATCAACGCTCTCTGCTCTTCATCCGGTAAAGCATCGGCCTGATGGCCTGGCACATTCTCCCTTCCGGGCTGCGCTGTGACTACGGGTGGCAGCGCTTCGGCGACGACTGGCGTTACCGTTACGACAGCGAACACCGGCTGGTGGAAGTGCTGCATCAGCCCATCAGTCATACGCAGCCGGAATGTGTCGTTAGCTTTTATTATGACCCGCTTGGGAGACGTATCAGCAAGCGGGTACGCTATCAGCGCATGGACGGCGTGACGGCTGATGCTGAAAAGCACAGCGAAAGGGAAACGCGTTTCCTGTGGGAAGGTCCGCGCCTGCTGGCGGAATTTTCGGGCAACAATTCGCAGGTCTACGCCTACAGCGACCAAAACAGCTTCGCCCCGCTCGCCCGCATCGACGGCGCCGGTGACGACAGCACAATCTATTACTTCCACAACCGGCTAAATGGCCAGCCGGAGGCCATGACTGACAGCGAAGGCAAAAAGTGCTGGCACGGCCAGCCGGACAGCCGGACAGCTGGGGAAAGGTAAAATGGGAAACGCACGAGCGGGAAATCAAAACCGGCGGCCCGCAAAACCTGAGGATGCAAGGTCAATACCTCGACAGAGAAACCGGCCTCCATTATAATTTACACCGTTACTATGATCCGGACTCAGGGCGATTTACCCAGCATGACCCGATAGG